>NZ_JAPHNL010000039.1 GCF_026274175.1 Streptomyces beihaiensis
CGACGCTCTTCCGATCTTGGCCAGCCGCCCGGCCAGCGCCGCCGCCCGCTCCACCCGGTCGGCCGGGTCGTCGAAGCCCACCGCGAGAACCCGTCGTACGTGGGTGAGGACCGCGGCGGGCGGGCGCGGGTGCCGCCCGAGCAGATCCGCGTACACGTCGAGCGCGCTGTCGTTGTCGGCACCGGCCTCGACGAGCGCCACGGCCGCGCCGACGCGCGCCTCCTCGTACGCGTTCGGCGCGTGGTAGAGGCGGGCGAGGAGGGCGAGGGCCCACGCCCGGTCGTCCGGTGTGGCGCGCAACTGCGCGGCGCGGGCGAGCGGTATCCACGTCTGGTGCAGCCCCACGCGGCCCGCGGTGGCGAGCCGTTCGCCGTGCCGTGCCAGGTTCTCCAGGTCGTCGGGGGCGAGCCGCGGCAGGAAGCGCGGCTCCAGGAACGAGTCCTGGAACGACAGCCACAGCCCGGCCGTCTGCTCGGACCGCTCCTCGAACCCCTTGAGGACGTGACGCAGCCGCTCGACCGCCTGCCCCGGGTCGGTCTGCTCGAGCGCTCCGGCCCAGGCGTTCTCGAGCCGACCGAGGCCGGACAGGCTCTTGCGCAACGAACGCTGCGGCTGCACCCGGCTCACCTCCCGCCCCATGCGAGGCGCGCGAAGTGGTCGGCCTGGAACCTGTTGCCCGCGGCGCGGAAGGCCGTCGCCGCGCGCTCCGCGAGGCGCTCACGGCTCATTCCGTCGGGCGGGCGCACGCCGGCGCACACGCATTCGTAGGCCGCCGCCCAGGCCAGGGCGGCGGCGCCATGGTCCGCCAACGCCCCTTGTGCCTTGGCGAGTTCGACCATCAGCACGGGCCGCAGCTCGCGCGGCACCGTGCTCTTGGCGAGCGCCTCGGTCAGCAGCCCGACCGCGGCGCGCGCCTCCCCGGCGGCCAGATGGCGGCGGGCCCGCGTCAACTCGTCCGGGCCGGGAGCCGTCGCCCGGGTCGCTTCGGCCCGGCCGCGGGCCCGGACGGGCCCCGCCGACGCCTCCTCCGGCAGCGCGTCCAAGGCGGCGATCACCTCGTCCGCCCCGCGGAACCGCCGCTCGGGCCGAAGCTCCAGGCAGCGCATGACGACGGCGTCCAGCTCGGGCGTGACCGAAGCCTCGATCGAGGAGGGCCGAACCGGTGGCGCCTTCCGCTTGGCCTCCACCAGCCACTCGGCGAGTTCACGCTCGGGCAGGTCGAGCGGGACGACGACATGCCCGTACGGCTCCTGCCCCGTCAGCCCCTCGTACATCAGCAGTCCGAGCGAGTACAGGTCGGAAGCGGGCAGGCTCGCGCCGCGCGCGGTCTCGGGTGCCATGTACCGGGTGGTGCCCGCGGCGCCCTGGACCTGGCCCGTGGCGAGCATGCGCGCGGCGAGCCCGAAGTCGATGAGCCGCACCGCGCGGTCCTGGCCGACGAGCACATTGTCGGGTTTCAGATCGCGGTGGAGCAGCGGCGGCACCAGGCAGTGCAGACCGCGCAGCGCCACCGCGATCTGCCGCGCCCACTTCACCATCAGACGCGGCGGAACACGGCCGAGGCGCGCGAACTCACCGGCCAGGGTCGCGCCTTGCACGTACTCCATGACGAGGTAGGCGCGCCCGCCGAGACCTGGGGCGAGTCCGGCGTCGTAGACGTGGACGAGGTGGCGGCGAGCCTCCAGGTCCGTCATCGTGCCCATGGCGTCGGCGAGGACGAGGACGTCGGCGAAGAGGTCGGCGGCGGTCGCCTCGGTCAGGTCGGCGCGTCGCGACACCTTGCACGCGACCGGCCGCACGGCCCGCCCCAGCACGTACTGCTCACTGCGGAACACGCCGCCGAACCCGCCTCCGCCGATCCATTCGCGCAGCACGTACCGGCCGTCGACGACCCGGCCGACCAGTTCGCGCAGATCGCTCTCGCCGGGCACCGCGGCAGCCGGAACCGCCCCGGGTCCGGTCGCCCGCTCCATCACACGCGCCTCCCCTCGACACGCACCGCGCCGCCGGCCGACCGGGCTCACCTCGGCCAACTCGACTGTTCAGTACGACACTTCGCCACGCCCCTACGGTTCCGGCGGTACCAGCCGTACTTCCGTGCGCGGCATCACGAGATCGGCGAACGGGTCGTCCGGCGCCTCGCCCGGCACGCACGTCACCTCGATGCGCGCGCACGCGCGGAACTCGTCCGGACGCTCCTCCGACGCCGTGAGCACCGGCGTCTCCACCAGGTCGGTCAGCAGCGGCGACATCACCCGTCCGCCTTCCCTGCCCTGCGCGGCGACATCTCTCTCGTGGCCCAGCTTGGCGGCGTAGCGCAGCAGTTCCTCCGAGACGACGAGGTCCTTCTCCCGCCGCTCGCGCCATAGTGCCCGCTGCCGCTCGACCACCAGGCGTCCGATCCCGTACATCGCCTCCTCGCCCAGCGGACGGAAGACGACGATGCGGCGGATCCGGGCGAGGAACTCGGGCGTGAAGACGGCCTCGCCCTGCCGGTGGCGCAGCTCGCCGAGGCGGGCGCGCACCGCGGCGGCGATCTCCTCGTCGGGGCGGTGCGCGCCGTGGTGGGAGATCTTCTCGTGCCCGGCGTTGGTGGTGAGCAGGAAGATCGCCCGGTCGGCGTGGGCCTTCACGCCGCGCTGGTCGATGATCCAGCCCTCGTCGAACAGGTTGAGGAACGGGCGCAGCACCTCCGGGTGTGCCTTCTCCACCTCGTCGAGGAGGAAGACGCAGTACGGGTCGGCATTGAGCTCGTTGATCAGGCGCCCGCCGCGCTCGTGGCCCCGGTAGCCGGGCGGTGGACCGATCAGGCCGGCGACGCTGTGCGGCTCGGTGAAGTTCTCCATCGGGTACGTCTGGAGTCGCTTGGACGCCGAGTACAGACCCGCCACGGCCTTGGCCAGCTCGGTCTTGCCGACGCCCGTCAGCCCGGCGAACAGCAGCACGGTCGCGGGCCCCGAACTCGCGTCGGCGAGACCGGCCTTGATCCGCCGCAGCTCGTCCGCGACCACCCGTACCGCCTGGTCCTGGCCGACGACGCGCGCGCCGAGCGCCGCCGCGTAGTCGACCCGGTCGTCGCCGTCGGCGGACCCGGCGATCTGGCTGCGCGCCACCCCGGACAGCTCGGCCACGACGTCGATGACGTCGTCCGCGGTCACCGCCGCCCGCTCGTCCCCCTCCTGGGTGCGCGCGTAGTGCAGGTCCTCGCAGGCGCGGCGCAGCACCCGCACGGCGGACTGCGGCAGCTTGCGGTGGGCGATGAACTCACCGGCGAGGACCACGGAGCGGGCCACCGCGTGGTCCTCGACGCTCAACCCGAACTCCTCCGCCAGCGCGTCCCCCGCCTGCCGCACCATGTCGCGGGCGCTCTCCCGGTCCGGCTCGGTCATGTCGATCCGGCAGGAGAGCTCCTGTAGTTCGTGGTCGGCGGTGAGCAGGTCCTCGTAGTCCTGCACGGACAGCACCCCGATGAGGTGGAGGCTGCGCTCGGACAGCGCGCGGCGCAGCTCCAGGACGTGGTCGGTTCCCTGCGGGCCGCGCAACAGCGGCCCGAGCCCGTCCACGCACACGACCACGTCGGTGCGGCCCTTCACGTGGCTGATGAGCGCCGACAGCTGGGTGCCGCTCTCCTCCGCCGCCACGTCCCGGCAGTCCACGCGCAGGAACCGCTTGCGCCGCAGGAAGGGAATCTCGCCCGCCGCCGCCCGCCGCGCCAGCTCCCGCAGCAGGGTGGTCGTGCCGATGCCGGGCAGACCGGTGACCAGCACGTGGTTGTTCTCGGCGCGGTGCAGGGCGCGGCACAGCGGGCCGAAGTAGCGGTCGAGGTGCCGGGCGGGTGGCAGCTCGCGGGTGCGTGCCTGCCAGGTCAGGTCCTCGGACGGCGGCAGGAAATCCGGCAGCTTGTACGCCGTCTCGCGCGGGCGCGCGCTACGGCGGGCGCGCAGCGACTCGGCCAGGTGGGTCCGCAGTCGCTCCAGGTCCAGGCGGAGCGGTTCGGCTGCGAGCACGGAGATCAGGCGCTGCGGCGGCTCGTCGAGCAGCGCGGCGAGCAGGTGGGGCGTGTCGACCCGGTCGGCGTCCCACAGGGCCGACGTGCGGCGGGCCGCGGTGAGCAGTTCGTGCAGGGCCTCTCCGCAGTCGTCGCGGTGCAGTCGGGGCGTGCCGCGGCTGGGCCGGTCCGATATCCGGAAGGCGCCGGATATCAGCTCGACCGCTTTCACCAGGCCGATCTGCGGCGGCAGTTGGAGCCGCAGCAGCCGCTCGGCCAGCCCTTCCGTCTCACCGAGCAGTGCGAGCAGGCAGTGCGGCGGCAGCAGCCGGTCGTAGCCGAGCGCGGCGGCACGCTCGGCGGCCCGTTCGAGGACGGCCCAGGCGTCGGGCGTGAATCCCTCGGTGCGCAGCCGTCCCGAGCCCTCGTCGAACAGTTCGCGCGGCGTTTCCAGACGCACCCGCACGCGGCGGCGCAGCGCGTCGGCGGCCCGTGTCAGGTCCAGGATCTCGCCGAGGAAGGTGCGGTCCTGCTCGTCGGGGTGGGCGAGGACGCAGGCCAGGAGCAGGTCGAGGACCGCGGGGCCGGTGAGCGGGACGGGCGTCTCGGCGGCACCGCGTGCTGCGGCGCCCCGTTCGGGGGCACTCTGTTCGGCGGCACCCCGTCCAGCGGCACGCTGTTCGGCGGCGCGCTGGCCAGCGGCACTCTGTTGAGTTGTGCTCATGGATACGGTCGTTGACGCGGGCGCGGCGACCGGGGCGGCGATCGCGGCGCTCTGGTCGGTGAACGCGTCGAGTGCCGCGAGAAGTTCCGGCGCGACGGAACTTCTCGAACCGTCGAATTCGTAGGCGGCGCCGGGCGGGTTGTAGACGTCGATGGCATCCATGAGGTGGGCCGGTGCCGCACCGTCGACGAGCGCCACGTCGAGCGCGGACAGCAGGGCGGCGTCGCGTTCGGCGAGGGCCGCGTACAGCACGTCGCTGGGCCGCATCCGTCGGCCCGACCGCTGCGCGGCCGCGGTCAGGACGGCGGCGGTCCGCCGGTCACCACAGGCGTCAGGGTCGAGTACGCCGTCGGTGAAGAACTGTGTCGGGCGCAGCTGCATACGCGTCGCGGGGGACGCGGCACGGCTTCGACAACCGGACCGGGCCCCTCGCTCCCACCTCCCCGTTACGGCAATGCTTCCACAACGGGCGCCTCACGCTCCCCTGTTCTGCGGAAACTGCCCGTGAAGAGACAGCAGGGAGCGCACGAAGGCGACTTGGGGGCGCGCACCCGGCGCGTCCGGCACACCCAGGGCGCACGCGGGCGGCCCCGAGACCCGGGTCAGCGCCTGCTGCGGGAGTCCCCGAAGAAGATCCGGTAGACGATCAGGAGGACGAGAGCGCCGCCGATCGCGGAGATCCAGGTGGCGGTGTCGTAGAAGTCGGTGGCTATGGGCCGGTCGAGCCACTTCGCCGATATCCAGCCGCCGATGAAGGAGCCCGCGACGCCGATGAGCGTGGTGCCGATCAGCCCGCCCGGGTCGCGGCCCGGGAGCAGGAACTTGGCGATGGCACCGGCGATCAGGCCCAGGAGGATCCAGCTGATGATGCTCATGCCGTGTTCTGCCTTTCCGTCGTGCTGCTGCTTGTAGTGCTTTGTGCGTGATGTCTGTGTGCCGGCGTGGTGTCTATGGTTCCGGCGTGGTCTCTGTGGTGCCCGTGTGGTGCGTGAGTGGTTCGCACCGGCTCGACGCACTGTTTCCCCGAAGGACGACACCCATGCGTATCGCGGTTGCGGTGCGCCTTTAGGGTGCGGCGCATGACACAGTCGGGAACTTCCCTGCGCAGAGCGCTCGGTGTACGAGACGCCGTCGTCGTCGGACTCGGCGCGATGATCGGCGCCGGCGTCTTCGCCGCGCTGGGTCCGGCAGCCCGATCGGCCGGCTCCGGGCTGCTGTACGCGCTCGCGGCAGCCGCCGTGGTGGCGTACTGCAACGCGACGTCGTCCGCGCGGCTCGCCGCCCGCTACCCCGTCTCCGGCGGCACGTACGTGTACGGGCGCGAGCGGCTCGGCCCGTTCTGGGGCTACCTGGCGGGCTGGGCGTTCGTCGTGGGCAAGACGGCGTCGTGCGCGGCGATGGCCCTGACGGTGGGCACATACGTGTGGCCGGGGCAGGCGCACGCGGTGGCCGTCGTGGCCGTGGTGGCGGTGACCGCCGTGAACTACCTGGGCGTCCAGAAGTCGGCCGGGCTCACCCGGGTCGTCGTCGCCGTGGTGCTCGCGGTCCTCGCGGCGGTCGTGATCGTGTGCGTCGCCTCCGGACCTGCGCGGGCCTCCCGGCTCGAACCGGGGCTCTCCGGGGGCGTGGGCGGCGTGCTCGGCGGGGCCGGGCTGCTGTTCTTCGCCTTCGCCGGGTACGCGCGCGTGGCGACGCTCGGCGAGGAGGTGCGGGATCCGGCGCGCACGATTCCGCGGGCGATCCCCATAGCGCTGGCCATCACCCTGGTCGTGTACGCCGCCGTGGCGGTGGCCGCCGTCTCCGTCCTCGGCACCCGCGGGCTCGCCACGGCCTCGGCGCCGCTGGCCGACGCGGTACGGGCGGCCGGGGCGGACGGCCTCGTACCCGTCGTCAGGGCGGGGGCCGCGGTGGCGGCGCTCGGCTCACTGATGGCGCTCGTGCTCGGTGTCTCCCGGACCACCTTGGCGATGGCACGCGACCGCCACCTGCCGCACACTCTGTCGGCCGTGCATCCGCGCTTCCAGGTGCCGCACAGGGCCGAACTGGCTGTCGGCGCGGTGGTGGCCGTCGCGGCGGCGCTGGGCGACGTGCGCGGCGCGATCGGCTTCTCCTCGTTCGGCGTGCTCGCCTACTACGCGGTGGCCAACGCCTCGGCGTGGACCCTGACCTCCGCCTTCCGCGGGCGCGTGGTGCCCGCCGTGGGCGCCGTGGGCTGCGCTGCCCTGGCGTTCTCCCTTCCGGCGACGTCGGTGGCGGCGGGGGCCGGGGTGCTCGTGGTGGGGGCGGCGGCGTACGCGGCACGCGCACAGCTGCCGGCACGCACGCGTGACGGCCGATAGGGCCCCGAGGCGTCTACCGCGTCGCGAACGGCCGGTCCGTGGGCACGATCTCCCGGCCCAACGGCAGCAACGACACCGGGATCAGCTTGAAGTTGGCGATCCCGAAGGGGATTCCGATGATCGTGAGGCACAGGGCGATGCCGGTGACGATGTGGGCCAGCGCAAGCCACCAACCCGCCAGGACGAGCCACAGGATGTTGCCGACGCAGGAGGGGGCGCCCGCGTCCCGGCGCTCGACCGTCGTGTACCCGAAGGGCCACAGGGCGTAGATCCCGATCCTGAACGACGCGATGCCGAAGGGGATCCCGATGATGGTGACGCAGAGCAGCAGACCTGCGAGCACGTAGCCCAGGAACAGCCAGAAGCCGCTCAGGACCAACCAGATGATGTTGAGGAGTGTCTTCACGATCGGCGACCTGCCATCTGCTCGAGCCGGGCGATTCGCTCCGCCATCGGCGGGTGCGTGGAGAACATCTTCGACAGTCCCTGGCCGGGCCGGAAGGGGTTCGCGATCATCATGTGGCTCGCCGTCTCCAGACGCGGCTCGGGCGGCAGCGGCAACTGCTTCGTACCGGCCTCAAGCTTGCGCAGCGCGCTCGCCAGGGCCAGCGGGTCGCCGGTGAGCCGGGCGCCCGAGGCGTCGGCCTCGTACTCCCTCGATCGGCTGATCGCGAGCTGGATGACGGACGCGGCGAGCGGGCCGAGCAGCATGATCAGGAGCATGCCGATCAGGCCGGGGCCGTCGTCGTCATCGGAGCGGCCGATCGGGATGAGCCACGCGAAGTTGACCAGGAACATGATCACGGAGGCGAGCGCTCCGGCCACCGACGAGATCAGGATGTCGCGGTTGTAGACATGGCTGAGCTCGTGGCCGATGACACCGCGCAGCTCGCGCTCGTCCAGGATGCGCAGGATCCCGTCGGTGCAGCAGACCGCCGCGTTGCGCGGGTTGCGGCCCGTCGCGAACGCGTTCGGCGCCTCCGTCGGGGAGATGTAGAGGCGAGGCATGGGCTGCCGGGCCTGCGTGGAGAGGTCCCGCACCATCCGGTACAGCGCGGGCGCCTCGAACTCGCTGACCGGGCGGGCCCGCATCGCGCGCAGGGCGAGCTTGTCACTGTTCCAGTACGCGTACGCGTTGGTCCCCAGCGCGACGACGAGCGCGATGACGAGCCCCGTCCGGCCGAAGAAGCTACCGATGACGAGAATGAGGGCGGACAGTCCTCCGAGGAGGACTGCCGTCCTCAGTCCGTTGTGCCGGCGGTGCACGGTACGCCCTCCTGGTGGTGCGGCAGGGGAACCCACTGCTTGCTGTCTTGCTGCTTCCACTGGGAGTGCACGCATGCGCGTGCATCCGTGTCCAGTGGACCCTCCCTGACTGGTCAACGCCAGACGAGCGGGACTAGTTCCCTTGTGCACCAGGTGCGCGACGGGCGCGCGTGTAGGCCGTACGGGTCAGCGCTGCCCCGGCAGGCCCGCCAGCTCCAGCGCCTCCGGGTCGGCCTTGATCTCGCTCGTGCAGTGCGCGCAGCGGGTGGCGATGCCGGGAATCTGGCTGTAGCAGCGCGGGCAGTCGCGGGTGGCGGCCTTGGCGTCGACCGGCTTGTCGCGGTCCATGCGCGCCTGGAGCTTCATCATCGGCACGACGACCAGGAAGTAGAGCACGGCCGCGGTGATCAGGAAGGCGATGGCGGCGCTGATGAACTTGCCGTACGGGAACTCGGTGCCGTCCACCGTGAAGTGCGCCGTGCTGAAGTCACCGGTCGAGCGCGTGGCCAGGCCGATCAGCGGGGCGATGAACGCCGTGCTGAAGCCGGTGACGACCGCGGTGAACGCGGCTCCGACGGCGAGGCCGATGGCCATCGAGACGATGTTTCCACGGAGGATGAAGTCCTTGAACCCGCTCAGCACGGCGTTGTCTCCTTCAGGTGCGACCTGTGGGTGGGGTGGGTGCCGCGGCCCGTGGTGTGGATGGCCGGGACCGTACGAGGGTTCTAGAAGAGGCCCGTGGAGGCAAATCGCAGCACCACTTGCGGGGCACCGGACAGCGCCACACCGATGACGGCGGTGGCGGCGACGGCCGTCGTGAGCGGGCCGCAGAAACGGTCAGCCACCTGCGCTTTCCCGGTGCTCTCGCCCTCACGCGCGCGAAAGAGCGTGGCCGTCCACTGAAGGTAGTAGTAGAGCGCGATCACCACGTTGACGGCCATGACGACGGCGAGCCAGCCGAGCCCCGCGTCGACGGCCGCCGAGAAGACGGTGACCTTGGCGAACAGGCCGATGATGCCCGGCGGCAGGCCCGCGAGGCACAGCAGGAAGAAGCCCAGGACGAGCGCGGCGAACGGGCGGGAGGCGTACAGGCCCCGGTAGTCGCTCAGGCGGTTGAGCGGCTTCGTACGGGCGACGAGCGCGGCCACGGCGAACGCGCCGAGGTTCACCGCGGCGTACATCAGCGCGTAAGCGAGCGTGGAGCCGACCGACTTCTGCGGGTCGTCGGAGTAGGCGGCCGCGGCGATCGGCACCAGGAGGTAGCCGGCCTGGCCGACGGAGGACCAGGCGAGCAGCCGGACGGCGCTGTACGCGCGCGTGGCCTGCTGGCGCAGGGCGGCGACGTTGCCGACGGTCATGGTCAGCGCGGCGAGCGCGGCGAGCGCCGGGCCCCACACGTCGGCGTACGACGGGAAGGCGATGACGGTGACGAGGATGAGGCCGGAGAAGCCCACGGCCTTGCCGATGACCGACAGGTAGGCGGCGACCGGCAGGGGGGCGCCCACATAGGTGTCGGGCACCCAGAAGTGGAACGGCACGGCGGCCGTCTTGAAGGCGAAGCCGACGAGGGTGAGCGCCACACCGGCCTGGGTGAGGGTGTGGAGTTGCCCGTCGACGTGGGTGAGCCCGGTGGCGACGCGGGTGAGGTGCAGGGTGCCCGTGCTCGCGTAGACGAAGCTGACGCCCAGCAGTGTGACGGCGGTCGCGGTGACCGAGGAGAGGAAGAACTTCAGGGCCGCGTCGGAGGAACGCCGGTCGCCCCGCTTGAGACCGACGAGGGCGAAGGCGGGCAGGGAGGCGACCTCCAGGGCGACGACCAGGGTGGCCAGATCGCGGGAGGCGGGCAGCAGGGCGGCTCCCGCGGCGGAGGACAGCAGCAGGAACCAGAACTCGCCCTCCGGATAGGGCCTGGCACCGTTCCGGTGGTTTCTCGCGTCCTTGAGGCTGCTGATGGAGAGCAGAGCCGTGACCAGGGCGCCCGCGAGGACCAGGAACTGGATGACCAGGGTGAAACGGTCCGCGGTGTAGCTGCAGGCGTCGTACGGCGCGTTGTGCAGGCAGAACGTCGAGCGCCTGGCGCCGATGAGCGGGACGAGGGAGAGCGTGGCGGCGGCCAGGCCCGCGACGGACGTCCAGCCGAGGACCGCCTTGCGGTTCTCCCCCACGAACAGGTCGGCGACCAGGACGACCAGCGCGACGACCGCTGCGATGGTCGGCGGCGCGATGGCGGTCCAGTCGACGGACTGGACGAGGGAGGCCACGGAGGGCGCGGCGACGGCGGTCACTTCATGCCTCCTGCGAGGAGCTTCTGCACGGCCGGGTTCGTCAGGCCGAGCAGGGCGGCGGGCCACAGGCCCGCGAGGACGGTGAGGGCGACGAGCGGGGTCCAGGCGGCGAACTCGTACCCGCGCACGTCGGCGAGGCGTGGTGCCTCGGGCGTGCTCGGCCCCATGCAGACGCGGCGGACCACGATGAGCATGTACGCGGCGGTCAGCAGGGTGCCGACGGCGGCGATCGACATGAACACGAGGAACGCCGGTCGGCTCAGATCACCGGCTGGCTTGAACGCGCCGAACAGCGCCAGCATCTCGCCCCAGAATCCGGCGAGTCCGGGCAGACCGAGGGAGGCGACGGCGCCGAACGCGAGAAGCCCGCCGAGCCGCGGCGCCTTTCCGTACAGGGCCATGCCGCTCTGTTCGGAGAGGGTGTCGAGGTCGCTGGTTCCGGTCCGGTCCTTGAGCGCGCCGACGAGGAAGAAGAGCAGGCCGGTGATGAGGCCGTGGGCGATGTTGGCGAAGAGCGCGCCGTTGACGCCGGTCGGGGACATCGTGGCGATGCCGAGCAGGACGAAGCCCATGTGGCCGACGGAGGAGTAGGCGATCAGGCGCTTGAGGTCGCCCTTCGCGCCCTGCTTGGCGAGGTTCAGGCAGGCGAGGGACCCGTAGATGATCCCGACGACGGCGAACGCGGCGAGGTACGGCGCGAAGGTCCGCATCCCGTCGGGCGCGATCGGCAGCAGGATCCGGACGAACCCGTACGTTCCCATCTTCAGCAGGACGCCGGCGAGGAGGACCGAGCCGACGGTCGGCGCGGCGGTGTGGGCGTCCGGCAGCCAGCTGTGCAGTGGCCACATCGGGGCCTTCACCGCGAGCCCGATCCCGATCGCCAGAACGGCGATGACCTGCACGGATGTGCTCAGACCCCGGCCGTTGTCAGTGGCCAGTGCCATCATGTCGAACGTGCCGGACTTGAGGCCGATGAGGAGGAGGCCGAGCAGCATCACGACCGAGCCGAGCAGCGTGAAGAGGATGAATTTCCAGGCCGCTCGCGCTCGTTGCTCACCGCCCCAGCGGGCGATGAGGAAGTACATCGGGATGAGGACCATCTCGAAGGCGAGGAAGAAGAGGAGGAGGTCGAGGACGGCGAAGGTGGCGAGGGTGCCCGATTCCAGGACCAGGATCAGGGCGACGAATGCCTTGGGTGACGGGCCCTTGGGCATTTTGAAGTAGGAGTACAGCGCGCACAGGAACGTCAGCAGCGCCGTGAGCACCAGAAGGGGGAGGGAGATGCCGTCGATGCCGAGGTGGATGCGCACGCCGAGCGCGGGGATCCAGCTGATGTCGGTCGTGGCCTGCATCCTCGACGGGTGGCCGTGGTCGAAGCCGAGCGCGAGGACGATCGCGGCGACGAGCACCGCGCCGGTCACGGTCACGCCGTGGCGGAGTACGGCCTGGTCCGGGGACTTCCCCTTCAGCCCCGGCGGGGCGGGGAGGAGAGCGGCGACGGCGCCGATGAGCGGGCCGACGACGATCAATGCGAGAAGAAGCTGCATCACGGATTCGCTGATATCGATCACGGCTGCTCACGCTCCGGCGGTGGCGACGAGGACGACGGCGACCACCAGGACGACGGTGCCTGCGAGCAGTGCGCTGAGGTAGGTCTGCACGTTTCCGGTCTGGGCGCGGCGCACGGCCCAGCCCAGGGCCTTGGGAGTCTCGGCCGCCGCGCGTACGTAGGTGTCGACGACGGCGCGGTCGAGGAACTGGACGAGCGAGGCGGCGGCCCGCACCGGACGGACGAAGAGCGCCGCGTAGGCGCCGTCGAGGTGGAAGCCGACGGCGGCGTGACGGTACAGCGGGCCGAGCAGCAGCCGGCCGGGGTCGGCGTCGGGGACCGCGTCGGGGGTTGCGTCGGGGGTTGCGCCTGAGGCGGCGCCGATGGCGGCCATCGCGGTGGTGTGGCGCCAGGCCCCGTAGGTGACGAGTCCGCCTACGAGGGCGACGCCCGTGCCGAGGACGGAGGTGGTGAGGGCCGGGGTGAGCGAGCGGCCGTCGAACCAGTCGGGCAGTACGCCCGTGACCAGACCGAGAGCGAGGGAGGGGATCGCCAGGACCCACAGCACGACGTTCATGACGACCGGCTGCCTGCCGTGGTCGGGGGCTTCACCGCCCCGGCCGTTGAAGGCGAGCAGCCACAGGCGGGTCGCGTAGGCGGCGGTGAGGAGGGCGGTGAGCAGGCCCGCGACGAGGACGATCCAGCCGGTGACGGCAGGGACGCCGTGCTGGTCGCCGGTGGCGGTGTGCTCGGCGGCGCCGAGGACGGCCTCCTTCGAGAAGAAACCGCTGAACGGCGGGATCGCGGCGAGGGCGAGCAGCGCCACGGTCATCGTCCAGAAGGCGTCCGGCACACGGTCGCGCAGGTCCTTCATGCGGGACATCGCGGAGAGCGAGTTGGTACCGGCGGCGTGGATGATCACGCCCGCCGCGAGGAACAGCAGCGCCTTGAAGCCGCCGTGCGTGAGGAGGTGGAAGACGGCGGCATCGCGGTCGCCGACGGCCAGGGCCCCGGTCATGTAACCGAGTTGGCCGACGGTGGAGTACGCGAGGACGCGCTTGATGTCGTCCTGGGCGAGGGCGGCGAGGGCGGAACCGGCCATGGTGACGGCGGCCATGACGGCGAGCACGATCAGGGCCGCCTGCGACGCGGCGAAGACGGGGAGGAGACGGGCGATGAAGTAGACACCGGCGGCGACCATCGTCGCCGCGTGGATCAGCGCGGAGACGGGCGTGGGGCCCGCCATCGCGTCGGGCAGCCAGGTGTGCAGCGGGAACTGGGCGGACTTGCCCGCGACACCGGCGAGCAGGAGCAGCGCGATGAGCGTCGGGTGGTCGAGGCCGCCCGAGCTCGCCGCCTTGCCGAGGACCGTCGTGATGCGGAAAGAGCCCGCGTCCGCGGCGAGCGCGAACAGACCGATGAGGAAGGGGACGTCACCGAGCTTTGTGACGACGAAGGCCTTGAGGGAGGCGGCGCGCGCCTCGGGGGTCTCCCAGTAGTGGCCGACGAGGAAGTACGAGCAGATGCCCATGACTTCCCAGCCGACGAGCAGCACGATCAGGTCGCCCGAGTAGACGACCAGGAGCATCGCGGAGGTGAACAGCGAGACGAGCGCGGCATAGGAGGGGTAGCGGGGGTCGTCGCGCAGATAGCCCGTCGAGTAGATCTGCACGCAGGTCGCCACGACGCCGACGAGGACGGCGACGAGGGCGGCGAAGCCGTCGATGTGGAGGGCGAGTTCGATCGGCACGGAGCCGGTCGGGGTGAGCTGGGTGTGGGTGTTCAGGGCGGCGGTGCCGTTGCCGTTGCCGCCGCCCTGGTCGACGGCGACGACGACGGCGAGCACCAGCGCGGCCAGCGTCGGCAGTACGGCCAGCGGGCGGACGAGGCCGGGGACCGTGCGGCCGAGCAGCAGGCCGGCGACGGCGCCGAGGAACGGAAGGAGGGGGACGAGGACGGCGAGGGTCGTGGTGGTCACGCGGTGGCCTCGGCCTTCTCGTCCGTGGCGTCGGCGGCATCGGCCACCGCCGCGGTGTCGGACGGGTCGTACGGGTCGTCGTGCGGGTCGCGGGGTTCGGCGGCGTCGCGGAGCTTGTCGATGTCCGAGGTGCCGCGGCCCCGGTAGACGGCCAGCACGATCGCCAGACCGATGCCGATCTCGGCGGCGGCGACGGCGATGACGAACAGGGTCAGCGCCTGGCCCGCGTGGAGGGTGTCGCGCAGCCAGACGTCGAAGGCGACGAGGTTGAGGTTGACGGCGTTCAGCATGAGCTCGACCGACATCAGGACCAGGATCGCGTTGCGGCGGGCCAGGACGCCGTACAGGCCCGTGCAGAAGAGAAGGGAGGACAGGACCGCGGGGTAGACGAGATGCATCAGTGACCGCCCTTGCCGTCGGCGGCTGCGGCGCCGTCGTTCTTGCGGGACAGGACGATCGCGCCGACGAGGGCGGCGAGGAGGAGCACGGACAGGGCCTCGAACGGCAGCACCCAGTGCCGGAAGAGGATCGAGCCGGTCACGGCCGTGCTGCCCTGGGCGCGGTCCACGTCGATCCAGGTCGTGCGGAAGGCGTCGGCGACGACCCAGACCAGGGCGGCGGCCGAGGCGAGGGCGACCGTCAGGGCGGCCCAGCGGTTGCCGCTGTCCGCGTCCGGGGAGCGGCCGATGGGTGCGCGGGTCAGCATCAGACCGAAGAGGAGGAGGACCACGACGGAACCGACATAGATGAGCACCTGCACCCAGGCGATGAACTCGGCGGTGAGCAGCAGGTACTCGACGGCCAGGCCGCCGAGGGCGACGACCAGCCAGAGAGCGGCGTGCACCAGCTGCTTGGTGGTGACGGTGACGATCGCGGCACCGAAGGTGACCAGGCCGACGAGGAGGAAGGCGACCTCTACGCCCGTCGGGGAGAGGAAGCCGTGACTGTCGGCGGCCAGGACGAGGCTGCTCATGCGGTCGGCTCCTCTCCCGAGCGCGAGCCCGAGCCCGAGCTGTCGGAGCCGGAGCCCTCGGGACCGGAGCCCTCGGGACCGGAGCTCTCGGGGCCGGAGCCCTCGGGACCGGAGCCCTCGGGGCCGGCTGCGGCCTGCTTCTCGGCCTCCAGCTTCTCGGCCTCCAGCTTCTCGGCCGCCAACTTCTCGGCCTCCAGCTTCTCCGCCGCCTTACGAGCGGCCGCCAGTTCCTTGGGTTCCTCGGCCGCCGGGTCGAGGGCTGGAGGAGACGGAACCGTCCACATCCACTCGCGGAGTTTGTCGCGCTCGTGGGTGAGTTCGCGGATGTCCGTCTCGGCGTACTCGAACTCGGGTGACCAGAACAGCGCGTCGAAGGGGCACACCTCGATGCAGATACCGCAGTACATGCAGAGGGAGAAGTCGATGGCGAACCGGTCGAGGACGTTACGGGAGCGCTCGCGGCCGCCGGGGGCGGCGGGCGGCACCGTCTCCTTGTGGGAGTCGATGTAGATGCACCAGTCGGGGCACTCGCGGGCGCACAGCATGCAGACCGTGCAGTTCTCCTCGAACAGGCCGATCACGCCGCGCGTACGCGGCGGCAGTTCGGGCTGTACGTCGGGGTACTGCTCGGTGACGGTCTTGCGCGTCAGCGTGCGGAGGGTGACGGCGAGGCCCTTGGCCAGGCCGGACCCGGGGAAGTTCGCGGGCATCAGGCGATCGCCACCTTCACGATTCCGGTGAGCGCGATCTGCGCCAGGGCGAGCGGGACGAGAAGAGTCCAGGAGAGCTTCTGAAGCTGGTCCTCGCGCAGCCGCGGGTAGGTCACGCGCAGCCAGATCACGACGAAGGCGAGCACCGCCGTCTTCAGGAGCGTCCAGACCCACCCGAGTCCGTCGGCGCCCCACGGGCCGTGCCAGCCGCCCAGGAACAGGACGGTGGTCAGGCCGCACAGGACGACGATGCCCGCGTACTCGGCGAGCAGGAAGAGAGCGAAGCGCAGGCCCGTGTACTCGGTGTACGCGCCGAAGATGATCTCGGAGTCGGCGACCGGCATGTCGAAGGGAGGGCGCTGCAGTTCGGCCAGGCCCGCCACGAAGAAGACCAGCGCGCCGACGATCTGCCAGGGCAGCCACCACCACTCGAAGGCGTCGAGGATGCCGGGGAGGGAGACCGTTCCGGCCGCCATGGCGACCGAGGCCGCCGTGAGCAGCATCGGGAGTTCGTACGCAAGGAGCTGGGCCGCCGTGCGCAGGCCGCCGAGGAGGGAGAACTTGTTGGCACTCGCCCAGCCGGCCATCAGCGAGCCGAGCACGCCGACGCCCATCACGGCGAGCACGAAGAAGACGCCCGCGTCGACGAGGGCGCCGACCGCGCCGTCACCGGGACCGACCGGAATGGCGAGGAGCACCAGGAGGTACGGGAGGAGGGCCACTGCGGGGGCGAGTTGGAAGACGCGGCGGTCGGCGTCGGCCGGGACCACGTCCTCCTTCTGCGCGAACTTGACGCCATCGGCGACGAGCTGGGCCCAGCCATGGAAACCGCCCGCGTACATGGGGCCGAGGCGGCCCTGCATGTGGGCCATCACCTTGTGCTCGGTCTGGCCCACGACCAGGGGAAGCACCAGGAAGGCGACGAAGACGACGGCCAGGCGCAGGGTGACGTCCAGTGCGTCGTTCACTGCGCGCCTCCGTCGGGCTTGTCCGTGGTCGTGTCTGTGCTCGTGTCTGTGGTCGTGTCCGTGCTCGTGTCTGTGCTCGTGTCTGTGGTCGTGTCCGTGCTCGTGTCGGTGCCTGTGTCAGTCTCTGAGTCTGTTCCTGCCTCTGTTCTCGCGTCTGCTCTTGCGTCTGCTCTTGCGTCTGTTCCCGTGCCTGTGTTGTCGGGCTTCGTCGCGGCCTGTTCGTCGAACGCCGGGCGGGCGTGGTGCCAGGGCGCGTCGCTCGTACGGGGTTTGGGCTCGGGCTGGTCCGTCGGCTCGGCGGGGGCCGGGCGTTGGGAGGCCGAACCCTCCGCGGCGCTGCGGCCACGGCGGGCCGGGCGGGCGG
>NZ_JAPHNL010000040.1 GCF_026274175.1 Streptomyces beihaiensis
AACGCCGGCGGGAAGCCCCTCCAGCGTCGCCACGAGTGCGGGGCCGTGCGACTCCCCCGCCGTCAGCCAGCGCAACCCGCTCAACGCCGCGCCCCTTGCCCGAAGCCGGTGACGCCGTGCAGCCAGGCCAGCTGGTCGTGCAGGTCGTCCGCGGTGAGCGAGGACAGCATGGCGTTGCGCTCCACGCGTGCCTCACCGGCCGCGTGGTACACGTGCCGGCCCAGATGGCGGGAGACCGACTGGACACGGGCGGTGCGCTCACGGCGCAGGGCCCCGTACTTCTCCAGCCTCTGCTCGTAGTCGGCGGGGCAGCCGTCGAGCAGCTCGCCGAGCAGCACCGCGTCCTCGAGCGCCTGGCACGCGCCCTGGGCGGCGTACTGGAGCATCGGGTGGGCGGCGTCGCCGAGCAGCGTGACCCGGCCGTCGGTCCAGCGGTCCACGGGGTCGCGGTCGCACTGTGTCCATGCCTTCCAGTCCCGGCCCAGTTCCAGGAGCCGCCGCGCGGGTCCCGACAGACGGGGAAAGGAGGCGAGCACGTCGGCGCGGTCGACGGGCACCCCCGCGACCGCCTCGGTGGCGCCGTTGTCGAGGGTGGCCGCGAGGTTGAGGTGCGTGCCGCCCGCGATCGGGTAGTGCACGAAGTGCCATCGGGGGCCCGCCCACAGCGTCACGGCGTTCCACCGCAGCTCCTCGGGCACCTCGGCCATCGGGATCACGGCCCGGTGGACGGTGTGCCCGGACATGCGCGGCGTGCCGTCACCGACCAGCTGGGCGCGGATCGCGGAGTGCAGTCCGTCGGCGCCGATCAGCGCGTCGCCGGTGACGTGTCCGCCGTCGGCGAGCAGCGCCCGGACCCGGCCTCCCCGCTGCTCGTAGCCGACCACGTGCCGGCGCCCGCGCAGCCGGACCGCCGGTTCGCGTCGGCAGGCGTCCAGCAGTGGCACGTAGAGATCGGCGCGGTGGACGACGGCGTACGGGTTGCCGAAGCGGGCACGGTATGCGCCGGTGAGCGGCAGGGCGGCCACGCGTGCGCCGGTGGTGCCGTCCATGAAACGCAGTTCGCCGATGTGGACGGCGCGGCGGCGGACCTCCTCCCCGACGCCGAGCAGGTCCAGGGCCGCGAAGGCGTTCGGCCCGAGCTGGATGCCCGCGCCGACCTCGGCGAAGAGCTCGCGGCGCTCCAGAACCGTGATCCGGTGTCCATGCCGGGCGAGGCCCAGCGCCGCGGCGAGACCGCCGATACCCCCTCCGGCGACGAGTATGTCGGCCATCGTCTCTCACATCCCTCTGGTCGTTGGGGTCAGGAACGGGTCACTCGGACGTCTTGCGGTCGAGGACCAGGTCGTGGCCGACGATGTAGGCCGCCGCGCCCGACGAGAGCCACACGACGGTGTCGGCGATCTCCTCCGCGCCGGTGCCCCGGCCCAGGGGGCAGGGGCTGACCGCGTTGATGCGGATGCCCTTCGCGGCGTATTCGCGGGCCGCGGTGCGGGTGAGCGCGCTGACCGCGGCGCTCGACGCGGCGTACGCGCCGAGGCCCGGCAGCATGCCCTGGACGCCGATGTTGCTCGCGGTGTTGACGATGACGCCGCCGCCGGCCCGCTCCATGTGCGCGATCTCGTGCTTCATGGCACGCCAGACCCCCGTCAGGTTGGCCGCCAGGGTCCGGCCCCAGACGTCCTCGTGGATGTCGGCGACCGGCTGCCGCGCGGAGCGCTCGGTGATGTTGTTGAAGGCGACGTCCAGGGCTTCGAACCGGGCGATGGTCGCGGTCACGGCGTACTCGGCGCCCCCCGCCTCCGTCAGGTCGGCCACCAGCGCCTCGGCGACAGCACCGTTGTGGCGGGCCAGCTCCACGGTCGTCCTCAGCTGGTCGCCGTGGCGGCCGACGACCATGACCCGGGCTCCGGCACGGGCATAGGCGACGGCGGCGGCCCGGCCGATCCCCTCGCCGCCCCCGGTGACGAGAGCGACCTGGCCGTCGAACCGAACAGACATCGGGCTCCCCCTGTATCTCGGCTGAACTCGGTGGATGGCCGGAAATGGCCCGAGGTCACCCTGGGGGAATTCAGGAAATGGACGGCAGTGCCGGGACGGAATTCCGTCAGGTTCCGCCGCATGTCCGTCAGGTCTCCCGGCCGATTTCCGTGGAGATGACGCAACCGGGGCCGCCCGGCCCCGGAATCCGGGAATTCAGCGCACACTGCGGTGATGCTCACGCTCTCATGGACCCGTGTCGTCGCGGGGGCCACCGGCGCCGAGCGCACCCGTGTGCGCGCCCGCCTGTGGCAGGCCCTGCTGCACAAGGCGGAGCAGCCGCAGCAGTACGTTCCCGCCATCACGCGGGCCCGTGTCGTGGAGCGCCGGCCTGACGGCTTCCTGCGCGAAGTGCGGCGCTGTGAAAGGGTGTTCCTGCAACGGGTCACCGCCAACGAGCGCGACGGCGTGATCGTCTTCCGGCACCTGAACACCCCGGACATCGCCGTGATCCGCAACGAGCTGCGCGAGGACCCGCCGGGCCGCTTCACGCTCACCGTCGCCCTGGTCCTCACCGATGCCGGGCGCCACGATGCGCGCGCGTGGCATCGGGACTTCACCGAGACGGTCGACGCGGTGACGGCCGCCCTGCGGGCCGCCGTCGAGAGGAGCTGAGCACGCCCGACACGACAGAGGGCAGCCAAGACCGCGGCCGGCCCGGGCATCTGCCCGGACCGGCCGCCTCGGGCCGTGTCACGTCACGCGCGGCTCGCGTCCCCCTCCGGCGCCAGGCCACCTGTCTGCCACAGCGCCCCCCGCCCCGCCAACGCGGCCTCGGCGTACGCGCCTTCCACCACCGCCTCCACGTCGAAGACGGTGTGCTGGACGGGCGGGCGGCCGATCAGCTCCGCCGCCCGCGGCGGCAACGGGCGGGCCGCGGCCGCCGCGGACTCCCACAGCAGCACCGCGCCCCAGCGGCGCGCCGCCGCGTCGGCGATCCAGAACTTCAGCCTGAGGCCCTCGATCCGGGAGAACCGGTCGACCGCCTCGTCACGCAGATACGCCCGCAGCGACTCCACGGTGTGCCCGGTGCCGGCCAGGTCCCACCAGGCGACGGTCGCCTTCATCGCCGTGTCCGCCTCCTTCCCGGCCGTCATACGAGCTGCTCCTGGAGCAGGTTGGCGAGAGCCTCGCCGACGACGCGGACTCCGTCCTCGGTGAGCACCGACTCGGGGTGGAACTGCATCGAGCGAAAACCGGGGCCGCGCAGCGCGTACACCTCACCGGTGTCGGGCTCCCGGCACACCTCGACCTCACCGAGACCGGGCACCTCCACGAAGTCGGCTCCGCTGTGCGCGGCGAACGTGTTGTAGAAGCCCACGCGTTCACGCCGCCCGAACAGGTCGATCTCGCGCTGCACCCCCTGGTTGGGGTGCTCCTTGCGCACGAGGCCCAGGCCGAGGCGGGCGCCGAGCACCTGGTGGCTCAGGCACACGGCGAGGAACGGCCGCCGCTCGGCGAGCAGCGTGTCCACCGCGGCCCGCAGGTGCGCGATCTTCGGGTGGCCGGCGTCGCGCGGGTCGCCGGGACCGGGACCGAGCACCACGAGATCGTACGGTGCGAAGCTGTAGGGCTCGTCGAACCTGCTGACCGTCACCTGCGCGCCGATCGACCTCAGTTGGTGCCCGATCATCGCGGTGAACGTGTCCTCCGCGTCGACCACCAGCACCTTGCGCCCGGCGAGCTCCGGCACCGGCTCGGCCCGACCGGCCTCGTCCCGCAGCCAGAACCCGGAGATGGTGTCGTTGCGGCGCCCGAGTGCGTCGCGTACGGCCGGATGGTCGGCCAGCGGCCGCGCGGCGCTCTCACCGAGGACGGCGAGCAGCCCGGCCGCCTTCGCCCGGGTCTCGGCGACCTCGGACTGCGGGTCGGAGTGGCGTACGAGCGTGGCGCCGACCCCGACCCGCA
Organism: Streptomyces beihaiensis; assembly: GCF_026274175.1. Lineage (GTDB taxonomy): Bacteria > Actinomycetota > Actinomycetes > Streptomycetales > Streptomycetaceae > Streptomyces > Streptomyces beihaiensis. Next base: position 3,946 of record NZ_JAPHNL010000040.1, read on the forward strand.
TCCGTCCGTTGACGTCGATGTCGGCGGTACGGATGAGGATCGCCGAGTCCAGCGTGCGGGCGCCGGCCGCGTCCCGGCCGATCAGCGCGGCGACACCGCTGTAGTAGCCGCGTCCCTGGGGCTCGTACCGCTTGATGACGCGCGCGGCGCTCTCAAGCGGGGAACCGGTGACCGTAGGCGCGAACAGCGTCTCGTGCAGGATCGCGCGCGGGTCGAGTCCGGTCCGGCCCTCGATGAGGTACTCGGTGTGCGCCAGCCGCGCCATCTCCTTCAGCCAGGGGCCGGTGACCCGGCCGCCCGAGTCGCACACCCGGGCCATCATCTTCAGCTCCTCGTCGACGACCATGTACAGCTCGTCGGCCTCCTTGCGGTCGGCGAGGAAGTCCAGGACACCGTCGAGGTCCGGGCCGGTCGTGGGAAAGCGGTAGGTGCCGCTGATGGGGTTCATCACGGCGTGGCCCGCGTCGACGCTGATGTGCCGCTCGGGTGAGGCGCCGACGAAGGTGCGCTCGCCCGTGTGCACGACGAACGTCCAGTAGGCGCCGGTCTCCCGCTCCACGAGTCGGCGGAAGAACCGCAGCGCCGTCGCCGGGGACCAGTCGGACACCTCGGCGACGAAGGAGCGCCGCATCACGAAGTTGGCGCCCTCGCCGGTGCCGATCTCGTCTGTGAGGACGCGGCGCACGACGTCGGCGTAGGCGTCGTCGTCGATGTCGAAGGCCCCCTCGGCGGCCAGGAGCACCGGGTCGCCGGGGACGGTGGTGAGCACCTGCGCGAGCGGCAGCGCGTGCTGCTCGGCGATGCTCATCGCGAGCAGGGGCGCCCCGTCGTCCGGGGCGTCGTAGCCGCGCTCGGCGAGCTGCCGGTAGGGGACGAGCACCAGCACGTCCTGCCCGGGCGCCGCCCCGGCGCCGGCGTGCGGCAGAGGGATGTCGGCCAGGCGGTCGTAGGCGGCGAAGTCCCCGAACAGCAGGTCCACCCGGCCGTCGGCGCGGGTGTACGGCCGGTGGATCAGGGCGAAGGCGTCCGCCTCGCCGGCCAGCGCGCGGTGCAGCGGGTCGGCCGTCATGCCGTCTCCCTTCCGGCGGCCGCGACCATGCCGTCCGCCGTGAGCTCGGTCAGCAGGTCGTCGGTGGTGGTCACGCTGGCGCAGCGGGCGGCCGCGTACTCCAGCGCCATCCGGTGGTCGTCGGCGTCGAAGTCGGCGACCGCGTCGGCCACGAGGAACGGCTCGATGTCGTGGGTGAACGCGTCCACCGCCGTCATCAGCACGCCGACGTGCGCGTACACCCCGCACAGGATCAGCTGGTCGCGTCCGGCCGCCCGCATTCGCTCCAGCAGCTCGGTCTTGAAGAAGGCGCTGTAGCGCCACTTGGTCAGCAGCCAGTCGCCGGGGGCGGGGGCGAGCGGCTCCACCACCTCACGGTGTTCGGGGCTCGGAGTCATGCCCGGCCCCCAGAAGTCCTTGAGCAGGCCGCGCTCGTCCGGGCTCATGCCACCGGGCTGCGCGGTGTAGGCGACGGGGATGCCGAGCGCGGCGCATCGGTCGCGGACCCGGGCGGCGTTGCGCACCAGGTCCCTGACGGGCTGCCGGCCGTCGGGGAACGCGGCGAGGAAGTACTTCTGCAGATCGTGGACGAGCAGGACGGCACGCTCGGGGGCGACGGTCCAGGAAACGGCCGGCTCGGGGAGCTCAGCCCGGGTCGGCATCGGGTAGGGGCGAATGACGGGGATACCTGCCATGCGGTCCTCTCTCGGGTCGGCGGGGTGCGGGCGGTCACACGCCGAGCGCGGCGCCGCCGTCCACGGTCAGGTCGTGCATGGTGATGTGCGCGGCCTTGTCGGAGAGCAGGAAGACGACCGCCTCCGCGACGTCCTCCGGCTGGGCGAGCCGGCCGAGCGGGATGCCCACGCGGTAGGCCGCCGGCACACCCTCGATCGAGGTGCGGGCGCTGGACTCGTCCTGCCACATCGACGACAGCATCGGTGTGTCGGTCGATCCCGGTGCCACCAGATTGGCCCGGATGCCGTGCTTGGCGGTCTCCAGGCCGAGGCACTTGGTGAACATGGTCGCGGCCGCCTTGGAGGCGGCGTAGGCGGACATCTCGGTGCGGGCGGTACCGGCCGCGTTGGAGGCGATGGTGACGATCGCGCCCCGTCTGCGCGGCGCCATACGGTTGACCACCGCCCGGGACACGAAGAACACCCCGCTGGTGTTCACGGCGAACGTGATGGCCCACTCGTCGTCGGTGAGCGTGCGGGCCTCGCCAAGACGCAGCACACCGGCGCCGTTGACCAGGTACTCGATGGGCCCCACGGTCGCCTCGACGTCCGACACGAGCTTCTCGACCTCGGTGCTGGAGGTGACGTCGGCGACGAACGCCTCGGCACGGCCGCCGCCCACGACGACCGACTCGACGATCTCGCGCAGCCGCTCGCCCGCGCGGTCCACCGCGACGACACGCGCACCGCGTGCGGCGAGCGCCCGTACGACCGCCTCACCGATGCCGCCTGCCGCCCCGGTGACCAGGGCGATCCTTCCTTCCATGGTGCTCCCTCCTTTCGGTCAGCCGCGCCAGGCGGAGACGACGTCCAACGCCTGGTCGGGGTTGAGCCGTGGATCGCAGAACGTGGCGTACTTCTCTCCGAGTTCACCGACACGGGACGCGTCCGCCACGCATTCACGCACCCGGTCGGGCGTGGTCTCCAGATGCAGCCCGGCCGCGACGCCGCCGTACTCGGTGACCGCCGACTGGAACTCCTCCACCTCCCGTACGACCGACTCCACGTAGCGGGTCTTGAGGCCGTCCGGGGTGGACACCGTGTTGCCGTGCATCGGGTCGCACAGCCACAGCACCGGATGCCCGGCCGTCCGCACGGCGAGCACCAGGCGAGGCAGCCGTTCGGCCGCCGCGCCGCGGCCCATGCGGGCGATCAGCGTCAGCCGGCCGGGCTCCCGCCGGGGGTCGAGGCGTTCGCACAGCTCCAGCAGTTCCTCGGGGGAGGCGCCGGGGCCCACCTTGACGGCGACCGGATTGGTGACCTCGGCCAGCAGCGCTACGTGCGCGCCGCGCGGATCACGGGTGCGCTCGCCGATCCACGGCCAGTGCGTGGACGTCAGCAGCGCCGACCCGTCGGGCCCGGCACGCAGCAGTGGCTCCTCGTAGTCGAGCAGCAGTGCCTCGTGGCTCGTCCACACCGGTGCCTCGGCCGCCGAGCGGCGCCGGTTGCCGTGCCAGCCCAGCGACCGCATGGCCTGCGCCGAGGCCCGGTATCCGGCGATGAGCCGCTCCGGGTCGGGGCGCCGAAGCCGCGCGTCGGGTTCGGGGCTGTTGACCATGTGCCCCCGGTAGACGGGCAGTTCGACGCCGTCCACGGTCTCGGTGGGCTTCGAGCGTGGCTTGCCGAACTGGCCCGCCAACCGCCCCACCCGGATGACCGGCTTCAGTGACCGCGCCTTCATCACGCCGGCCAGCACGTCGAGCAGCGCGGCCTTGCGGGCCACGTAGCCGGGCGTGCACTCGGCGGGGTCCTCGGCGCAGTCCCCGCTCTGCACCACCTGTGCCTCGCCCAGTGCGGCAGCGGCGAGCAGCGCTCTCAGCTCTGCCACGTCCGCGGCGCCCACGAGGGGCGGGGCGTCTTTGAGTACGGCCCTGGCGTGGGCCAGAGCGTCTTGATCGGGCCAGTCGGGCTGCTGCCCCGCCGGCAGGGTCTTCCATTGAGCGACACCCTGCACGTAACACCTCCCCATACAGAAACTGCCGTGACTTCGGATGCGCTGGCAGTCTGCGAAGAAGGGGAGAGACCGAACCATCGGAGACGACCGGTTCCGTCAGGTACGGCCGGTTCCGTCAAGTACGGCCGGTTCCGTCAAGTACGCACGGTTCCGTCAAGTGCGCACGGTTCCGTCAAGTGCGCACGGTTCTGTCAAGTGCGCACACTTCCCTCACCGCCGCTACTTGACGAAGTGTCCGGTTGGCCGTGGTGACGTGTCAGCAGCCGTCCTAAGGTCGTCAGCGTGGTGAGTCAAGAAGCCGTATTACTGCTCAAACAGCTCGCGGCCGAGGGGACGGTCCCTTGGCTGTCCCCCGACGGGGCCGACGCACTGGACACCGCCGTCGGGCAGCGGGCCTTCCACGACTCCTTCCGAGGGACGCTGGTCACTCCCGGTACCCCGTTGAGCCTGATCCGCGCCGCCTGTGACGCGCTGCTGCCGGTCTACGCCGCCGACCGCGGCGCCGGACACGTGTCCGTGCCGGTCGGCGGCGCGACGGCACGGGACCCCGAGGCGCTGGTGGACGCGGCCCGCATGCTGCACGCCGCCGTGCGCCGCCCCAACGTGCTGATGCGCCTGCCCATGTCGGCGCCGGGCCGCGCGGCTCTGGTGCGGCTGCTCGCCCACGCCATAGGCGTGCACGCCTCCATGGTGCTGACCACCGAGCGCTACGGTCAGGTGCTCGACGCCTACGTCCAGGGCATGGAACGGGCCCTGGCCGCCGGAGTGCGTCTGCACGACGTGCCCGTCGTCGTGTCGTTCCCGGTGGGCCTGCTCGACGCGGAGGTCGGTGCCAGGCTGACCCGGCTGGGCGCCGCCCCCGGCCATCCGGCCCGCGCCACGGCCGGACCGGCCATGGCGCGGGGCATGTTCCGGCTCCGCGAGCAGCGCCTGGCCGGCGGCTGGTGGCGCGTGCTGCGGGCCGACGGTGCCCTGCCGCCCCGGCTGCTGTGGACCACGGGCGGCGCGGCGAGCGTCAGCCGCCTTGTCGGCTGGAACACCGCCCACGCCCTGTCCCCGGCGGCCCTGGAGGAGGCCGCCCGCCGCGGCGGCCTGAGCGGCGACACCCTCCTGGGCGAGCACGATCGGGCCGACTCCGCCCTGGCCGCCCTCCGGCGCCTCGGCGTCAGCCTCGACGAGGCCGCGGCCGCCGTCGAGGCTCGGGAGCTCGGCCGTTCGCGGCAGTGAGCGGTGCCGGGGGAGCGGGCGGGCGGCCGTCAGGACAGGACCCGCTGCCGCTCCCGCTGCGGGAAGCGCGTCCCGGTCAGTGCGAGCAGAGGGGCTGACTTCACGGCGGTCTCCTCGTACTCCTCCTCCGGGTCGGACAGCGCCACGATCGCCCCGCCGACCCCGTACGTCACCCGGTCCCCGGTGATCCGGGCGGTGCGGATGACGACGCTGAGGTCGGCCGCCCCGGACAGCGAGAAGTAGCCGATGGCACCCGCGTACACGCCGCGAGGCCCCGCCTCCAGGCGGTCGATGACGCGCATGGTGCGGATCTTAGGGGCGCCGGTCATGGAGCCGGGCGGGAAGGCCGCGCGCACGCAGTCCACCGCCGTCCGATCGGGCCGCAGCCGCGCCCGTACCGTGCTGACCAGCTGGTGGACGGTGGCGTAGGTCTCGACCCGGAAGACCTCGGTCGCCTCGACCGAGCCGGGTACCGCGCAGCGCCCCAGGTCGTTGCGGACGAGGTCGACGATCATCAGGTTCTCCGAGCGGTCCTTCTCGTGCGTCCGCAGGTCGGCGACCAGGGCCGCGTCCTCCTGCGGCGTCGCACCGCGCGGGCGGGTCCCCTTGATCGGGGAGGACTCCGCCACGCCGTCCGGCCCGACCCGCAGGAACCGTTCGGGCGACGTGCTCAGCACCGCCGTACCGCCGAACTCGAGGAACGCCGCGAAAGGCGCCGGGCTCCTGCGCCGCAGCAGCCGGTACGCCTGCCAGGGGTCGGTACGACCCCGCGCCTCGGCCATGTTGGTCAGGCACACCTCGTACGTCTCACCGGCGGCGATCTCCTCCTGGCACTCGGCGATCAGCCGCAGATACGCCTCCCGGTCGTGGCGCAGCGCGATCTCGCCACCGTGCTCGGGCGGACCGGGCTCGGCCGGCACGGTCCCGGCGAGGGCGTCGAGAGCCTCGGCGGTACGGTCGAGCCACGCACGGGCACCGGCCACGCCGGTCCCCTCGCCGGTCCCGTCCACCGGGGCTTCGGCGTCCGCCGGGGCTTCGGCCAGGGCCAGCAGGTACGTCGTGCCGGTGGCGTGGTCGAGGACGAGCGCCCGGTCGGCGAAGACCATCGTGGCGTCCGGGTCCGGCGAACGGTGCGCGAGATCGCCCCCGCACTCGGCCTTCAGCTCGTACCCCAGGCATCCGACCCAGCCGAGCGCGAAGTCGCAGGGCAGCTCGGGAAGATCGGCGTCGATGGTCCGCAGGTCCCGGTCCAGCCACCGAAGAAACGTGCCGGCCTCGATGTTCTCGAGCGCGCAGCCGCCGTTGCCCGCGGCGGACCGCACCGTCACCGTGCCGCTCCACACGTCCGCCGTCGCCACGCGCGCCAGCGGCCCCGAGGCGTCCCCCATCACCGAGAACCTGCCCCGCCCGGCGTCCCGCAGGCTGCTGTCCAGCCAGAAGGCGTGGTCCCGCCCCCGAAAGAGCCGCGCGTAGACCGCCTCGTCGTCCCACCGGGTGGCCAGCTCCCGGCTGAGCACCCGCAAACGACGCACCGCGTCCGGGGCCCGCTCCTCGCGGGCGCCGCCGTGCTCGTGCGGGCTGTCGTGCTCGTGCGGGCTTCTGTCCCCGCGCGCCTCTCCGTTCATGGCACGGGGCGCGGCGGGCACGAGGGGACCGGGCCGCTCCCGAGCCGCGTGAACGCGCGTCAGCTCCGCGAAATTCGCCAGCAGCGCCTTCCCGTGCCGGCTCAGCACCGACTCCGGGTGGAACTGCACCCCCCACTGCGGCCGCGTCCGGTGCCGCAGGCCCATCAGCACTCCGTCCGGCGTCCAGGCCGTCGCCTCCAGCTCGGTCGGCAGATCGGTCACCGCCAACGAGTGGTAACGCACCACTTCCAACGGGCTCGGCAGCCCCGCGAACAGGCCGGTACCGTCGTGCAGGACGGGCGACACCCGCCCGTGCCGCGGCTCGGGCGCCCGCCCCACGGCCGCGCCGTGCAGCAGCCCGATGCCCTGATGGCCGAGGCAGATACCGAGCACCGGAAGCGCGGTCCGCGCCACGATGTCGGCGCACACACCGAAGTCCGCCGCGCGCCCCGGATGTCCCGGTCCGGGCGAGACCACGACGTTGTCGAACGCGGCCAGGAACGACTCGCGCCAGCGCGGGTCGTCGTTGCTGATCACCTCGGGCTCACGCCCGTTCACCTCGGTCAGGTGGTGGAACAGGTTGTACGTGAACGAGTCGTAGTTGTCGACGAGAAGCGTGCGCATGTGGAGATCCCCCCTGCTTGTCCTGCGGTACGAAGAACGGCTCCGTCAGCCTCTGGCTGCGCCGGGCTCCTCAACCGGCGTCACACGTGATCTCGATCAGCATGTGCTCGACGATGTCGTCGCCGTACTCGCCCTCACGCACCCGGCAGCTCTCCAGCACCCGCAGCCCCCGGCCGCACGCGTCGGCGAGCCGGTACAGCTCGGCCACGTCCCCCCGGTCGCTGAAGTGCAGCAGCGCCCGTCCCCCCGGCGTGAGCCACTGGGGCGCCTCCTCCAGGAACCGCAGGTGAGTGCGGTAGCCGGCGTCGACGTAGGCACACTCGTGGACCGACTCGTACTCGTAGCTGTCGGGTCCCAGCACGTAGTTGGAGCTCCAGAAGACGACGTCGAAGCGTTCGTCGGCGCCGAGCCCGCGGAACAGGTCACCGTGCACGGCCCGGAGCCTGCCGCCCAGTCCGTGGCGCTCGGCGTTCAGCGCCGCGTTCTCCACGGCGCGGGGGCTGATGTCGGAGGCCACCACCCGGTCGTACCCGGCCAGTGCGCTCATCACCGCGATGACTCCGGTGCCGCAGCCGATCTCCAGGAAGGAGCTGCCGTCACGCACCGGCGGCTCCTGGTTGAGACCGAGCAGCTCCAGCGCCACGCCGGTCGACGGGGAGTACACGGGCGCGAAGACCTCCTCCAGGAGGTCCCACTCACGGCCGCACAGCGTGAACACCCGCGGCCGGTCCTTACGGGTCGCGGACAGACGGCTGCGTCGCAGAGAGCGCTCGTAACTCCTGAGCACGGACGACATGTGACTCCTCGCTGGACATGGACGGCGGTCGTGTGACGCCTGTGACGCCATGGCTCCCGAGGGAGCCCTGATGACGATCAGAGTGTCCGCTCCGAGTCCTCCTCCAGAAGGTGTCCCAGTGACATCCTCGTAGCCTGGCGTGGTGGTCCGGTCACACTCGAGCGGAGTGCGAGCAAAGCGCGAGCGAACTCGCCGCCGCCCCGCGTTTGGTTGACCCGTCATGGACCCAAGGAAATACTTGCGCCGATACAAGCTGCGCTTGGGTGTGGCATCACTGTCCACGCATGACCTGACCGCACAGGTGCCGGGGGGGACCGTCGTGGCCAACGAAGCTTTCGAACTGCTCGAACTGCTACAGAAGGAGTCGCCTCCGCACGCTCTCCAGGACCTGGTCCACCGGGCCAGAGCCAACGGGGCGTCGAAGTCCGAACTGGCCAGGATCAGCCGCGCTGTTGACCTCAGCCTCGGCATCCACGCGCTGTTCGCCCGCCGCCAGCAACGCGAGACCGGCCTCGCCACGCTCGTCGACACCGCCAGGGACCTGACCCTCCCCTACGACGTGGACGCGCTCTTGAAGGTCATCACCCGGCGGGCCCGGCTCCTGCTGGGGCTCGACATGTCATGGGTGTCGATAGACGACCACGATGCCCACCGCTCGCGCGTCCGCGCCGCCGACGGCCACGCCTCAGCGCTCACCGTGGGCTTCAGCGTTCCGCTGACCGGGGGCGTCGGCCGCCGCGCCACCGAAGGCTCGGCTCCGTTCTGGTCGGCCGACTACCTCACCGACGACAGCTTCACCCACTCCGAGGTCATCGACGACGTCGTCCGCGCCGAGGGGCTGCACGCGGTGATGGCCATCCCCCTCCAGCACCAGGGCTCCGCCCTCGGCATCCTCTACGTCGCCGACCGCCGGGTGCGGCACTTCACGCCGGACGAGGTGTCGCTGATGAGCTCGCTCGTCGACCTCGCCGCCGTCGCCATCGAGAAGGCCCGCCTGCTGGAGGAGACCCGGCACCAGGTCGGCGCGCTGGAACGGAACACCTCCCGTGCCCAGGACTGCTCCATCGCCGTCCACGAACTCAGCAAGACCCACGGCCTCCTGCTCGACCTGGTACTGCGCGGCTCCGGCCTGGCCGCCCTGGTCACCGAGGCCGCCCAGGCCCTTGACGGCACCCTGCTCGTCCGCGACGCCGCCGGCCGCGTCCTGTCCGGCCCTGTCGGCGCCCGGCCCGACAACACCGGCCACACCGCCGATCAGGCCCCCGGGCCCGACGAGCGGGAGCTCACGATCGCCTCGCTGGAGGCACACGCCAAAGGCCGGCCCGTGCCCTGCGGCGACCACGGCGAACACCGCTGGGTCGCCCCGCTGCGAGCCGGTGACGACGCGCTCGGCTGCGTCGAGTTCGCCTGCGCCGACCCTTCCGACCCCGCCGACGACCGACGCCTCCAGCTGCTCGCCCTCGCCTCCCAGGTCATCACCGTCGCCCTGCTCATGCAGGACGGAGCCGCCGCGCCCCAGGGCCAGTTGCGCGACGAGTTCTTCCGCGGTCTGCTGAAAGGGTCCCTGCCGCCACCGGAACAGGTCGCCGAGCAGGCCCGGCGCCTGGACATCGACCTGGAGGCCCCGCACGTGGTGGTCGTCGCGCGCGTGGAGAAGGGCAGCCGGGGCCGCGCCACCGCGTGGGCCTCCTCGTACGCCCATCGCCACCACGGGCTCAAGCACGTCGAGGGCGACCACGTGGTCGTGCTGCTGCCCGGCACCGAACCCGGCACGGCGGCACGGGCGGTGTCCAAGGAGCTCACCGAGGTGCTGGGCGGCCTGGTCTCGGTGGGTTCGGCCGGACCGGCCCGCGGCCCCGTCGAGATCGCCTGCGTCCACCGAGAGGCCCGCCGGTGCCTGGACGCGGTGACCCGGATCAAGGGCCCTGGCGGCACGGCCTCCACGGACGACCTGGGCTTTCTCGGTCTGCTGCTCTCGGAGCAGCCGGACGTCGACGCGTTCATCAGCTCGGCCATCGGCCCGGTCCTCGACTACGACGACCAGCAGTACACCGTCCTCGTCCCCACACTGGAGGCGTACTTCGCCTCCGCCAGCAGCCCGTCGCGGGCCGCGGAGGTGCTGCATGTGCACCCCAACACCGTCTCGCGCCGCCTAGAGCGCATCACCGAACTCCTCGGCGAGGGCTGGCAGAAGCCGTCCCGAGCCCTTCAGGTGCAGCTGGCCCTTCAGCTCCAGCGCACCCGCGTCTCGCTGAACCGGGGACTCGAACAGGCCAGACAGGCAACCGGCTGACCACCGCCCCCCGCCGTGGTCAGGCCGGGCGCGTCATCATCGGCTCCCCGTTCCGGACGTCAGAGGTGAGCAGCCGCACCGCGTGGGCCACGGAGGCGAGCGTGGTGTGGCGGTGCCAGCCCTCGTACGAGCGTCCGCTGAAGTCGGTGAGGCCGACGGGCACGGAGACCCGGGTGAAGTCCGCGTCGACGGTGCGCGTCGTGCGGGCCAGCCGGAGCTGGGCACCGAGCGACATCGGCCCCAGGCTGCTGATCCAGTGGTGTTGCGGCCAGCCGCGCGGATCGGTCCACTCCCCGAGCAGCAGCACGGGCCGGGTGCCCGCGCCCAGGGTGACCCGCACCCCGGCGACCAGACTGGTGCCGGACACCCGGGTGACCGGATCGGTCCAGGTGACCGGGCGACGCAGCGTGCGGGCCATGAGCAGGAGCCGGTGCGCGGCCATCGGCCGACCCTCCGCGCCGGGCAGCGCGGGGTCGGAGCACTGCACCTGGGCGGAGCCGCGCACGGCGCACAGGAACGGCAGCCCCGCCGCGTGGAACCGGCGTGCCACGGCGGCGGGCTCGGCGTCCTTGAGGTCGAGCACGACCGGTCGGCGCGGCGGCCCGGCCCACCCCTGCAGCTGCCGGGCGGCCCGTGCGACGCACTCCAGCGGCCCGGCGGCGAGCTCCGACCTCGGGATGTGCGGCGAGACGGACCGCACGTTCTCCCGCCACTTGGGGGGCAGCGCGAGCCGCCAGTTGACCGGGCACCCGTGATCGTCGTCCACGGCCCACACGCCGAACGCCTGTTGACTGTTGACGACCTGCCCGAGCCCCGACACGAACCGCGGCTCGACCCCCACGGACTCGGTGCCCGCCTTGGAGATGACCATCGGCAGCACGACCCATGCCTTCGGCTCCATCGTGCGCTCCACATGCTTGGCGAGGGCGGCACGCACCGGCGCCCAGTCCCACGTGGACGACGCGACGAAGTGGTGCAGACTCTGCTCGGCCGCCCGGCCGCCGACGTACGCCGCGATGTTCCGGACCGACTTGCGGCCCTGCGCGCGCAGCAGCCCGCGTACGTACAGCTCGCCCTTGTGCCGCTGGTCGCTGCGCGGCAGCGAGGCGAACAACTCGGCGCACACGTCCCCCACGACCGTGTCGGGCACATACCGGTGCGGTTGCGCTGGTATCTCCTGCCGCTCGGCCCTCATCAGCGTCACTGGTCTTCTCCCATCCCCCAGGGGTTTCCTCCGCTCACCAACGGTGCGGCGCAGCCCCCTGAGCGGCCCAGGTGCACCCGTCACACACCTCGGCCCCCGACTGGGCGGCGGACCATCACGCCCGCGTCGGCCCCCTCACCCCGCGCCGGTAAGCGCCCTCCAGAGCCCGCTCGACCCCCGCTCACTGCGCTGTGCGCCCGAGACGCGCCGTATCGGCACGGTGGCGATGCCACCGGGAGGGAGCTCTGGGACGGTGGGGGGATCACCACCCCGGGGTCCGGAAAAGGGGAAGGACGTGGCCAACGTCTCCAAGGGCCTCTTCAGGCCGAAAAAGTGAGACAGCACACACACCACTCGCAGCGGCCCGGCGACTCCACGGGCCTGGCGGCCCTCTCCGGGCACAGCGAAACGGGCCCATCGTTGTCACGATGAGCCCGTTTCGCGATGTGCGCGAGGGGGGAGTTGAACCCCCACGCCCTTGCGGGCACTGGAACCTGAATCCAGCGCGTCTGCCTATTCCGCCACCCGCGCATTGGGTGTGCCGCCCGGCTGCCTCGCCCTCTCGGGCCGGGCGCCTGCCGACATCCAGAAGATTAGCACGCTGGACAGGGTGGAATCACATCCGTTCATGGCGGCCCCCGCACCGCCGAGCCGGCCCGGCACACGGTCGCGTGCGGGACACTGTCCGGAGGGCGCCTCTACGATCCTCGGGAGACCGGGACGCAGAACGCTCCGGATCGGAACCGGACCGGAACCAGGCCGGGATCCACGAACGTGCTGTGAGCGTTGACACTCATAGGGCGGGCTCCACAGGGGAACCAGCCGTTTTCCCGGCGCGTGGATACGATCAGTAAGCAGTACGAGGCAAGGCAAGCACCGGTAAGCAGCACCGAGCAGCACCAGACAGCACTGAAGCAGTACCGACCGGGAACGAGCGGACCGAGCGGTACGAGGCACGCAACCAGGAGGAGGTGCCCCATGGGAGTCCTTAAGAAGTTCGAGCAGCGCCTCGAGGGGCTGGTCAACGGCACCTTCGCCAAGGTCTTCAAGTCCGAGGTACAGCCCGTCGAGATCGCGGGCGCCCTGCAGCGCGAGTGCGACAACAACGCGACGATCTGGAATCGCGACCGGACCGTCGTGCCCAACGACTTCATCGTGGAGCTGAGCGCGCCCGACTACGAGCGCCTGAGCCCCTACTCCGGCCAGCTCGGCGACGAGCTGGCCGGCATGGTGCGCGACTACGCCAAGCAGCAGCGCTACACCTTCATGGGCCCGATCAAGGTGCACCTGGAGAAGGCGGACGACCTGGACACGGGTCTGTACCGGGTACGCAGCCGCACCCTCGCCTCCTCCAGCAGCCAGGCCCAGGCCCCCGGCCAGCAGGCATACGGCCAGCAGGCATACGGCCAGCCCCACGGCCAGCAGCCCCAGCGCCCCGCCGCGTCCCGGCCGCCCCAGGCCCCCGGCGGATACGGCTACCCGCCGCAGCCCGCGGGCGCGCCGCCGATGCCGTCCGCGCCGCCGCCCGGCCGCCCGGCCCACGCC
>NZ_JAPHNL010000041.1 GCF_026274175.1 Streptomyces beihaiensis
ACGAGGAGGCCAAGCGGCAGAACATCGAGGGCCGCTCGAAGATGAACAAGGAGGAACTGCGGCGCAAGGTCGACGGCCGTGCCTCGCCGGGTCACTTGGACTTGGAGCGTCCACCGGGCAGGAACTCCTGGGCCTTGGCCTTGATGCCCTGGCGCAGCATCGCCTGCCGGTCCGGGTCGCCCTGCAGGATCGCGGACGACGCGGCCTGGATCTGGTCCCACGACGCGTGCGGCGGGATCGGCGGCACGGCCGGGTCGGTGACGAAGTCCAGGACGAACGGCCGGTCCGCCGACAGCGCCCGCTCCCAGGCGGACTCGACCTGCTCCGGCTTCTCCACGCGCAGGCCCTCCAGCCCGATGGACCGGGCGATCTGCGCGTAGGGCAGGTCCGGGATGCGCTGGGACGGCTCGAACTGCGGCGCTCCGGACATCGCCCGCATCTCCCAGGTCACCTGGTTGAGGTCACCGTTGTTGAGCACGGCCACGACCAGCCGGGGGTCCTGCCAGTCCTGCCAGTACTTGGACGCGGTGACGAGCTCCATCATCCCGTTCATCTGCATCGCGCCGTCGCCGACGAGCGCGATCACCGGACGGTCCCCGTGGGCGAACTTGGCGCCGATCGCGTACGGCACGCCCGGCCCCATCGTGGCGAGCGTCCCCGACAGCGCGCCGCGCATGTGGCCGCGGAAGCGCAGGTGCCGCGCGTACCAGTTGGCGGCCGAACCCGAGTCGGAGGTGACGATGGAGTCCTGTGGGAGGTTGGCGTCGAGCGCGTGCACGACGTACTCCGGGTTCACCGGATCGGCGTCCACGGCGGCCCGGCGCTCCATGACCTCCCACCACCGGGCGGTGTTCGCGCAGATCCCGTCGTACCAGTCGCGGTTCTCCTTGCGGTGCAGCAGGGGCAGCAGCCGCTGCAGCGTCTCCTGGGCGTCCCCGACGAGGTTCACCTCGAACGGGTAGCGCAGCCCGATCATGTACGGATCGATGTCGATCTGCACCGCGCGGGCCTGGTCGAGTTCGGGGAGGAACTGCGTGTAGGGGAAGCTGGAGCCGATGACGAGGAGCGTGTCGCAGTCGCGCATCAGCTCGTACGACGGGCGGGTGCCGAGCAGCCCGACGGCGCCCGTGACCCAGGGCAGGTCGTCGGGGAGCACGTCCTTGCCGAGCAGCGCCTTGGCCACGCCCGCGCCGAGCACGTCGGCCAGTTGCTCGACCTCGTGGCGCGCCCCGCGCGCGCCCTGTCCGACGAGGACGGCGACCCGCTCGCCCGCGTTGAGCACGTCGGCGGCCCGCTCCAGGTCGGGGCGGGCGGGGACGGGGGCGTAGCGGCTGAGGTCCCGGCTGGAGGGCACCATCTTGAAGGCGTGGGTCGGCGGACTGTACTCCAGCTCCTGCACGTCGGCGGGGACGATGATCGCCGTGACCGTCGACTTGGTGTATGCCGTCCGCATCGCCCGGTCGATCAGGTTGGGCAGCTGCTCGGGCACCGTGAGCGTCTCGCAGAAGTCCGACGCCACGTCCTTGTAGAGGTTCTGCAGGTCGACCTCCTGCTGGTAGGAGCCGCCCATCGCGCTGCGGTTGGTCTGTCCGACGATGGCGACGACGGGAACGTGGTCCAGCTTGGCGTCGTAGAGCCCGTTGAGCAGGTGGATGCCGCCCGGCCCGGAGGTGGCGGCGCACACGCCGACGCGGCCGGAGAACTTGGCGTAGCCGACCGCCTGGAAAGCGGACATCTCCTCGTGCCGGGACTGCACGAACCGGGGGTGGTCGTCCGCCCGGCCCCATGCCGCGAGCAGCCCGTTGATGCCGTCGCCTGCATAGGCGAAGACGTGCTCGACGTCCCACTCACGCAGCCGCTGGAGGATGTAGTCAGCAACGTTTTTGCTGGTCATGAGGGTCTCCGAATCGTCGGGTGCCATCCGGGTATCTCACCGCGGCCGTCTCGAAACGGTTTTCGGCCGCGAATTCGGCGTGTGCGACGTGTTCGGCGGGTTCGGCGCGCCCGGTATGTCCGGTGTGTCCGGTGTGTCCGGCTCCGGTGTGCCCGGCCGCGGAGCCGGACCGTTTACCGGCGGGCCCGCCGGATACCCGGCCAACGTCCTCAGCCGTCACGCCGTCGAGGCTGTCCACGACGCCCGGCGCCGTCTCACCGGGAGCTCACATGACGCACAAGGACCCCAAGCAGTACCAGCGCGACACCCACCGGGCGGCCGATCCGTCCGGCGGCGCCCTCACCACCGACCAGGGCGTCACCGTCGACCACACCGACGACTCGCTCACCGTGGGTGAACGTGGCCCGACGCTGATGGAGGACTTCCACTTCCGCGAGAAGCTGACCCACTTCGACCACGAGCGCATACCGGAGCGCGTCGTCCATGCGCGGGGATCGGCGGCCTACGGGTACTTCGAGCCGTACCGCTCGTGCGCCGAGTTCACCCGCGCCGCGTTCTTGCAGGACCCCGACGTGCGCACCCCCGTGTTCGTCCGCTTCTCGACGGTGCAGGGGCCGCGCGGCTCGGCGGACACCGTGCGTGACGTACGCGGCTTCGCGACCAAGTTCTACACGAGCGAGGGCAACTACGACCTCGTCGGCAACAACTTCCCCGTCTTCTTCATCCAGGACGGCATCAAGTTTCCCGACTTCGTCCACGCCGTGAAGCCCGAGCCGCACAACGAGGTGCCGACGGGGGCGTCCGCGCACGACACGCTGTGGGACTTCGTCTCGCTCCAGCCGGAGACGCTGCACACGATCTTCTGGCTCATGTCGGACCGGGCGATCCCGCGCAGCTTCCGCATGATGCAGGGGTTCGGCGTCCACACGTTCCGCTTCGTCACCGCCGAGGGGCGCGCCACCCTGGTCAAGTTCCACTGGACACCGAAGCTCGGCGTGCACTCGCTCGTCTGGGACGAGGCCCAGGAGATCCAGGGCCGCGACCCGGACTACCACCGCAAGGACCTCTGGGAGGCGATCGCCTCCGGCGCGTACCCCGAGTACGAGCTCGGTGTCCAACTCGTGCCGGAGGAGGACGAGTTCGCCTTCGACTTCGACCTGCTCGACCCCACGAAGATCATCCCCGAGGAACAGGTTCCCGTCCGCCCCATCGGGCGCATGGTACTGAACCGCAACCCGGACAATTTCTTCGCCGAGACCGAGCAGGTCGCCTTCCACACCGCGAACGTGGTCCCCGGCATCGACTTCACCGACGACCCGCTCCTCCAGGCCCGCAACTTCTCCTACCTGGACACCCAGCTGATCCGTCTGGGCGGGCCCAACTTCTCCCAGCTACCCGTCAACCAGCCGGTCGACGCCGTCCGCACCAACCAGCGCGACGGCCACGGGCAGCATGCCATCCACACCGGCACCAACTACACGCCGAACTCGCTCGGCGGCGGATGCCCGGCGGTCGGCGGCGGCGATCCGTCCGCCTTCCGCCACCTGCGGACACACCTGGAAGGGCAGAAGCTGCGCAAGCGCAGCGCGAGCTTCGAGGACCACTACACACAGCCCGCCCTCTTCTGGCGCAGCATGTCCGGCTGGGAGCAGCGCCACATGGTCGACGCGTTCCGCTTCGAGCTCGGCAAGTGCGACTCCCGGCAGGTGCGCGCCCGCACCGTGGACCAACTGGCCCACGTCGACCACGAACTGGCCACCGCGGTCGCCGACGGCCTCGGCATCGCCGCCCCCGACCGTGTCGACGGCCTTCCCGACCCGCGGCCGTCCCCGGCGCTCAGCCTCGAGAACCTCAGGGGCGACGGCTCGATCGCCACACGCAAGGTCGCCCTGCTCGTCGGCCCCGGCATCGCCGCCGACGACTGCACGGCCGTCCGCGAGACGCTGGAGGCCGGTGGGGCCGTCGTCGAGGAGCTCGGTCCGGCGTTCGGCACGGTCACGGACGCCGACGGTAAACCGCACCCCGTGGACAAGGCCCTGTCGACCGTCGCCCCGGTGCTCTACGACGCCGTCGTCCTGCCCGGCGGAGCCCCCGACGACGAGCCCGCCCGCCGCTTCGTCCGCGACGTCTACCGGCACGGCAAGACGGTCGCCGCACTGGGCGGCGCCGCCTCCGTGGCGGCTTCGCTCGGGCTGCCGGAGAGCGCGGCAGGCGTCACCGCCGCGGCCGCGCCGGACGAGGAGTTCCTCTCCGCACTGACCGCCGACCTGACCCACCACCGCCACTGGGACCGCCCGCCGGTCCCCGCCTGACGAACCCGTAGGAGAAACCGTGTCCGGCCCCGACGACTATGACGCCACGCCCTTCGTGCCCGAGAAGGACACGGACCTCGACGCCCTGCGCGAGGCGGCCGCGGCCTGCGAGGGATGCCCCCTGTTCCGCGAGGCATCGGGGACGGTGTTCGGCGAGGGCCGTCCGGGCGCCCGCGTCGTCCTCCTCGGCGAGCAGCCGGGCGACCAGGAGGATCGCAGGGGCAGGCCGTTCGTCGGGCCCGCCGGACGGATGCTGCGCCGGGCCTGCGAGGACGCGGGCATCGACCCGGACGAGACGTACGTGACGAACGCCGTCAAGCACTTCAAGTTCGTCACCACCGAGGAGCACGGCGAACGGCGCATCCACAAGCCGCCGAGCCTGCGCGAGCTGACCGCGTGCAAGCCGTGGCTGGCGGCAGAACTCCACGTCCTGAAGCCTGAGTTGATCATCGCGCTCGGCGCCACGGCGGGCAAGGCGCTGTACGGCTCGGGCTTCCGTGTGACGCAGGAGCGCGGAACGCTCCGCAAGGCCCCCGAGGGCATCGAGGCCGACGAGGTCGTGGCGACCATCCACCCCTCGGCCGTGCTGCGTGCGGGCAAGGACCGCGACGACATGTACGAAGGGCTGGTGGCCGATCTGCGGGTGGCCGCGGCCGCCCTCGACGAGCCGTCGCAGTGAGCGCGGCCGGGCGCGTACACCACGGGCGGACGGGTACTCGGCGGGCACCTTCGAGAGGGAGGCACAAGCCATGGAACAGCGAGTCCGTGAGGTCATGACCGCGGCGCCGGTCGCCGTGGACGCGAAGACCACGGTGTCCCGGGTGGCACACCGGATGAGTGAGGAGAACATCGGATCCGTCCTGGTGACCGAGGGCGACCGCCTGTGCGGTCTGGTGACCGACCGGGACCTTGTCGTACGAGTCCTGGCCGAGGACGCCGACCCCGGCGAGACGACCGCGAAGTCGGTCTGCAGCAAGTCCGTCGTCAGCGTCGGCCCGCAGGAACCGACGGGCAACGCCGTCGACCTCATGCGGACACACGCGCTGCGACGCCTCGCGGTCGTGGACGGCAACGAGTGCGTGGGCGTCGTGGCCCTCGGCGATCTAGCCGTGGAGCGGGATCCCGAATCGGCCCTGGGCGCGATCAGCGCGGCGTCGCCGAACCGTTGAGGCCGGGCACGACAAACCGTTGAGGCCCGGTACGACGAGGTCCGGGGCGCCGCCCGCATGCGCGAGGGCGGCGCCCCGGACCTTGGTCGTGGACTCGCTAACGCGCACCCGCCCGCGCCTGGTCCTGATCCTGAGCCTGAGCGGCCTCGGCCCTGGCGTCCCGGTCCTGGGCGAACGCCGTGAGCGCCGCGTCGCAGAACGCGCGCAGGTCGTCCGGTTTGCGGCTGGTGACCAGTGTGCTCGGGCCGCCCCGGCACACCTTGACCTCCTCGTCGACCCAATCGCCGCCCGCGTTGCGGATGTCGGTGGCCAGGCTCGGATAGGACGTCAGGGTCCGGCCGCGTACGACATCGGCCTCCACCAGCGTCCACGGCCCGTGGCAGATCGCCGCCACCGGCCGCCCCAGCTCGACGAACCGGGCGACGAACGACACGGCCTTCGGGTCCATGCGCAGTTGGTCCGGGTTGGCGACACCACCGGGCAGGACGAGGCCGTCGAACTCCTCGGGGCTCGCCTCTTCGACGGTGCGGTCCACCCGGAACGTGTCGGCCTTGTCGAGGTGGTGGAATGCCTGTACGCGACCGGGCTCGGTGGACAGCAGCTCCGGACGGTCACCGTGTTCGACGACGGCCTTCCAGGGCGCGGTGAGTTCGACCTGCTCGACGCCTTCAGGCGCCGTGAGAAATGCGATACGCATCGTTTCGGCTCCCCTCTCGCCGCTGTCGTACGACAGCGTGGACCCCGAGTACCCGGGCGCCCGCCCGTCAGACGTCTCGGGTCGCCCGCCCGGGGCGCCCCCCCCCGCAGCGGCTGCCCACTGAGCGCCGCCGTGACGACGAAAGGATTTGTACGGTCGCCCGGTTGACTCTGAGGGAAAGGCATCGGGCCTGCCGCCAGCTGCCTGAGGCAAGGCGCGTTGCCCGCCCCGCAGGGGCGCGCTCCACAACCCGTCTACCGCCGGGCCGCTGGTGCGAAGGCCGTGATCGCGTCGACCAGGTCGGCCGGAGCTTCCAGCGGGATCAGGTGACCCGTGTTCGGAATCACCGCGAGGTCGGCTCTGGAGAGGTAGGGCACCAGGTTGTCCACGAGTACGTCGACGGGCTCGACACGGTCGTTCTCTCCTGCGACGACCAGGGCGGGAACGCTGATCATGCGGGCGTGCTCGCAGACGTCCTCCGCGATGCCGCGCAGCGGCCACTCCGTGCGGGCGGCGTCGGTGCCGGCCCGCGAGTCGGTCGCGATCCGCGACTTGACCGATTCGGGCAGCTCGGTCGCGGTGAGGATGTGATCCCGTGCGCCGGCGACGGATTCGGCGGAGTCGTAGGCGTGGGAAAGGCCCTCCCGGTACTCGGGGGTGATCCCCGCGCCGGGCTTCGCCGGAGCGGAACCGACGAGGACGATCCCGCGGAGGCCGGCGGGCCGGGTCGCCGCCATGAGCTGCGCGACCTTGCCCCCCATGGAATGCCCGACGAGGACGTAGTCGGTGACGCCCGCCTCGGCGATCACGTCGAGCGTGTCGGCGGCGAGTTGGCGGAGGGAGTAGGGGCCGGCCAGGCCGCTCGAGCGGCTCCACCCGCGGAAGTCGACAGTGATCATGTCGCGTCCGGTGAGGCGGTCGACGACCAGGTCCCAGGTGCGCGCGGATCCACCCCAGTAGTGCAGAAACACCAGGGTCGGTCCGGACCCCGGCAGGTGGTCATAAGTGGGCAGCGGCAGCTGCCGCGTCGTGTTCACCGGGTCTGTCTCGATCAAGATTCTAGGGTGTTTTTTCATGTGTTCATCGAATCTCCTCAGCTGCGCCGAGGCATCGGCATGACCGGTCGTCCGATAGTGGAAACTGGACAGGTGACCGAGATCCGGCAGATGACCTACCAGCCCGTCGGGCGCCGTGCCGCCACTGTCGAAACCATGACGTTCGATCGCCTTCGCGAGCTGAACGACGGCGGGACACAGCGTGCCGACTTCCACGTGCTCGCCGTCGTCGACGCCGGACACGGATCCGTCACCGTGGACTTCCTCCGACATCCGCTCCAGGAGCGGTCCGCGGTGTGGGTCGCTCCCGGAGCCGTGCACCGTTGGGAGGACATCGCAGGCGTGGCCGGGCACCTCGTGCTGTTCGTGCCGACCGCGCCGGTCACCCGCGCCACCCGGGAGCTCGTCGCGTCCCCGGACCTGATCACACACTGGAGCATTCCCGACGCCGACTGGCCGTTCGTCGACACCGCGCGCCACCATCTCCTCCTCGAGGCATCCGCCCCGCCCGGGGACAGCTCGACGGAGTTGCCGGAGATCCTGCTCTCCGCGCTCATCGCCCGGCTCGGCCTCGGGCTCCGGCCCCGCCACGCCGAAACACCGTCGATCAATCCCGTGTTCCACCTGTTCCGGTCCAGCGTCGAAGCGCACTTTCGCGAACATCACGACGCCGGCTACTACGCCCGGACACTGGGATACGCGCCCCGCACGCTCTCAAGAGCGGTGCAGCAGGCCACCGGCCGCAGCGCGAAGGCGTACATCGTGGACCGGATCGTCCTGGAAGCCAAACGGCTCCTCGCGCACGACCGCCTCACTGCGGCCGCGTGCGCCACCACGCTCGGCTTCCCCGACGCTTCCAACTTCTCGGTGTTCTTCAGGAAGGCGACAGGCATGCGCCCGGGCGCATGGCAGACGATGGTGGTCGCCGAGTGAGGGGCGCACTCACGTGTACGCCAGACTCACAGCCCGGTCCGTGCTGAGAAGGTCCCCGTCGCCGAGCCTTTCCCGGACGCCTGGAGACAAGCAGAGCTGACGGTGATCTCTGGAAAATCACGTCGTAACGGACGGGCTGTCGGGCTTTCGGTGACACGAGTCCGTCGCCGGGGTGAGCTCGCATGATCGCTGTGCTCTCCCCAGAATGGTGCTGTGTCCAGAGTGCCACGAGTGATACGTGCCGCAGGGCACGACAGGACCGTCTTCATGCGCGGGCGGCTCATATCCGGGAGGCGACATGCACCACCGAACGGTCGCAGAACTCATGACCCGCAACGTCGTGCGGGCGCGCCGCGACCTGCCGTTCAAGGAGATCGTCAAGCTGCTGGCGGAGAACGATGTCACCGCCGTGCCCGTGGTCGACGAACTCGACCGCCCCATGGGCGTCGTCTCCGAGGCCGACCTGCTGCGCAAGTCATCCGCCCAGACGGACCCGTCGGGCCTGACACCTCTTCCCCGTCTCGAGGCGTGGGAGCGTGCCAAGGCCGAAGGAGCCAGGGCCGAGGAGCTGATGTCGGCTCCCGCCGTGTGCGCGCGCCCTGAGTGGACCGTGGTCGAGGCGGCTCGCCTCATGGCGGCCCACAACGTCAAGCGGCTGCCCGTCGTGGACGAGGCCGACCGGCTGCGGGGTATCGTCAGCCGCGGTGACCTCCTGAGGATCTTCCTGCGCCGTGACGACGCCATCCGCGATGAGATCACCGGAGACCTGCTGCGTGGGGTGCTGGGGCCCGTCGCCGCGGATGTGACGGTCGAGGTGCGCGAGGGGCAGGTCACCCTGGGAGGGGCCGTCGAGGTCAAGAGCCTGATCCCGGTGATCGAGCGGATGTGCCGGGGCGTGGACGGCGTGGTCTCGGTCTCGGGGCACATCGCGTCCCGCACGGACGACTCACCCGGTTCCCGCAACGGCGCGTAATCCCTGTCGCGGCCTTGCGGCGCCCACGCCCCGCCCGCCGATCACCCCCGCTGCGGCGGCCAGGCAGCCCTTGTCGGCCGTCCTCCTCAGCTCCGGTCCGGCGCCGGCCAGCCGGCCTCCGGCCCAGCTTCCCGTGCCGTCGCGCGCGACGTGACGCCCCCGATGTCGCGTTCGGCGACATCCACCAGCTGACGGCCGAGGTCGTGCAGAGCGCGTCCGGCCGCCACCTCGTCACCGATCTCCGGCACATCCGTGTCCGCGGGGTTGCGGTGTGCAGCACCGTGTCCGGTGAACTCCGTGGTTCCGGTGTTCAGCACCGCGCGCGCCTTGGTCGTTCCCGCTTCCTCGAAGAGGTGAAGGCGCACCTTCCATTCCACGGTATGCGTCATCGCGTTCCTCCTCGCCCCGGTACGGATCGTCGTGTTCGGGATGCGCTCTGCTCGTGTCTCCGGTGCTCCGAGGCCCCGACCTCGTCCTCGATGCGGCGCCGGACGTGTTCAGTGAGTGAGGCCAGCTGACCGGAGGTCCTCGCCCGCGGCGCGAGGGGGTTCCTGATGCTGCGAGCCGCCGACGGGAGTGCGGCCAGGTCGGCTGCGAACCTCTCTCTGCTCTCGTCGAGCGTCGGGCGCTCGACGGTGCGCCTCCCCTCCTCCATCGCCGTCACCAGGAGAGGCGTGCCCTGAGCGGGCGGCTGTTCATCACGCAGTGCGATCACATCGTCGTATCCGGGGCGTCGGAACACCTGTTTCTGCCCGGGGGCGGTGACCTTGGCCGAGGACAGTTTCATCACCGGTCGGCCGTCGTACTCGACCAGCTTGTAGGCGGAGTCCAGGTACGGGGCGTCGGCCGAGACCCCGACGTGGGTGCCGACGGCGTAGACGTCGATCGGCGCTCCCGAGCGGACCAGTTCGTCCACGGAGTACTCGTCGAGACCGCTGCTGGCGACGATCCGCACATCCGGCAGCCCGGCCGCGTCAAGGAGGCCACGCGCCCGAACGGCGAGGTCGCCGAGGTCGCCGCTGTCCAGCCGTACGGCCGAGCCGCGTCCACGATCCGCGTCGCCGAGATCTCTCAGCACGCGCGCCGCGACACGGACGCCCGCCTCGGTGTCGTAGGTGTCCACCAGGAGGGTCACCGGGCCCGGATGGGCGCGGGCGAAGGCGCGGAACGCGTCCTCCTGCGCCGCGAACGCCTCGATGTAGGAGTGGGCCATCGTCCCGATCGCGGGCAGCCCCTCGGCGGTGGCCGCGGCGACGTTGCTCGTCCCGGCGAAGCCGACCATGCCGGCCAGCCGTGCGGACTAGAATCCGGCCTGGGGTCCGTGGGTGCGTCGCAGGGAGAAGTCCACGACCGGGTGTCCTGCTGCCGCCAGGACGCAGCGGGCGGCCTTCGAGGCGATGGTCGTCTGGTGGTTGACCTGGTTGAGCACGTACGTCTCCACCAGCTGCGCCTGCGGAAGCGGAGCGGTCACCTCCAACAGCGGCTCTCCCGCGAGGACGATCCGCCCTTCCGGTACCGCCCGGACCCTCCCGGTGAACCCCATGCCGAGCAGCGGTTCCAGATCGCGAGCGGGCCGGTGCAGCGCCGCGGCGAAGGCATCGACGTCTTCGGACACGATGCGATAGCCGGAGAGGAAGTCGAGCGCCGACTCCAGGCCGGCAGCCACCAAGAACCCGCGGTCGGGCGGCATGTCACGGACGAAGAGACTGAACGTCGCCGGTCCGGTCATCCCCTCCCTCACGTACGACATCGCCATCGTGACCTCGTACAGATCAGTGGTCGTCGCATCGGACATCAGGCGTCACCTCCTCGTGGAAACCGCAGCACGGCCGCCGTCCGTCACGCGGCACCACGCGACGTCCGACGGCGTACGTCTGCGCGGATCAGGGCAGTCCCTGAGCGAACACCAGGACCGGCGATCCGGAGCATCTGGCTCCGACACGATCGGACGTGCGCCTCGGTGGGTTCGCGCCGTGACGCGGCTCCTGTTCCCGGCGCGGTCGGTGACCACCGGACGCGTCCGGTGAACCCCCCGCGCTCCTGGTCTGCCTCCAGCTGTCGTCGGCGTATCCCCCACGTGTGTGCCTTCCTCAACCACCCTCCGATTGCGGTGGGGCCCCGTCACGGGGCCGAAGGTCCCAGCCGGTCGGCGATCGGCCCATCGCGCCGTCGCCGGGACGCCACCTCCGGAGCGTCCGTCGTGCCTGGCGCCACAGTGCTCGGGGCTCGGCGGACGTGTCCGGACGCCCTGGACGCCCCGGGGAACCCGAGGTTCCTCGCCGGCACGCTCCAGGCGGCCCGGTCCACCTCCTCAAGGGCTCGACTCGGATCCGTGGATGCTGAGCACATGCGCCGCGGGGAGACATGCGGTAGTCCTCGATGGAGAAGCCCCGCAGCCGTGTGCGGCGTGCGTTCGCCGCGTCGAACACGACCGGTGGCCGCCCCGCACGGCCGTCGGCGCGCAGGGGCCGCAGCAGGCGCCGGACGGTGACCATGCTCACCGTCCGTTCCGGCTTCCACCGATCCGGAGGCAGTCTCATGGAACGAGTCCTCACCGTGGGCCTGGACGGCTCAGCCGAGAGCCTCGCCGCCGCCCACTGGGCGGCCGACGAAGCGGAGCGGCGCAAGCTCACCCTGCGCCTGCTGCACGCCTGGCCCCTACTGGTGCCGGAACCGACGCGCGTCCCTGCCGAGATCGACCAGAACTACTGGGCGAAACGGCTCATGCACAACGCCCAGGCGGAGCTCCAGGCCCGTCATCCAGGTCTCACGGTCGTCGGCAACCTGGTCGCCGACGATGCCGAGAACGCGCTGCTGCGAGCGGCATCGGAGTCCGAGACGCTGGTGCTCGGCTCGCGGGGCCTCACCCCCGCGCTGAGCTACTTCCTGGGGGACATCAGCATGCAGGTCGTGGCCCGCGCGCAACGGCCCGTCGTACTGGTGCGCGCCGAGCAGCGGGACGAAGAGCGCGTGCCCGAGTCGGGACCGCCCGGTGCCGTCGTGGTGGCGCTGAAGCTGAACGCTCCGTGTGACGACCTCCTCGACTACGCCTTCACCTCCGCCGCGGCGCGGGGCGTGCCCCTGCGTGCCGTGCACGGCCGCAGCGTGCCGCTCCACGCGTACGCCCCCTGGGGGATCGACCACACCGTGACCCACGAAGTCCGGCACGACGCGCAGAAAGAACTGCGTCACGTCCTTCACCCTTGGCGCGACAAGTTTCCTGGCGTGCCCGTCATCGACACCGTCCGCCTCGACAGTCCCGCCAGGGCCGTGGTCGCGGCCGCCACGGGCGCCGGCCTGCTGGTCGTCGGCCGACGCAGGCACCATCCCCCCGTGACACCTCGCCTGGGGCCCGTGACCCAGGCTGCCGTCCATCACGCGCGCTGCCCCGTCGCCATCGTCCCTCACGACTGAGCCGAGCCGTCACGGGGAGCCGCCGACGCCGGTGCGGGCCGACGGGTCCGCACGCGGGCCCCCATGCCCCCGCCAGGCTGGGATCGATGCCCGGTTGAACGGTGCTCGCGCAATCCGAGACGCCGCTGCCGCCACCGCCGACCGCGCAGGTCCGGGCCATGCGCGAGACGTCTGCTGACGGCGTCACCGCGGTCGGCGGCAAGA
The DNA here is from genome assembly GCF_026274175.1 of Streptomyces beihaiensis. GTDB lineage: Bacteria > Actinomycetota > Actinomycetes > Streptomycetales > Streptomycetaceae > Streptomyces > Streptomyces beihaiensis. Next base: position 12,652 of record NZ_JAPHNL010000041.1, read on the forward strand.
TGCGGCTCCGGACAGGTTCGGCAAACCTGGGGTTGTAGGCCCGGTGCCGTCGGAAGGAGTCCCCCATGCGCTGGGAGACGATCCACAAGGACACCGCGCAGCGAGTGGCGCCGCGTCTCACCGACTACGAGCAGACCTGCTCCGGGTTCACCTGGGCGCAGGCGCGGGCGGCACTGGACGGGCTGCCGGACGGCCGCGGACTGAACATCGCGCACGAGGCCGTGGACCGGCACGCCGGACCGCGGGACGCCGACCGGACCGCGCTGCGATGCGTCGCGCGCGACAACACCGTCTCGACCGTCACCTACGGTGAGCTGGCCCGCCGCACCGCGCGCTTCGCGAACGCCCTGCGGGCGTTGGGCGTCGGCCGCGGCGACCGCGTGTTCACCCTGCTGGGCCGGTGTCCCGAGCTGTACACGGCGGTGCTGGGGACGCTGAAGAACACCAGCGTGCTGTGCCCGCTGTTCTCCGCGTTCGGGCCCGAACCGGTGGAACAGCGGCTGCGCCTGGGCGACGCCCGCCTGCTGGTCACCACCGCGGCCCTGTACCGGCGCAAGGTCGCCGACAGCCGCGCCCGCCTGCCGACGCTCGCACACGTCCTCATCGTCGGAGAGGGCGCGGAGGAGCTGCCGGGCACCGTCTCCCTCGACGAGCTGATGTCCGCCGCCGCGGACACGTTCACCATCCCGCCCACCTCCCCTGAGGACATGGCACTGCTCCACTTCACCAGTGGCACCACCGGGACGCCCAAGGGGGCGGTGCACGTCCACGACGCGGTGGTCGCCCACCAGGCCACGGCCGCCTTCGCCCTCGACCTCCACCGGGACGACGTGTACTGGTGCACGGCCGATCCAGGGTGGGTCACCGGCATGTCGTACGGCATCATCGCCCCGCTCGTACACGGCCTGACGGTGGTCGTGGACGAGGGCGACTTCGACGCCCGGCGCTGGTACCGCATCCTGGGCGAACAGCGCGTGAGCGTCTGGTACACGGCGCCCACGGCCCTGCGGATGCTGATGCGCTCCACCCCCGCCGAGGGCCCCTACGACCTGCCCCGCTCCCACGACCTGTCGGCGCTGCGGTTCATCGCCTCCGTCGGCGAGCCCCTCAACCCCGAAGCGGTGGTCTGGGGTCAGCGGGTGCTGGGCCTGCCCGTCCACGACAACTGGTGGCAGACCGAGACCGGCAGCATCATGATCGCGAACTACGCCGCCTGCGACATCCGCCCCGGCTCGATGGGGCGGCCGTTGCCCGGCGTCGAGGCCGCCGTGCTGTGCCGGGGACCCGACGGCAGGGCGCTGGTCACCGACGGCCGGGTCACCGTGGCGCAGACCCCCGGCACCGTAGGGGAGCTGGCGTTGCGCCCGGGCTGGCCGTCGATGTTCCGCGGATACCTGCACGACGAGAAGCGGTACGAAGCCGCCTTCGCGGACGGCTGGTACCTGACCGGTGACCTGGCCGAGCGGGACGCCGACGGCTGGTACTGGTTCGTGGGCCGCGCCGACGACGTCATCAAATCGTCCGGACACCTCGTCGGCCCTTTCGAGGTGGAGAGCGCGCTGATGGAGCATGCGGCGGTGGCCGAGGCCGGAGTGATCGGCAAGCCCGACCCCGTGGCCGGGAACATCGTCAAGGCGTTCGTGTCGCTGACCCCCGGCACGGAACCGACCCCCGAACTGGAGCGCCGGCTCCTCGCTTTCGCCCGGCAGCGGCTCGGCCCTGCCGTGGCCCCCAGAGAGATCGCCTTCGACCAGAACCTGCCCAAGACCCGTAGCGGCAAGGTCATGCGCCGACTGCTGCGCGCCCGTGAACTCGGCCTGCCCTCCGGCGACCTGTCCACTCTGGAGGGACCCGCATGACCCCGGCACACGGCCCCCGCACCCGGATGACCCGGAACGGCTCGAAGCCCCAGGCGCCGAAGCGCGCCACCGGCGGCACGCGACGCGCGCGGAGCGGCCCCGGCACCGCCGAGCACCGGACGCACCTGCTGGAGGTGATGCTGCGCATCCGGCGTTTCGAGGAGCGTTGCGTCGAGCTGTACAGCGCGTCGAAGATCCGCGGATTCGTCCACCTCTACATCGGCGAGGAGGCGGTGGCCGTCGGCGTCAACGAGGCACTGACACCGGACGACGCGGTGGTCTCCACCTACCGCGAACACGGCCACGCGCTGGCCCGCGGTATCCCGGACGAATCCGTGATGGCCGAGCTGTACGGAAAGGCGACCGGCTGCAGCGGGGGGGCGGGGCGGATCCATGCACCTGTTCGACGTGAGCCGCCGCTTCTACGGCGGCAGCGCGATCGTCGCGGGCGGGCTTCCCCTGGCCGCCGGTCTGGCTCTCGCCGACCGCATGCGCGGCCACAACCGCGTCACCTGCTGCTTCTTCGGCGACGGCGCGTTCGCCGAGGGCGAGTTCCACGAGACGGCGAACCTGGCCGCACTGTGGAACCTCCCGCTGCTGCTCGCCTGCGAGAACAACCTCTACGCCATGGGAACCGCCCTGGCGCGGGAACACGCCCAGACCGACCTGGCCATGCGCGCCGCCTCGTACGGCATGCCCGCCTGGGCGGTGGACGGCATGGACGTCGAAGCCGTCGAGCAGGCCGCCCGCCGCGCGGCCGAGGGAGTGCGGTCCGGCACCGGACCGCACTTTTTGGAGCTGCGCACGTACCGCTTCCGCTCGCACTCCATGTACGACCCGGACCGCTACCGCGACAAGGCGGAGATCGAACAGTGGAAGGCGCGCGATCCGGTGCAGCGGCTCGTGGATCGGATGAGCGAGGACGGGCAACGCGGGGACGAGGAACTGGCCCGCATCGAACCGCGGATCGCCGAGGACATCGAACGCGCCGTCGAGGCGGCCGAGCGGGCACCGACGGAGCCGGTCGGCGACCTGCTGCGCCATGTCACCAGCGAACCTGCGGGAGAGGCGAGGTGACCATGGCCACCGGTGGAAAGGAAGCGCCGAAGACGACGAGGACGACGTACCGGGAAGCGATGCGGGAAGCCCTGCGCGAGGCACTGCGCTCCGACGACCGCGTGTTCCTCATGGGCGAGGACGTCGGCAGGTACGGCGGCTCCTTCGGCGTCAGCCTCGGACTGCTGGAGGAGTTCGGCCCCGCCTGCATCCGTGACACGCCGCTGTCGGAGTCCGCGTTCACCGGAGCCGGCATCGGCGCCGCCCTGGCCGGGCTGCACCCGATCGTCGAGATCATGACGGTGAACTTCAGCCTGCTGGCACTCGACCAGATCGTCAACAACGCCGCCTCGCTGCTGCACATGTCGAACGGCCAGCTTCCGGTCCCGCTGGTGATCCGGATGACGACGGGCGCGGGCCGTCAGCTCGCCGCGCAGCACTCGCACAGCCTGGAGGGCTGGTACGCCCACGTCCCCGGCATCCGTGTGATCGCCCCGGCGACGATCGAGGACGCCCGCCACATGCTCGCACCGGCACTCGCCGTTCCCGACCCGGTGCTGATCTTCGAACACGGAAGCCTCTACAACACCTCCGGCGAACTCCCCGAGCCCACCGGCGCCGTGGACCTCGACCACGCCGCGATCCGCAGACCGGGCAACGACATCTCCCTGATCACGTACGGCGGTTCGCTGCCCAAGACCCTCGCCGCGGCGGACGAACTGGCCCACGACGGCATCAGCGCCGAGGTGCTCGACCTGCGCACGCTGCGGCCGCTCGACGACGCGGCCCTCGCCCGCACGGTCTCCCGAACCCACCGTGCCGTCATCGTGGACGAGGCGTGGCGCACCGGCAGTCTCGCCGCCGAGGTGTCCGCCAGGATCGCCGAGACGTCGTTCTACGAGCTGGACGCACCCGTGGAGCGGGTGTGCAGCACGGAGGTGCCCATTCCCTACGCCCGCCAGATGGAGGAGGCCGCCATGCCGCAGACCGCCGACATCGTCGCCGCCGCACACCGGGCGGTGGGCTGAGCCATGGGCGACTTCACCATGCCCTCCCTGGGCGCCGACATGGCCGAAGGCACGCTGCAGGAATGGCTCGTCCACCCCGGTGACCAGGTCCGCAAGGGCGACATCGTCGCGGTCGTCGACACCGCGAAATCCCTGGTGGACGTCGAATGCTTCGAGTCGGGGACGGTGGCCGAACTGCTCGTCGAGCCGGGCACGACGGTGCCCGTGGGCACGCCCCTCGCGGTCATCGAACCGTCCTCGCGCCCGCCCGGCGCGGCCCCCCGAGGCGACGGGCAGCAGCCGCCCCGCCCCGCGCCCGAGCCCACACCGTCTCCCGGCGGCACCGGGCCCGCCCCCGAAGTCCCGCCCGCCCCGAGGACCGGCGGAGAGCAGCGTGAGCAGCTTCCGGCGGCGTTCGCCCACCGTGCGGGAGGTTCCGGGCGCGTCGGTGGCG
>NZ_JAPHNL010000042.1 GCF_026274175.1 Streptomyces beihaiensis
GTGGCGACGAGGACGAGCTTGGCGGCGGACGGCCGGCCGGCGGCCGCGGCGCGGGCAGGCGTGGCAAGGGCGCGACGTTCACGGGGGTCGCCGCCGCGGCCGTCGTCACCGTGCTAGCCGTCGTGGTCGCGGGGCAGGTCGCCGACCGCCACGGGCACGCGTCGCGCGACGCGAAGGCGGGGGCGACCGAGGGCGCCCGCACCCAAGGCGGCCGTGCCACCTCGTCGGCGAAGCCGTCGCCCACGCCTCTGACGTACGAACAGAAGATGAGCGAGAAGGTCGCCTTCGATCCGAGGCTGCAGGCATCGGGGAAGTTCGAGACGGTGCCGGGCTTCGACAAGGCGCCGGGCACGGGCAAGAAGTACCGCTACCGGGTCGACGTGGAGAAGGGCATCGGGCTCGACGGCGAACTGTTCGCTCAGGCCGTGCAGAAGACCCTGAACGACAACCGCAGTTGGTCCCACGACGGTGCCCGCACCTTCGAACGGATCTCCTCGGGCAAGCCGGACTTCGTGATCACCCTGGCGAGCCCGGGAACCACCGCCGCCTGGTGCAAGAAGTCCGGGCTCGACACCGGCGGGGAGAACGTCTCCTGCGACTCGGCCGCCACCGACCGCGTGATGATCAACGCCTACCGCTGGGCGCAGGGCTCCAAGACGTACGACGACGTGCTCGGCGACAAGTCCATCGAGCCGTACCGGCAGATGCTCATCAACCACGAGGTCGGCCACCGGCTCGGGTACAACCATGTGCTCTGTTCGAGGAACGGCCAACTGGCGCCGGTCATGCAGCAGCAGACCAAGTTCCTCACCTACAACGGCATCACATGCCGCCCCAACCCCTGGGTGTACCCCAAGGGTTGACGTTGAGTTGCGTATTGTAGCGCGGTGAACGCATAGCGCGACCAAACGTCGCACGTACGGGAAAGTTACGCCCGTTCACCCCTTTTGGTGGCGTGATGGACAACCGTCCATCACGCCACCGGCATGTCCACATACGTTCGTCCCGCTGCGAGCCGCCGAACCAACGGCGGCTCCCCACACGGGAGATACGGGATATGCGAGATCGGGGGTGTACGCGTGCGCATCGGACTGCTGACCGAGGGTGGATACCCGTTTGTGAGCGGTGAGTCCTGGCCCTGGTGCGACCGGCTCGTGCGCGGGCTCGAGCAGCACGAGTTCGACGTCTACGCGCTCAGCCGCAGCCAGGAGCAGGAGGACACGGGCTGGGGCGCGCTGCCCCCGCACGTCCGTCGGGTGCGGACCGCGCCGATGTGGACGCGCGGCGAGGAAACGGTGCGCGGTGGCTACGGCCGCCGGGCCCGGCGCCGCTTCACCGAGCTGTACGAGCGGTTGGCGACGGCCGTTGTCTGCGGCGGCGGTGCCGACGGCGCCGCGGGCTCCGCAAGCGTCACGGTTTCCGGGGACGTCACACGCTCCGGGGACGGCGTCGCGGACGGCGCCACGAACGAGGCGGACCGTTTCGCCACCGCGCTCTACGGGCTCGCCGAACTCGCCCGGGACGAGGGCCCCCTGGGCCCCGTACTGCGCTCCGAGTCCGCCGTGCGCATGCTGGAACGCGCCTGCCGCGCGCCCGGCGCCCTCCGCACCGCCCGTGCCGCCCGCGTCCCCGACCTGCTGGCCTTCGCCGCGCACGTCGAACGCGCCCTGCGCCCGCTCTCCCTCGACTGGTACGCGGACACATCCCCCGACTCCGACGGGGCCGGACTCGGTGCCGTGGACCTGTGCCACGCGACGTCCGGCGGTGCGGCGGCCCTGCCCGGACTGGTCGCCAAGCGGTTCTACGGCGTCCCGCTGCTCGTCACCGAGTACGGGGTACGGCTCAGGGCCAGCTACATCGCCGCGGGTGACGCCGAGTTGAGCACGCCGGTACGCGCGCTGCTCGGCGCCTTCCACGGTCGGCTCGCCACCGAGGTCTACCGGCAGGCCGCCGTCATCACCCCCGGCAACGCGCACGCCAGGCGCTGGCAGGAGCGGTGCGGCGCCGACCGCGCCAAGCTGCGCACGGTCCACCCCGGCATGGAGTCCGCGCCGTTCGCCGAGATCGGCGAACGGGAGGAGCCCGGAGCACCGGACACGCTGGTCTGGGTGGGGCACATCGCCCCCTCCAAAGACCTCATCTCCCTGCTGCACGCGTTCGCCGAGATCCGCAAGGAGGAGCCGACGGCACGGCTGCGGATCATCGGTACGCGCGCGTCGGACGACGAGGACGGCGAGGCCGAGGCGCACGCCTACCTCGGCCACTGCAAGGCGCTGGCCGCCCAGCTCTTCCCCGACGAGGCCGCCGGGATCCACGCAGTCGGCGAGAACCCCGTCTCCTTCGAGGAACTCGGCAGTCCAGAGGCCCCTGACCTCGCGGACGCCTACGGCTCCGCCGGCGTCGTCGTCCTGTCGAGCGTCGCCGAAGGGTTTCCGGTCACCCTGGCCGAGGCCATGCTGTGCGGGCGCGCGACCGTGTCCACCGACGTCGGTGCCGTCGTCGAGGTGATCGGCGGCACCGGCCTCGTCGTCCCGCCACGCAACCCGCGCGCGCTCGCGGAGGCGTGTGTGGCGCTGCTGCGCGACTCCGAGCGCCGCGAACGGCTCGGCGCGGCGGCGCGTGCGCGGGCCCTCGAACTCTTCACGGTCGAACAGAACATCGCGGCGTTCCGCGCCATCTACCTCGAGATCGTCTCGCACTGCCCGGTCCCCAGGGACGCCGTCAGTGACGAGGACGCCCCCGTCCCGTTCGCCCGGCCGCCCGAGGCCCATGTGCGCGGCCGCTGGACGGCCCGCCGGGCCCCGAGCGCCGTCGGCGGCCCCCGGCTCCCCGGCGGCTCCCTCGGCGCGGGCGCCCCCGCCTGGGCTCTGCGAACGGACACCGCACCTACCGCCCACGCGGCCGACGGGGACGGCCCCCGGGGCCAGCTGGCGGGTGCGGCACACGGCGGCGGGGAGGCCGACGTATGACAGAGCGAACCAAGTACGACGACACAGGCGTGGGCAACGACACCGGAGCGGGCACGGACCCCGGAGTGGGCACGGACCTGCCCCGCGTCCCGGTGAGCGCCGGAGCGTGGGGGACCGGGGCGGAGGAAGCCCTCGCCACACCGGTCGCGGCCGAACGCGACGCCTCCGCGGGTGAACTGCTGCAGGACGCGAACGCCTGGCGAGCCGAGACCACGCCCCGCCGGGACCATGCGTCCCCACCACCTGCGGCCCCGGCCGACGACACCCTCGCCGGAGTCGGGGGAGGCGCCGAAGGCGAAGACAAGGGCGGCGGCGTCGGAAACAGAGACAGAAACGGGCACGGACGCGGCGACGCCACGAACCCAGACACACACGTCGCCGACACCGACTCCGTCGCCGACACCGACTCCGACTCCGACTCCGACGCCGACGCCGACATCGACTCCGACACCGACTCCGACGCCGACGCCGACGCCGACATCGACTCCGCCCCGGGCCCTGCCCGAGCAGCAGCCGGGGGGCGCGGCGCCGACACCGCGGCGGCCGCCGTCCGGACCGAACCCGGAACACGGCAGCCCGACGGCACGGCCGTGAGCTCCGGCGTACGCCCTTTCGGCCCCGACCAGCCCGACCGCCCCGACCAGCCCGACCGCCCCGACCAGCCCGACCGGGCCGGTCCAGGCGACCGCGGCGGCGCGGCCACGGGGCGCGATGAGAGCTCTCGACGGCCTCAACGCCGCTCGGGTGCCGACCCGGTCAAGGTGCTGATGCACCGCCATCGGGAACTGTGCGAGCGCGCCGTCGACCCGCTGGAGATCGCCGCCGCGCTCGAAGCCCACGGCGTGACCGACAGGACGGCCGCCCGCTACCGCCACCGGGACGTCTTCTCGCTCGCCGAGGAGATGTACGCGCGCGTGCCGAGGGGCGGCGCCCCCGAGACCCCACCGGACGTCGATCCCCCGACACCCCACGGAGCGCGCGGCGCATGGGCCGGACTCACACTGCTCCCAGGCGCCGCCTGCGCACTCCTCCTGCTCGTGCTGAACGCGATGCCCGGCGTGGTGCACCACGGCACGAGCAGCACACACGCCCCGAACACCGCCGCGCGCCTCGCCGTCACCGCGATCGGCGCGCTCGTCGTCGCCGTGGCCCTGCGCCTGGCCCTGCGGCTCGGCCCGCTGCGCGCGGGAGACGGCCCGTCGTTCCCTTCGACCCGGTTGTGGGTCTGCTGCCTGCTCGCCTACGCGGCGCTCGGCGACGGCCTGCTCAACGCCGCCCTCGCGGGCGGACCCGACACGACCTGGCCCGCCGACACCGCCCCCCTCCTCGCGCTCTGCGTCTCCGTGGCCCCGGCAGCGTGGTGCGCGCACCTCTTCATGGCGGGAGCCCGACGCCGACTGGCCGCCAGCCGGGGCCTGGCCGAGTTCGCGGCATCCGTGCGACCGCTGCTGCTCGGCGCCGTCATCCTGTACGCCGTCGTCCTGGCCCTGCTGCTCGGCCTGTGCGGAGCCGTGCTCGGCCAGAGCGTCGACTACGCGGGCGCGGCCTGTCTGGGCGTGCTTCTCCTGCTCGCCCGACTCCTCGTCGCGCACGGCCGCACCCACGCCCCGGCCGTCGTGCTCGGCGCGGCCACCGCCGTCGAGACGCTGGCCGTCGCCACCGTCTTCGCCGCCCGGCTGCCCGGCTGCGACGCCCTGGGCGTGCCGGTCGAGACAGCCGTCGACGCCGTCGGCCCGGACGTCGTACCCGGCACGGCCTGCTTCCTCGCGGCGATCGCGCTGCTGATCCACGCCCTCCGCACACTGACCCGGGCCTCCGCCCACGCGAGCACCGAGGACCCACTCGGCGGCACAGCGTGACCGCCCCCAGCACAGCGCACGCGCCCTCAGCCCGGCCTCGCCCACCGCTCGCCCCCTGACCGACACCATCCCTCTGCCGCGGGGCCGACACCGCGGACCCACTCGACGATCTACGGGAACACCTTTAAGGAGACCGCCAGATGACCACCCCTCCTCCCGGAGGCGCCGGACACGCCGGATACTCCGGGCCTCATGGGCAGCGCGACACCCGCGACCGGTGCGCACGGCACACGCGGCGCGGCATGCGAACCCCGGGAGGTGTCCGATGAGAGTCCTGCTGATCGGAGCCAACGGATACCTCGGCCGCTTCGTCGCCGACCGCCTCCTCGCCGACCCAGCCACGCAGCTCACCGCGCTGGGCCGGGGCGACGACGCCGACGTCCGCTTCGACCTCGCCAGCGGCAGCCCGGGCGCGCTCACCCGCTTCCTGGACGCCGTGCACCCCGGCGTGGTCATCAACTGCGCCGGTGCCACCCGCGGTGGCGCGCGCGAGCTCACCCGGCACAACACCGTCGCCGTGGCCACCGTCTGCGAGGCCCTGCGGCGCAGCGGCTGCGGCGCCCGCCTCGTCCAGATCGGCTGCGGCGCCGAATACGGTCCCTCGCAGCCGGGATCGTCCACCGCGGAGGACGCGGTGCCGCGCCCCGGCGGCCCGTACGGCGTCAGCAAGCTCGCCGCCACCGAACTCGTCCTCGGCTCCGGCCTCGACGCGGTCGTGCTCCGCGTCTTCTCGCCCGCCGGACCTGGCACCCCCGCCGGATCACCCCTCGGCCGTCTCGCCGAAGCCATGCGCCGGGCCATGCAGTCCGGCGACGGTGAACTGAAGCTCGGCGGCCTGGGCGCGCAACGCGACTTCGTCGACGTGCGAGACATCGCCCGCGCCGTGCACGCCGCCTCCCTGTCCGCCGCGCAGGGCGTCATCAACATCGGCTCCGGGCGCGCCGTACGGCTGCGCGACGCCGCCGGCGTACTCGCCCGCGTCGCGGGCTTCGGCGGCGCCCTCCACGAACTCGACGCACCACCTGGACCGCTCCGCTCCACCGTCGGCCACCCCCGCGGCGACTCCGACCACGGGATGCACGGCTCACCGGTCGCGTACCCGTACCCGGACGGCTGCGGCAGCTGGCAGCAGGCCGACGTGCGCACGGCCCGCGACCGCCTCGGCTGGCGCCCCCGCATCAACCTCGAGGAGTCCCTCGCCGACATCTGGATGGAGGCGGCATGTCGTATCTGACCCCCACCGTGTCCGGGCAGTCGACCGCCGGAGCGCACATCGGCTTCGGCGTCCCCGGCTTCGCCCACCCCCTCGTCGCACCCGCCGAGTGGGCCGAGCTCGCCCGCCCCGACATCCCCCTGGACTGGGTCGTCCTCAACGTCGCCAACGGTCCCGGCGCCCGCCCCGACCCACACTGTCTGCAAGCCACGGGACGGCTCCGGAACTCCGTCACCGCCTCGGCGGACCGCTTCCCCGGCACCGGCCGGGCGACAGGCGGACGTGTCCTTGGTCACTTGGACATGCGGTACGGCGCCCGCTCCTTCGGGGAACTCGTCTCCGACGCCCACCGCTTCCTCGACTGGTACCAGGTCGACGGTTTCCACCTCGCCCGCTGCCCCGCCGAACGTGTCGCGCTTCCCGAGGTCAGGAGGGCCGTCACGACTCTGCGCGCCCTCGTCGACGACGCCTACATCGTGCTCGGCCACGGCACCCACCCGTATCCTGGTTTCGCCGAGACCGCCGACCAGTTGGTGACCTTCCGCGGCCCCTGGAGCGACTACCGCTGGTCCCAGGTCGCGGAGTGGACGGCCGACTACCCGCCCGACCGGTTCTGCCACTTTGTCCACGGCATGCCCCGCGGCCACCTCGAGGAGGCGCTGCGCATCGCGCGCTGGCAGGGCGCCGGCACGATCTTCTTCACCGACCGCATCGACCGGGGCGGCGCGGACGACCCCTGGGAGGCGATGCCCGGGTACTGGGACGAAATCGTCTCGCGCATCGGACCAGGTGTCTCGGAATGAAGAAGCGCGTGGCAGTGTTACAGACGGAACAACCGTACGTAGATACCGACCAGCTGCATTAATGAGGTCTCCGTGTCGCTGCCACCCCTGGTCGAGCCAGCTGCTGAGCTCACCGTAGACGAGGTCCGCAGGTACTCCCGCCACCTGATCATCCCGGATGTCGGGATGGACGGGCAGAAGAGGCTGAAGAACGCCAAGGTGCTCTGTGTCGGCGCCGGTGGCCTCGGGTCGCCGGCCCTGATGTACCTGGCCGCGGCCGGTGTGGGCACGCTCGGCATCGTCGAGTTCGACGAGGTCGACGAGTCGAACCTCCAGCGCCAGATCATCCACAGCCAGGCCGACATCGGCCGCTCCAAGGCGGAGTCCGCGAAGGACTCGGTCCTCGGCATCAACCCGTACGTGAACGTGATCCTTCACGAGGAGCGGCTTGAGGCCGACAACGTGATGGACCTGTTCAGCCAGTACGACCTGATCGTCGACGGCACGGACAACTTCGCGACGCGCTACCTCGTCAACGACGCGTGCGTCCTGCTCAACAAGCCCTACGTCTGGGGTTCCATCTACCGCTTCGACGGCCAGGCCTCGGTCTTCTGGTCCGAGCACGGCCCGTGCTACCGCTGCCTCTACCCGGAGCCGCCGCCCCCCGGCATGGTCCCGTCCTGCGCCGAGGGCGGCGTCCTGGGCGTGCTCTGCGCGTCCATCGGCTCCATCCAGGTCACCGAGGCGATCAAGGTCCTGGCGGGCGTCGGCGATCCGCTGGTCGGCCGCCTGATGATCTACGACGCCCTTGAGATGCAGTACCGCCAGGTCAAGGTCCGCAAGGACCCCAACTGCGCGGTCTGCGGCGAGAACCCCACCGTCACCGAGCTCATCGACTACGAGGCCTTCTGCGGCGTCGTGTCCGACGAGGCGCAGGAGGCGGCCGCCGGTTCGACGATCACTCCGAAGCAGCTCAAGGAGTGGATCGACGACGGTGAGAACATCGAGATCATCGACGTCCGCGAGCCGAACGAGTACGAGATCGTCTCCATCCCGGGCGCCAAGCTGATCCCCAAGAACGAGTTCCTCATGGGCGCCGCCCTGCAGGGCATGCCGCAGGACAAGAAGATCGTCTTGCATTGCAAGACGGGTGTCCGCAGTGCGGAAGTCCTGGCCGTGCTCAAGTCCGCGGGTTTCGCGGACGCCGTGCACGTCGGCGGCGGCGTGATCGGCTGGGTCAACCAGATCGAGCCGGAGAAGCCGGTCTACTGACCTCCGCCTACGCCCCACCGCTTCCGGACGGGCCTCGCGCGATGAGCGCGGGGCCCGTCCCGCGTGCCGGGAGCCTGCTGTGCGCAGGGAGCGTCGGGGCTCAGTCGCACACGGTGCCGTCGTGCGGTATTCGGCCCTCCAGCAGGTACGCGTTCACCGTGGAGTCGACGCAGGAACTGCCCGAGCCGTACGCCCCGTGGCCCTCGCCCTTCCACGTCAGCTCCACTCCGACGCCCTTGCCCAGCTCGTCGGCCATCCGCCGTGCGCCCTCGTACGGTGTCGCGGGATCGCCCGTGTTCCCCACCAGTAGCACCGGTGCGGAGCCGGGGGCGCTGACGTCGGGGTCTTTCCACTGGCCCGGCACCGGCCAGTCGTGACACCAGCCCGCGGTGTCCCAGGCCATGGACGGCCCGAAGACCGGCGAGATCCTTCGGAACGTCGCCAGTAGCCGCTTCGCCTGAGCGGCGGTGGGCCGGGCCTTGTCGTCGAGGCAGGAGATCGCACGCTGGGACTGGCTCTCGGTGCCGTAATGTCCCTTCGCGTCACGGTCGTTGTATGCGTCGGCCAGCGCGAGCAACCCTGTGCCGTCGCCGCCCTCGGCCTGGCGCAGGGCCCGGGTCAGTGCGGGCCAGTTGCCTTTGCTGTACAGCGGGAGCGCGATCCCGGTGGTCGCCAGCGACTCGTTGAGCTCGCGCCCGCTCGCCGTGGGCAGCGGCTTCGCGTCCAGGCGTTTCAGCAGGGCCGCGATTTCCCGCGATCCCTTCGCCGGGTCCTTGCCGCGCGACTTCAGATAGTCGTCGAGAGCCCGCTGAAAGCCGCGTGCCTGGTTCTCGGACTCGCCGACGCCTCCGACAGTCGGGTCGACGACCGCGTCCAGGGTGAGCCGGCCGACCTTGTCGGGGAACAAATGGGCATAGACCCCGCCGAGTTCCGTGCCGTACGAGAAGCCCATGTAGTGGAGTTTCCTGTCGCCGAGTACCTGGCGCATCAGGTCCAGGTCCCGGGCCGCCTCGGTCGTGGACACGTGGCCGAGGAGCGAGCCGGTGTGCTTCCGGCACTGCTTGGCGAAGTCGGCCGCGTCCTTGAAGTAGGCCGCCTCTTCCGCGGGTGTGTCCGGTGTGACGTCCACGGACTCGGCGGCCTGTGTCTGCTTGTCGTCGCGGCAGTGCACGCCTTCGCTCCGCGCGACCCCGCGCGGGTCGAAACTGACCAGGTCGTAGCGGAGCCTCAGCTTCGTGTACTGCGGGGCGAAGGCCGGCAGCAGGTCGACTCCCGAGCCGCCGGGGCCACCGAAGTTGAACAGCAGGGAACCGATGCGCTCCGCCCTGCTGCCGCTCGACCGGGCACGGACGAGAGCCACTTTGATCGTGCGGCCGTCCGGCTTCGCATAGTCGAGCGGTACTTTCAGCGTCGCGCACCGCCAGTCGGCACCCGGCGCGGGCGCGTCGCCATGGGCGGCGCACCGGTGCCAGTCGAGGTGCTGGCCGGTCAGCGAGGCGGGCAGCGCCGGCAGCGCTGTCGCGCCGGAGCCGGCGGTCGCCGACGTCGACGGCGCCGGTCGTGATGCGTGCGTAGCCGGTGACGGCGGCTTCTCTTCGTGCTGCCCGCCGCGTCCGTCGCCCGCACTGCCGCACCCCGCGATCAGCGCAGTCGCGAGCAGGGCGGCGGTCGCCCGCGCGACCGCACGGGCCCCGCGCACCGGGTGTGTCCGTGTGTGTACATGCGCGCCTGCGCGGGCGCGCCTCTTCTGTGCCGCCATGGGCACCTCCCCCCTCGGCCGTCCTCGCTCGAAGGACAGTCAGGCCATCGTAGGAGGCCCGCCCGACATCGATTTCAGCCTGTGGAAAACCCGACGCTCACGAACAGACCGTTCCCTCTTTCGGGACCGTCCCGTCGAGGAGGTAGGCGTTCACGGTCCGGTGCACACACGCGCTGTCGCTGTCGTACGCCCCGTGTCCCTGGCCCTTGTACGTCAGCTCGACACCCACACCCCTGCCGAGCGCTTCGACCATCTTCCGGGCGCCCTCGTAGGGCGTCGCCGGGTCCCCCGTGTTGCCGACCACGAGGATCGGTGCCGATCCGGGCGCGCTGACGTCCGGATGGTCGAAGGCGCCGTCGACGGCCCAGTCGGTACAGCCGATCATGCCCCAGGCCAGGTAGTCGCCGAACAGCGGAGAGGCCGAGCGGAACTCGGGCAGTTTCTCCTCGATGTCCTTGACCGTGTAGCGGGGCTTGTCGTCGGCGCAGTTGATGGCCACGTTGGCTGCCTGGATGTTGCTGTACCTGCCGTCGTCGTTCCGGCCGTTCATCGAGTCGGACAGCATCATGAGGATCTTGCCGTCCCCTTCGTACGCCTGTTGCAGGCCCTCGGTCAGGTACTGCCAGAAGTCCTTCGAGTAAAGGGACTGGGCGATCCCGTTGGTTGCCGCCGTCTGCGTCAGATCGCGGGGGAAGACGCCGGGGATGGGGTCGGAGTCCAGGTCCTTGAGCAGCTTGGCGATCTTGTCCTTGACCTCCTGGGGTGTGCTGCCGACCGGGCACTCCTCGGCCTTCGACGTACAGTCCTTGGCGTAGTTGTCGAGAGCGAGCTGGAATCCCTTGGCCTGGCCCAGGGAGCTCTGTTCCGAGTCCTGGGTGGGGTCGACGACGCCGTCGAACACGGCCCGACCGACGTGCTTGGGGAACAGATGCGCGTAGACGCCGCCGAGTTCGGTGCCGTACGAGATACCGAAGTAGTGCAACTTGTCGTCGCCGAGCACCTGCCGCATCAGGTCCATGTCCCGTGCCGCGTCGGTCGTGCGGACGTGGGGCAGTACCTTGCCCGAGTTCTTCTCGCAGGCCGTGTTGAACGTCTTGGTGTTGTCGACGAGTTCCTTCCGCTCCGCCGCGTCGTCCGGCGTCGCGTCCTGCTGGAAGTAGTCGTCGAGCTGATCATCGGTCTCGCACTTGACGCCGGCGCTGCGGCCCACCCCGCGCGGGTCGAAGCTGACCAGGTCGTAGCGGGTCCGTAGTTTCGCGTAGTCGGAGGCGAAGGCGGGCAGGCTGGTCACTCCGGAGCCTCCCGGGCCGCCGAAGTTGAAGATCAGTGAGCCGACGCGCTTGCTCTCGGGGCCGCTCGCCCTGGCACGGATGAGGGCGATGCCGATGGTGTCGCCCTTGGGCTTGTCCCAGTCCAGCGGCGCCTTCATGGTGGCGCACTGCCACTGCGCTCCGCCCGGCAGCGGTGAGGGCGCGTCGCCGCCACCTTCCGACTCTGCGGGCGCGGGGCAGTCCTTCCAGCTCAGCTTCTGGGACGGCAGATCCACGTCGTGGTGCGCGTCGCTGCCGCAGGCCGCGAGTGACGCGCTCAGCAGGGTGGCGGTGGCGATCAGGGCAGCGGCGCGGGGCCGGGGCGGATTGGGCATGCGTCCATCCTGCGGTGACCCGAGGCACGTCGCTCGGGCTGCGGTCTGTGCGGGTGAGGAAAGCCGCCGACGAGGAGAAGTGCGTCCCGGCGCCCCTCTCAGAGGGCGCCTTCACGCGAGAGATGGTTGAAGAACAGCCAACCGGGCAGCACCGGAAGCCACAGCGTGAGCAGCCGGTAGAGCAGCACCGCGGGCGCCGCCACCTCCTTGGGCAGACCGACCGCGATCAGGCCCACCGTCAGAGTCGCCTCGACAGCGCCCACGCCGCCAGGGGTCGGCGCGGCGGAACCGAGCGCGTTGCCCGCGAGGAAGACGACCGCGACGCTCGCCAGACTGAGCCCCGTCGTGGAGTCGCCGAAGGCGCGGATAGAAGCGTCCAGGCACATCACGAAGCAGGCGGTCAGCAGCAGCATGCCGCCGATGCCGGTGACCAGCTTCCGGGGGCGCTGCAGCACGTCGAGCATGCGCGGGACGACACCGGCGAAGAGTGAGCGCACACGTGTGACGACGAATTTCCGCAGGAACGGGATCGACGTCACCACAAGGGCGAGCACGGCGACCGTCAGCAGGCCCGCGATGACCGTCCTGGAGGGGGACAGGGAAGGCGTCTTCTCGGTCCCCGTCAGGTAACCGAAGGTCAGCAGCAACAAGATGTGACTGCCCAGACCGAACAACTGCGAGGCCCCGACGCTCGCGACCGCCAGCCCGGGCCGCACCCCCGCACGCTGAAGGAACCTCGTGTTGAGCGCGACGCCGCCGACCGCGGCCGGAGCCACGATCTTCACGAACGACCCGGCGACCTGCGCCGCGACGGTCCGAAGGAACGGCACACGCTCGGGCACGAAGCCGAGCAGGCTCATCGCGGCGGCGACGTAGCTGCAGGCGGAGAACAGTACGGCGAGGCCGACCCACCCCCACTGGGCCTCGCCGACGATCTGGCCGAAGTCGATGTGGGTGAGCTGCGACAACAGGAAGTACGCACCCAACGCTCCGGCGATGAAACTGATCAGAGTGCGCGGCCTGATGCGCTCCAGGCGGGCCGGTTCGACCGGCGCCTGCGGACGGATACGCAGCACCTGGTGGCGAATCTGGGTGAGCAGATCCTCCTCGCGCGCCTCTTCCATGGCTTCGTCAAGGGCCCGCTTCTCAGCCTGCCGCTCCGCCTTCTCCGTCTTCTTCTCGTCCCGCGCGGACTGCTCACCGCGGACGGTGGCGGCGGACTCCGCGAGCCGCGCCCGCTTGGCCCGGTCGGAGGCATCCAGGACGGCTTGGCGCTCGCGCTGGGCGCGTTCTCTCGCGAGCTTGCGCAGCGTCCCCCTGGTGGCGCGTGTGAGGGCGATCGGCTGCAGCAAGGGCAGACAGTCGGCGACCGCGTCGGGACCGAGCACTCCGACGGCGGAAGCCACGGCCCGCTCGGCGCCCACACGCAGCCCGAGGGTCGCCAGCATCTGCGCGATGTCCATCCGCAGCACCAGGTCGCCCGCGGCGATCTCCCCGCCCCGCAGGTCCGTCAGGTACACGGTGCCGGAACGATCCACCACGATCGCGTCGCCGGCCAGCCGCCGATGGGCGATCCGCCGGGACTGCAACGCCAGGATCTGCCGCCAGGTCTCGTGCAGCAGTTCGTCGGTGATCTCCTCGTCGGGCAGCGCGTCCAGGGAGCGGCCACCGATGTGCTCGTACACGAGCATCACGGCGTCGGGTCCCAGCTCCGAGGTGGCGATCAGCTTCGGCGCGTTCGCCCCGGCAGCGATGGCCGCGTACGCGAGCAGTGCCTCCTGCTCGAGGGCCTGGCGCAGCGACTGGAGGCTGCGGCGCTGAGTGATGCCGCGCAGCGTCAGGCGGCGCCACACGCGGTAGAAGAACCCCTGGGCCTGCTGCTCCCGGTCGACGACGGTGACGTCGAGCGGCGGGCCGTCCTCCAGGGTGACGAAGTAGCGCCGGCCCCGGTCACCGTTCTCCGTCGGGCCCTCGTGGGCCTCTTCGCGCGAGGCGCTGACGGGGTGGAAGCCGACGTGCCGCAGGCCCGCCAGGAGCGTCTGCCCGGTGGGCCGCACATTGGGCGAGCCGACCGCGTACAGCGTGCCGTAGGCGACCGTCCAGCCGATGAGGATGGTCAGGATGATCGAGAACGGTGTCGTGTAGCCCGCGACCAGCATCGCGAACGCGTCGAGCAGCAGTACCACCCACAGCACCACGCGCCACCGCGGCCGCCGGGACATGCCGACGGCGGTCATGTACGCGATGACCGGTGCCAGATAGCCGTGCACCGGGTCGGTCAGCGCGTGGATGTCGCCGGGCGACACCTTGGTGAGCGCGTCCTGGATGGAGGCGGGCGCCGCCTTGGCGACCCACAGGTCCGTCGCGAGGGTCACCCCGTGCGCCAGCACCGCGGCGAGAACGCCGTCGGCGATGCGCAGCCCGTCGCGCTTGATGAGCCGCTCGATGGCGAAGGCGACCGGCACGAGCAGGATGGCGATGCTCGACGCGAGTCCGGCGAACTTGGTCAGCAGGTCGGGCGCCTGACCGGTGCCCTTGTTGATGTCCTGGGCGAAGCCGGAGGTCGTCGCGTGGGCGAACGCCGCGATGGCGAGGAGGACGGCGATCGCGAGCAGCCCCACCAGCAGACGCATGAGATCCGAGGGGCGGTGCACGCGCGCGGGCAGCAGCGGCTCGTCGCCGTCGACCTGGTCCGGGTGGGCGGCCACGTCGACGCTGTCCGGGTCGTGCAGTGGCTCCTCATGCTTCGTCTCCGCCGCCTTGCGGGACTCGTCGTCCCCAGGGCTCGGCGGTGTGGCAGACGTGCCCTCAGTCTTGTCCGGGTGCACGCTCTCCTGCTCCGTGGTCTCTTCTTGATCTCGTATCACCAGTCACCGCCCGCACGATGGTGGCATGCCCCGCCGCGATAGAGGGGCATCAGGGTGCATTTGCGGAGCGTGACGTCGTCGTCGCGCGCCCGCCCGCGCGCCCGCCCAGGCCGTTTTCCACAAGCGCCGTAGGGGTGTCGGTGGTGTGCGGCAGGATGGTCCGGATGAGTAAGGAGAGCGAGCCCGAGGCAGAGCTGCCCGACTACGCCGAGCGGGTGCTCGAGGTCACCGAGCTGATCCCGCGTGGACGGGTCATGACGTACGGCGACGTCGCGGAGTGGCTGCAGGAAGGAGGACCGCGCCAGGTGGGGCGGGTGATGGCCCTGTACGGGGGAGCGGTGCCGTGGTGGCGCGTGGTGCGCGCGGACGGGGCTCTGCTGCCCGGCCACGAACTGCGCGCGCTGGCGCACTACCGTGAGGAGAACACACCGCTGCGCGACGCCTCGCGCGCCTCCGACGGCCATCTTCCGCGCCTCGACATGAAGCGCGCGCGATGGGACGGCCGGGCACCTACGGAAGCTCACACCTGACAGCTTCGGCCATCGCGCGCGCGGGCGGCGCGTCAGTGGCCCGTACGGGGGACGCGCGGCGTGAGCGGCGCCACGCCCCGGACGGGGTCGTTCGTGACACTGAGCACACCCGGGCCGTCCGTACCCAGGACGAAAGCCCCGAAGCCCGGTGTGCGCCACACTCGACGGCGTAGCGTCGACGGCACGGCCGATGACGGACACCTCCCTCGCCCCGCGTTCACCGCCCCGCGCGGACGGCGCTTCGATCACCAGCACACCCACCAGGACCAGAGATCCACGTGAGTTCCACCTCGACTTCCCGGCACCTGTCGCACCACCAGGACCGACAGGGAGTCCCGGGTGCGTACCGGCTGGTTCGCACCCCGCCGGTCCGGGTGGATCCCCCTCGTCTGGACGCATCGCAGCGCGCCGTGGTTGACCACGGCCACGGCCCGCTGCTCGTCCTGGCCGGTCCCGGCACGGGCAAGTCCACGACGCTCGTCGAGTCGGTCCGCGCCCGCATCGCACAGGGCGCCGCCCCTGAGCGGATCCTCGTCCTGACCTTCAGCCGGAAGGCCGCCGTCGAACTGCGGGACCGCATGGCGCTGCGTGCGGGCGCCGCGCGTGTCCCCCAGGCGACGACGTTCCACTCGTTCTGCTACGCCCTCGTGCGGGCTCACCAGGACACGGACCTGTTCGTGGAGCCGCTGCGCCTGCTGTCGGGGCCGGAGCAGGACGTCGCGGTGCGTGAACTGCTCGCCGGGCAGGCCGGTCTCGAGCAGGCCGGGCTCGCCCATGTGCGATGGCCCGACGAACTGCGCGCCTGCCTGACCACGCGCGGTTTCGCCGACGAGGTCCGCGCGGTCCTCGCCCGCAGCCGCGAACTGGGCCTCGGGCCCGCTGCGCTCGACTCCTTCGCCCGCCGCACCGGCCGCCCGGACTGGCGTGCCGCGGCCACCTTCCTGGCCGAGTATCTGGACGTCCTCGACATGCAGGGTGTGCTCGACTACGCGGAACTGGTGCACCGCGCGGTGCTGCTCGCCCGCCGCCCGGAGGTCGCCGACCGGCTCGCCGCGCAGTACGACGCCGTGTTCGTCGACGAGTACCAGGACACCGACCCGGCCCAGGTGCGGCTGCTGCGCGCGCTCGCGGGCGGCGGACGCACCCTGGTCGCCTTCGGCGACCCGGACCAGTCGATCTACGCGTTCCGCGGCGCCGATGTGAACGGCATCCTGGAGTTCCCTGACGCCTTCCCGCGCGCGGACGGCACGCCCGCACCGGTCGAGGTGCTCACCACGTCCAGACGGTCCGGCGCGGCGCTCCTGGACGCCACCCGCCGCATCACACAGCGGATGCCGCTGAACCGGCTGCCCGCCGCCAAGGTACGGGCCCACCGTGAGCTCGCTCCCGTACGCGACGGCGGCAGGGCCGAGGTGTACACGTACCCGACGTCCGGCGCGGAACTGGACAACATCGCGGACATCCTGCGCCGCGCGCATCTGGAGGACGGCATCGCCTGGGGCGAGATGGCCGTCCTGGTGCGCGCGGGCAGCCGCGGCATCCCGGCGGTGCGGCGGGCCCTCACCGCCGCCGGAGTGCCCCTGGACATAGACGGCGACGATCTGCCGCTGCGCCACGAACCGGCGGTCGCACCGCTGCTGACCGCGCTCAAGGCGGTCGCGCGCACGACGGTCGAAGGCCGGTCCACGGACGACGAGCCGCGCTGCGAGGACGAGCCACCCTCCCGCACCGCCTTCCGGCTCGACACGGAGACCGCCCTCACGCTGCTGGCCTCGCCGCTCGCCGGCATGGACGCGGCCGACCTGCGGCGTCTTGGCCGCGCCCTGCGCGAGGAGGAGCGCGCCGCGGGCAACCCGCTGCCGCCGCCCTCCGACGAACTGCTGGCCCGCGCCCTGGCGGAGCCCGAGCGGCTCGCCCTGCACGACCCGGCGTACGCGCGCGGGGCACGGCGCCTGGGGGAACTCCTCGCCACGGCGCGCGAGAAGCTGACCGCGGGCGGCACCGCCGAAGAGGCTCTCTGGGAACTGTGGAACGGCACGCCCTGGCCCAGGCGCCTGGAGAGATCGGA
>NZ_JAPHNL010000043.1 GCF_026274175.1 Streptomyces beihaiensis
TGAACCCGCACACGCTGTGTAGCCGCCTAGCGTTGTAGAAGTCCGTGATCCAGGCGGCGATCCTGATCCGGGCCTCGCCGCGGGGTGCCTGGCCCGGCCGCCGCGCGCCGGCCGCCACCTCTACGTCGACCTGGAGCCGCTGCGGCCCCCGCTCGCCGCGCGGGGCGTCACCGACAGCCAGGACCTGGAGGAGTTCCTGACCGCCCGCCTCGACATGCCGGCCCCCGGCGGGCACCGGTTCGGCGACGATCTCGCCGCCCTCCGGGTGCGCCTGTCGACCGGGCCGCTGCTCGGATCGACCCCGGAGGAGCGGATGGCGTCTCTCACCTCGCCGGAGCCGCTGGACCTTCCGCACGTCGCACAGCTGTTGAGCACGGTGAGGTCGGTGCTCGACGGCATTCGCACCACGGACGCGGGCCCGGTGGGCCGCGGCCGCAACGGACCGGCAGCCGAGGGATGGGAGTCCGACCGATGACGCACGCGCCCCACACCGCCCCCGAGACCGACCCGACGACCACTCCCGACGACACCCCCGCCACGGTCACCGCCACGGCCCCGGCCCAGCCGCCGCGCACGCAGAGGCCGCCCCGGACCGCGACCCGGACCTCGGGCACCTCCGCCCCGCGGACGTCGCTCGCGGCCCCCGTCACCCCGCCGCCCCTCCCAGCCCCCCGCCCGCTGGACCGGCCGGAGGGCGACACCGTGCCCCGGCGGTGGCCGAAGTCGTTCGCCGACCGGCTCACCGCGCCGTTGCCGGGTCTGCGCGGCCTGGCGCGGTTCGCGCGGGAGGGGGCGCTGCGGCCCGGCCCCGAGGGCCTCGCGGACATACCGCGGCTGCCGTTCGCTCCGGGGCCGCTGCCCGACGTCGACACCCGCACGGTCGCCGTCACCTGGGCGGGGCACGCGAGCTGGGTGGTGCGGATCGGCGGCCTCACCGTGCTCACCGACCCCGTCTGGTCCCGGAGGATCCTCGGCACGCCCGCCCGCGTCACGCCCGTGGGCGTCGCCTGGAGCGCGCTGCCACGCGTCGACGCAGTCGTCATCAGCCACAACCACTACGACCACCTCGACTGGCCCACCCTCAGAAGGCTGCCGCGCGACACCCCGGTGCTCGTCCCCGCCGGCCTCGGGCGCTGGTTCACCCGGCGGCGCTTCACCCGCGTCACCGAACTCGACTGGTGGGAGGCGGCGTCCCTGAACGGGGTCCGCTTCGATTTCGTGCCCGCCCACCACTGGTCCAAGCGGACCCTCACCGACACCTGCCGCAGCCTGTGGGGAGGCTGGGTGCTCACCGACCACGACGGACAGCGCCTCTACTTCGCCGGCGACACCGGCTACGGCCACTGGTTCAAGGAGATCGGCCGCCGCTACCCCGGCATCGACCTGGCCCTCCTGCCCATCGGCGCCTACGCACCGCGCTGGTGGCTCGAGGACGTCCACTGCGCGCCCGAGGACGCGGTACAGGCCGCGTGCGACGTCGGGGCGAAGGCGATGGCGCCCATGCACTGGGCGACGTTCGTGCTGTCGGCCGAGCCGGTCCTCGAACCCCTCACCCGGCTGCACGCCGCCTGGCAGACGGCCGGGCTCGACCGCGACGACCTGTGGGACCTGCCGGTCGGCGGCTCACGCGTGCTGCTGTCCTGATCCCTTGCCGTCCGACGCACCGCCGCGCACGCGCAGCCTGCGCCACACACCCGGGGCCGCGCTGATCACCACGGTCAGCGCGACCGCCGCGACCACGCCCTGCCACGGCTCCTTGAACAAGGAGCCACCGAGAATGCCGATGACCTGGTACGTCGCCGCCCACGCCAGGCACGCCGGCGCGTCGCCACGGGCGAACCGCCGCATCCCCGTGCGCGCGAGCAGACACGCCAGCATCACCGGGATCCGCCCGGCGGGCACCAGCCGGGAGAGCACCAGGACCATCACGCCGTGGTCGGCGAGCTTGGCCTGTGCCCGCGCGAGCCGCTCCTCGGGCGCCCGCGCCCGGATCGCCGCCAGCCACTTCGAGCCGTTCCTCGACCCCATGCCGCGCCGCCCGAGCCAGTACAGCGCCAGATCCCCGAGGAACGCGGCGAGCGAAGCCGTGACGAACACGAACAGCAGCGACAGCGGGTTGGTCTGATGGAACGCCACCACGGCAGCCGAACTCACCAGCGCGCCCGTCGGCACCACCGGCACGAGCGCCCCGATGAAGACGAGCAGGAACAGCGACGGATAGCCCACCGCCTGCTGCGTCGACTCCGTCGTGACCTGCTGCGCGGTGGCGAGGATCACCCGGCCACCTCCGGGCACACGCTCTCGCCGTGCCCGAGGCGGTGCACCGCGACCTCAGGCGCGCGCAGCGCCGCCTGCCGCACGAACTCGTCGCCCGGCGAGTGGAACTCGTGCGGCCGCACCGCGTCCATGCCGATTGGCCAGTACGTCCCGTAGTGCACGGGCACCGCGCTGCGCGGCCCGATCCGGCCCAGCGCCTCGGCGGCCCGTGCCGGATCGAGGTGGTGCGGCCCGAGGTACGGGCCCCAGCCGCCGACCGGCAGCAGCGCCACGTCCACCTCGCCCACGGTGTCGGCCATCGCGTCGAACAGTCCGGTGTCGCCCGCGAAGTACGTACGGGCCTCGCCGCTCACCACGTAGCCGAGCGCGGGTGAACGGTGCGGCCCGACCGGCAGGCGCCGCCCGTCGTGCTCGGCGTGCACCGCCCGGATCACGAGCTCGCCGACCTCGACGCGCGCCCCGGGCTCCACCTCGCTGATCCGCAGCGACCGCAGCCGCCGCAGCCCCGGCACCGCCCGCGCCGCACCGCGCGGCACCAGGACGCGGGTGCCGGGCGCCAGCCGGGCCAGGGACGGCACGTGCAGATGATCGGCGTGCAGATGCGAGACGAGGACGACGTCAGCGCGGGCGGCGCCCGCGGGCGGCAGGGCTCCGCGACGGCGCCGCAGATGGGCCAGGCGCCGCGCGAACAGCGGATCGGTCAGCACCCGGGCACCCGCGTCCTCGATCGTGCAGGTGGCATGGCCCCACCAGGTGATCTCCACCGGCACGCGCCGCCTCCTTACGCTCCTTCGTGCGACTGCCCCGAGCCTACGTGCAGGAGTAGGGTCGGCGTCGACAACCGGGGGACGGCAAGGGGACACCAGCGGGACGGGGGAGCCGTGCGCGGAGCGGGACACGTCGTGCGGGCCGTGGCGATCACCAGCCTGACGCCGCTCCAGGAGCTGGAGGCGGACCCGTTCCTCGTCGACGCGCGCAGCCAGCACGCCATGTGCGCCCGCTGGGCCGCCCAGCGCGGCTATGTCGTCACCCGCCAGCTCCTCGTCCACGCCCTGCGCCCCGACCACCGGCTGCTGTGGACGGATGTCGACGCGGGCCTGGTCGACCTGTTCGTCGCCCCGTGCGAGCGGGTGCTGCGCACCGCGCTCAGCTCCGTCGACGCGTTCGTGCGCGAGTGCGCGCGGCGCGGGGTGCGCCTGGAGACGGCGGGCCTGGCCGAACCGTGCTACGACGCCCGGATGAAGGCGTGCGTGCACCGCCGCCTGTCGATGCCGACCGCCGGGTACGACGGCCGCTGACCGCGCTGGACGCCGCCGCGCCGCACAAAAGGTATGAAACCCTGTCCGTGGAGCGGATGTACGAGCGGGTTGTACGAGCGGGTTGTACGAGCAGGTCGTACGAGCGGGTTGTACGACAGGGCGGGGCGAGGGGAGCCGGGACGTGGCGTCAGGCCGGTGGTGGCGGCGCGCAGCGAGCACGACATGGCGGTCGTTGACGGTCTGGGCGGCGGGCACCCTCACGATGATGGTCCTCGCGGGGCTCCTGCCCGACTTCCAGCTGCAGTCGGCGGGCGGCGACAGCCTCACCCGCGTCGCCGTGACGGCCGCCCTCGGCGCCGGTGCCTTCGCCGTGCTCTCCGCCCTGGTGTGGCCGCTGCTCGTACGCGCCCTGCTGCTCGTGCCCGCCCTGGTCCTCGGGCTCGTCGTGTTCTTCCTCAACGGCGCCCTGCTGCTCGTCGCACTGCGCCTCGTCCCCGACGGGCGCGGCCAGGTCAGCCCCGAGACCGCGGTCGTCGTCGCCGCGGTCATGTCCGCCGTGGCCTCGGCGACCGGCGGCGCCCTGGCGGTGCGCGACGACGACGCCTACCGGCGCCGCCTGTACCGGCTCGCCGACCGGCGCCGCCGCCGGGGCCCCGAGGGCGGCACCTGCCCACCCACCCCCGGCACCGTCTTCCTCCAGCTCGACGGCGTCGGCCACGACGTGCTGCGGCGCGCCGCCGACAGCGCGGTGATGCCCACGATCGCCGCATGGCTGCGCGACGGCAGCCACCGCCTCACCCCCTGGCGCACCGACTGGTCCAGCCAGACCGGTGCCAGCCAGCTCGCCATCCTGCACGGCTCCAACCACGACGTGCCCGCCTTCCGCTGGTACGAGAAGGACACCGGCGAGGTCCAGGTCTCCAACCGCCCCACCAGCGCCGCGGAACTCCAGCGCCGCGCCGCCCGCCACACCGGCGACGACGGCCTGCTCACCCTCGACGGCGCCAGCCGCGGCAACCTGTTCAGCGGCGGCGCCCAGCAGGTCGCGGTCGTCCTGTCGGTGGCGGCCCGCCGCGGCAAGGAGAACAGGTCGAGGTCCGGGTACTTCGCCTACTTCTGCGACCCGGCCAACGCCGTGCGCACCGCCCTGTCGTTCTGCGCCGAGGTCGGCCGTGAGATCGGCCAGTCCACAAGGGCCCGGCTGCGACGCAAGCGGCCACGAGTCGGCCGCGGCGGGCTCTACCCCTTCGTACGGGCCTTCGCGACGGTCGTCGAGCGGGACGTCGTCGTCGCGGCCGTCATCGGCGACATGCTCGCCGGGCGCAGCGCCGTCTACGCCGACCTCGTCGCCTACGACGAGGTGGCCCACCACTCCGGGCCCGGCAGCCGTGACGCCGAGAAGGTGCTCGCCCGCCTCGACCGCTCCCTCGCGCTCATCGAGAAGGTCGCCGAGCACGCCCCTCGCCCGTACCGCATCGTCGTCCTCTCCGACCACGGCCAGAGCCCCGGCGAGACGTTCCGCACCCGCTACGGCCTCACCCTCCAGGACCTCGTGCGGGCCGGCTGCGGCCTGCCCGTGCCGCGCGCGGCACGCCGCACCCACAGCGGCGCCGAGGCCCGCGCCGCCGTCCGCGCCGCCCTGCACCGGCCCGTCGAACAGGCGCAGGAGACGGCCGTGCGCGGCAGCAGGCGGCGCCGCGAACCGATCGTGCTGGCCTCCGGCAACCTGGGCCTGGTCTCCTTCCCCGACGTGCCGCACCGGATGAGCCGCGAGGAGATCGACGCCCGCCACCCGGCACTGCTTCCCACACTCGCCAACCACCCCGGCATCGGCTTCCTGCTGGTGCGCAGCGAGCGGCACGGCGCCGTCGTCCTCGGTGCGCAGGGCGCCGAGGTGCCGCTGGGCGAGCTCGTCGACGACAAGGGGCCGCTGGCCGGGTTCGGGCCCGGCGCCGCCGACGCGGTGCGCCGCACCGACACGTTCCCGCACACCGCCGACATCATGGTCAACTCCTGGTACGACCCGGACGACGGCGAGGTCCTCGCGTTCGAGGAGCAGATCGGCTCGCACGGCGGCCTCGGCGGCGCCCAGGGCCGCCCGTTCCTCCTGTCCCCGAGCGCCCTGTCCGCGCCGGTCGAGGACGGCACCGACCTGGTGGGCGCCGAGCAGGTCCACCGGGTGCTGCGCCGCTGGCTGCGCGAGGGCGACGGTCCGCAGGTGCCGCTCACCGAGTCCCGCAGGATTCCCCGCGAGAACAGCCGCTGAGCACACCTTTTGCGCCGTGCGCCGGGACTGGAAGGACAAAGACCGGTGATTTGGACCGAAGTCGGGCCGGACCCGACCATGGTCCGTGCCGTCCGGCGATCCCGTGGCGGCGCCGGCACCACGAGAGGCTCCACACCCCCATGCCCGACACCGGGACCGCACCCCGCACGGCTCCGGCCGCACCCGATGACCGGATCCAGCTCCGCACGCCCGGCCAGGACCACGCCGACAGGCACGCCCGCCGGTTCGGCCTGCCCGTCGCCACGACCCTCGTCATGGGCAACATCATCGGCGGCGGCATCTTCCTGCTCCCGGCCTCCGTGGCCCCGTACGGCACCATCAGCCTCATCGCCTTCGGCGTCCTGACGCTCGGCGCCGTCGCCCTCGCCCTCGTCTTCGGGCGGCTCGCCCACCGGCACCCGCAGACCGGCGGCCCCTATGTCTACGTCCGTGCGGCCTTCGGCGACTTCGCCGGGTTCCTGGCCGCATGGTCGTACTGGATCACCACCTGGGTGAGCAACGCCGCGCTGGCCGTCGCCGCCGTCGGCTACCTGGACGTGCTGCTGCCCATCCACGGCTCGACGTTCTGGACGATCGTCGCGGCCCTGACCTGCCAGTGGCTGCCCGCACTCGCCAACCTCGCGGGAACGCGGTACGTCGGCGCCGTGCAACTCGTCTCCACCGCCTTGAAGTTCGCCCCGCTGCTGCTCGTCGCCGTCGGCGGCCTGTTCTTCTTCAGGGCGGACAATCTCGGACCCTTCCAGGGCGGCGGCGACTCGCCGCTCGGCGCCGTCTCCGCGTCCGCCGCGATCCTGCTCTTCAGCTACCTCGGCGTGGAGTCGGCGTCGGTGAGCGCGGGCGAGGTCCGTGACCCGCGGCGCAACGTCGGCCGGGCCACCGTCCTGGGCACCGCCCTGGCCGCGCTCCTGTACCTGCTGTGCACCCTGTCCGTCTTCGGCACCGTCGCCCACGGCGACCTCGTCCACTCCTCCGCCCCGTTCTCCGACGCGGTGAACGCCATGTTCGGCGGCACGTGGGGCGGCAGCGCCGTCGCGATCGCCGCGCTCGTGTCGATGGTGGGCGCGCTCAACGGCTGGACCCTGCTCAGCGCCCAGACGCCGTACGCCGCCGCGAAGGACGGGCTGTTCCCGGCGGTGTTCGGGAAGAAGCGGCGCGGCGTGCCCCCGGCCGGTGTGCTGGTCGCCGTCGGCCTCGCCTCGCTGCTGACCGTGTACAACTACACGGCCGGGTCCGGCGGCGTCTTCGAGATGCTCGTCCTGGTCACCACCTTCACCGCCACCGTGCCCTACCTGCTGGCGACCGCCGCGCAGGTCTACTTCCTGCTCTCCGGCCAGGCCGACCGGGTACGCCCGGGGCGTCTGGCCCGCGACACGGTCCTCGCCCTCGCCGCGTTCGGGTTCTCCCTGTGGCTGGTGGGCGGCGCCGGGTACGCGGCCGTCTACCAGGGCGTGCTGTTCCTGTTCGTCGGGGTGCTCGTCTACGCGTGGATGGCGGCACGCCGCCGCCGGAGCGCCCAGGACTGACCCAGGTGTGGTCGCATGGTGGTGCACAGGCAATCAGGTGCACAGGCAACCAGACGTCACGGACCACCGGACACGGAAAGGAACCGTCGTGGCCACCACACGCTCCGCACACACCGCCTGGGAAGGCAACCTCCTCGAAGGCAGCGGGAAGGTCTCGTTCGACTCGTCGGAGGTGGGCCAGTACCCGGTCACCTGGGCCGCACGCTCCCAGGAGCCGCACGGCAGGACCAGCCCGGAGGAGATGATCGCGGCCGCCCACTCCAGCTGCTACTCGATGGCGCTCTCGCACGGCCTGAGCCAGGCCGGCACCCCGCCCACCAAGCTCGTCACGCAGGCCGAGGTGACCTTCCAGCCGGGCGAGGGCATCACCGGTATCCACCTCACCGTGGAGGGCGAGGTCCCGGGCCTGGACGAGGGAGCCTTCCTCAAGGCCGCCGAGGACGCCAAGGTCAACTGCCCGGTGAGCCAGGCGCTGACCGGCACCACGATCACCCTCACGGCCAAGCTGGCCGACTGATCAGCCGGACCCGCCCTTGACGCGGGCCCGCCCGAGTCCTGCTGGACACAGCTGGAGCCATCAGGACCGGGCGGGTCCGATCCGACGGTGGGGCCGCTACAGCGCGCTGCGCCACTTCTGAAGGATCTCCAGCGTCCGCCGGGTGTCGGCGGCGTGGGCCACCAGATGGTCGAGGACCTCGAGATGCGTGCCCACCTCGTCCCGCGAGTCCAGGTACAGCGCCCCGGTGACGTACTCGCTGACCACCATGTCCGGCAACTCCCGCACGGGGAACCTGAACAGGGTGAAGGGCCCGAAAGTACCGGGGTGCGGGCCCGCCGCGAACTCCGCTATCTGCAAGGTGACATGCGGCAGCTGCGCCGCCTCGATCAACCGGTCCAGCTGGCCGCGCAGCACCTCGGGCCCGCCCGGCGGGCGCGCCAGGACCGTCTCGTCGAACACCGCCCACAGCCGCGGCGGGTCGTCCCGCCCGAGCAGCGCCTGCCGGGCGAGGCGCAGCGACACGTGCCGCTCGACCTCCGCGGGCCGCGCCCGGCCCACCGTGCCCGCGTCGAGCACGGCGCGCGCGTACTCCTCCGTCTGCAACAGGCCCGGCACGAAGTGCGGTTCGTAGCAGCGGATCAGCTCGGCCGAGCCCTCCAGGCTGACGTAGAGGCTGAACCAGTCGGGCAGCACGTCGTGGTAGCGCTGCCACCAGCCCGGCAGGTTCGCCTCCTCGGCGAGCGCGACGAACGCCTCGATCTCCGGGTCGGAAACCGCGTACAGCTCAAGGAGCATCTGTACATACGGGATCTTCAGGGCCACCTCGGCGGTCTCCATGCGGCGGACCGTCGCCGCCGTCACCCGCAGTGCGCGGGCCGCCTCGTCGCGGCCGAGCCCCGCGGTCTCCCGCAGGTCGCGAAGCCGTCGGCCGAGGACCACCTGACCCACCGTCGGGGCGGGCCGTCGTTCACTCACGAGAACACGTCTCCCCACGTGTCGATCGGTGATGAACAGCGGTTACGACCCGGCGCGTTCCCACCCCCGCCGCTCCGGCCGCGCGGCCAGCCGCCGCGGGTCGCGGCTGCGGTAGACCACGTACGGTCGGAACAGGTACTGCACCGGCGCGCTGAACATGTGCACGAGCCGGGTGAACGGTACCAGTGCGATGAGTAGCATGCCCACTACTGCGTGAATCTGGTAGAGCACCGGCACCCCGTGCATCCGCCCCGTGTCCGGGTTCAGCGTGAACAGGCTGCGGGCCCACGGCCCGATGGACACCCGGTAGTTGTAGCCGTCGCCGGAGGCGTGCGTGAGCTTGGCGGCCATGCCGAGCGCGATCGCCGCGAACAGCACCACGTACATGAGCTTGTCGTTGCGGGTCGTCGCCCGGAACACGGACGCGTTGACGCGGCGCCGGACGATCAGCGTCAGGATGCCGAGCACCACGAGCGCGCCCGCCGCCGTGCCGCCGTACAGCGAGAACAGGTGGTAGGTGTGCTCGCCGACGCCGATGGCGTCCGTCCACGACATCGGGACGAACAGGCCCACCAGATGGCCGACGAGGACGAACAGGATGCCGTAGTGGAAGACCGGCGAGGCGATGTTGAGCAGCCTCGACTCGTAGAGCTGCGAGGAGCGGGTGGTCCAGCCGAACTTGTCGTACAGGTAGCGCCAGACGGTCCCGGCGACGAGCAGGACGAAGGCGACGTAGGGCAGGACGCCCCAGATCAGCGTGGTCACGGGGCGTGCTCCTCCACCAGTAGCGGAATGCCGAAGGGTTCGAGCCCGACCTCTTCGCGCGGCGGCCCCGAACGGGCCAGCGCCAGCGCCTCGGCCCGGTCCTTGGGCGACGGGCCCGGCAGCGTGCGGCACACCGCGTCGAGCACGGTCGCGTACGGGGTGCCGTGCTCGGTCAGCGCGATCCGCAGCAGCTCCAGGCCGCTGCGGTGCTCCTGGAGCAGGAAAGGACCTGCCTGCGCGGAGAACTCGAGGACCGCGGGCAGGAAGTCCGGCAGCTCCTCGCCGGTGAACTCCATGCCGTGCTCGCGGTAGACCTCCTTCATCCGCACGAGCGCCATGCCGCGCCTGCGGGTGTCTCCCTCGCGCCACCACGTCAGGTACAGGCTGTGCCGGTTCTTGAAGTCGAAGACCTGGACGTAGTGCGCGGCCAGGTCCGCGGGTGCCGTGGCCTCGGCGTGGTCGACGAACGGGGCGAGCTCCGGCGCCGCGGCCCGCACCAGCGGCAGCCGCTCGTACAGTTCGCCGTCGGGGTAGGTGAGGCAGAGCGCGGCCGCCTGGTGAACGAGCGCGATGCGGTCCGTCATGAGCTCTCCTCCGTCTTGGTGAACTTCTCCGGGGCCTTGGCCTCGCCCGCTGCCGGGTCCGTGGTCTGCCGTTCCTTGCTGAGGTGGAAGTTCTCGACGGAGACGACCGGAAGCAGTCGGCGGCCACCGGCGGTGGTGCGGCCCGAGTCGCCGCCGAACGGACCCTCGCCGCCCATCCCGGGGCCCTCCGCGTAGTCGAGCGAGCAGGAGTCCGGCAGGGCGCTCTCCTCCAGGCGCCGCGCGTCACCGACCGCCGCGGTCGGGATCACGTACCGGTCCTCGTACTTGGCGATGGCCAGCAGCCGGTACATCTCCTCGATCTCGTCACCGGTCATGCCGACCGACTCGGCGATCGAACGGTCCGGGAGCTGACCGAGGTTGACGGCCCGCATGTGCGAGCGCATCGCCGCGAGCTTCTCCAGGCTGGAGCGCACCGGCACCACGTCACCGGCCGTGAACAGTTGCGCCAGGTACTCGACGGGGATGCGCAGCGTGTCGATAGCGCCGAACAGATTGGCGTGGTCCTCACCGTCGTGCCCGGTCTCGGTGAGCGCGTCGACGACGGGGGAGAGCGGCGGGATGTACCAGACCATCGGCATCGTCCGGTACTCCGGATGCAGCGGCAGCGCCACCTTGTACGTGCTGATGAGCGCGCGCACCGGTGAGCGCCGGGCCGCCTCCACCCAGTCGTAGGGGATACCGGCCTCCTCGGCGGCCCGCTGCACACCCGCGTCCTCCGGGTCGAGGAACACGTCCAGCTGCGCACCGTAGAGGTCCCGCTCGTCCTCGGTCCGTGCCGCGCCGGTCACCCGGTCCGCGTCGTAGAGGATGACGCCGAGGTAGCGCAGGCGGCCCACACACGTCTCCGAGCAGACCGTCGGCAGGCCCACCTCGACGCGGGGATAGCACATCGTGCACTTCTCGGCCTTGCCGGTGCGATGGTTGAAGTACACCTTCTTGTACGGGCATCCGGTCACGCACATCCGCCAGCCGCGGCAGTGGTCCTGGTCGACCAGGACGATGCCGTCCTCCACGCGCTTGTACATCGCGCCCGACGGGCACGACGACACGCACGACGGGTTCAGACAGTGCTCGCAGATCCGCGGCAGATAGAACATGAAGGTCTGCTCGAACGCGAACTTCACCTTGTCCGAGGCTTGCTGGCGGGTCTGCTGGACCATCGGGTCGAGGTCGCCGTGCTCGGTGGCCCCGCCCAGGTTGTCGTCCCAGTTCGACGACCACTCGATCTTCATCGGTTTGCCGGTGATCTGCGAACGCGGCCGCGCCACCGGGAAGTCGTCGCCGAGCGGCGCGTCGGTGAGGTTCTGGTAGTCGTACGTCCAGGGCTCGTAGTAGTCCTTGATGCCGGGCAGCTTCGGGTTGGAGAAGATACCGGCGAGCTTCCTGAACCGGCCGCCGCCCTTCAGTTTCAGGGCGCCCCTCTTGTTGAGCTCCCAGCCGCCGCGCCACTTGTCCTGGTCCTCGTAACGGCGCGGATAGCCCTGCCCCGGGCGGGTCTCCACGTTGTTGAACCAGACGTACTCCATCCCCCGCCGGTTGGTCCATGCCTGCTTGCAGGTGACCGAACAGGTGTGGCAGCCGATGCACTTGTCGAGGTTCATCACCATCGCGATCTGGGCCATGATGCGCATCAGTTCAGTACTCCACCTTCTGCGAGCGGCGCCGGACGACAGTGACCTCGTCGCGCTGGTTGCCCGTCGGACCGAGGTAGTTGAACGCCCAGCTGAACTGGGCGTATCCGCCGATGAGATGGGACGGCTTGAGGATCAGCCGGGTCAGCGAGTTGTGGATGCCGCCGCGCCGCCCGCTCGACTGAGCCCTCGGCACGTTGACCGTGCGCTCCTGCGCGTGGTGCATGTAGACCGTGCCCGCGGGCATCCGGTGCGAGACGATCGCGCGGGCCACGACGACACCGTTGCGGTTGACCGCCTCGATCCAGTCGTTGTCCTTGACGCCGATCGCCTCCGCGTCCTGCGGCGCCATCCAGATGGACTGGCCGCCCCGGGAGAGCGACAGCATGAACAGGTTGTCCTGGTACTCCGAGTGGATCGACCACTTGTTGTGCGGAGTGAGGTAACGGACCGTCACCTCCTTCCCGCCGTCGGGGCCGAGCCGCGGCTCGCCGAACAGACGGTTCATGTCGAGCGGCGGCCGGTACACCGGCAGCGCCTCGCCCAGCTCGTGCATCCAGTCGTGGTCGAGGAAGAAGTGCTGGCGCCCGGTGAGCGTGTGCCACGGTTTGAGATGCTCGGTGTTGAGCGTGAACGCCGTGTAGCGGCGCCCGCCGGACTCGCTGCCCGACCACTCCGGCGAGGTGATGACGGGCACGGGAGCGGCCTGTGTGTCCGCGTACGTGATCCGCTTGCCCTCGTGCTCGGCGGCCAGATGCGCCATCTCCTGGCCCGTGCGGGACTCCAGGGTGTGAAACCCCTGGGTGGCGAGACGGCCGTTGGTGGTGCCGGACAGGGCGAGGATCGTGTTGGCCGCCTTGACCGCCGTGTCCAGCGACGGGCGGCCGTCAGCCGGCCCGCCCCGCACCACACCGTTGCGCTCACGCAGCTCCGTGACCTCCTGGTCGGGCTTGAGCGTGATGCCCTTGGCGGGCAGACCGAGCCGCTCGACCAGCGGGCCCAGCGCGGTGAACTTCGCGCCGATCGCCGTGTAGTCCCGCTCGACGACGACCAGGTTGGGCAGCGTCCTGCCCGGCACCGGCTCGCACTCGCCCTTGCGCCAGTCGAGGACCACACCGCCGGGCTGCGCGGTCTCACCCGGCGTGTCGTGCTGCAGCGGCGCCGCCACCAGGTCCTTGCGCACGCCCAGATGCTCCACGGCCAGCTCGCTGAGCCTGTGCGCGAGCGTCTTGAACGTCTCGAAGTCGGTACGCGCCTGCCAGGGCGGGTCGACGGCCGGTGTGAACGAGTGCACGTACGGATGCATGTCCGTGGACGACAGGTCGTGCTTCTCGTACCAGGTCGCCGCGGGCAGCACCACGTCCGACAGGAGCGTCGACGACGTCTGCCGGAAGTCGAGGGAGAGGAGGAGGTCGAGCTTTCCCTCGGGCGCCTCCTCGCGCCACCTCACGGTCGTGGGCCGCTCGCCGGGAGCGGCCTGGTCGGCGCGGAGTGAGGAGTGCGTGCCGAGGAGATGCTTGGTGAAGTACTCGGCGCCCTTGGCCGACGAGCCGAGCAGGTTGGCCCGCCACAGCGTCAGCACCCGCGGCCAGTTCTCCGGCGCGTCCGGATCCTCACACGCGAACTTCAGCGAGCCCGCCTTGAGTTCGGCCACCGTGTCGGCGACAGCCTGCTCGCCCAGCTGGAGCGGATTGCGGTCGAACGTCGGATACGACGGCATCCACCCCGACCGCGCCGACAGGGCCAGGCAGTCCGCCCCGGTCATGCCCGCGAACGCGCCCTTGCCGAGCGGAGAGGCGAGCACGTCCGCGCCGAACCGGTCGTAGCGCCACTGGTCGGTGTTGAGGAACCAGTACGCGGCCCCGATCATCTGCCGCGGCGGCCGCGACCAGTCGTTGGCCGAGGCGAGCGAGGCCCAGCCGGTCGACGGGCGGCACTTCTCCTGGCCCACGTAGTGCGCCCAGCCGCCGCCGTTGCGCCCCTGACACCCGGTGAGCTGGAGCAGCGCGAGGAACGCCCGGTAGATCGTCTCGGAGTGGAACCAGTGGTTGGTGCCCGCGCCCATGAGGATCATGCAGCGCCCGCGTGACTGCTCGGCCGTCCGCGCGAACTCCCGGGCGATCTTCACGCAGGCCGCGGCGGAGACCGAGGTGTGCACCTCCTGCCAGGCCGGGGTGCCGGGCGTCTGCGCGTCCTCGTACGACGACGGCCACGCGCCCGGCAGGCCCGGACGGCCCACCCCGTACTGGGCGAGCAGCAGGTCGAAGACGGTCGTGACCAGCGGCCCCTCCTGCCCGCCGAGCCGCGTCGCGGGCACGCCGCGTCGCACCACCTCGCCGCGCCCCTGCCCGTGGGCGCCGCCGTCCGTGTCGAAGCGGGGCAGCAGCACCTCGACACCGGCCGCCACGTCACGTCCGTGCAGGCTCAACACCGGCTTGATATTGCCCAGTTCGAGGTTCCACTTGCCCTTGCCCGACTCGGTCCAGCGGAAGCCGAGCGAGCCGTTGGGCACGGCCGGATGGCCGGTCGCCTCGTCGAGGACGGCCGTCTTCCACTCGGCGCCCTCGCCGCCCTGCCCCAGGTCACTGGCGCGCAGGAACTTCGAGGGGACGTACGCGCCGTCCTTCTCCTCCAGTGTCACGAGGAACGGAAGATCCGTGAACTTGCTGACGTAGTCGGTGAAGAACGGCGTCCGCCGGTCGACGAAGAACTCCCTGAGGATGACGTGCCCCATGGCGAGGGCCAGCGCTCCGTCCGTCCCCGGATGCGGATGCAGCCACTCGTCGGCGAACTTGGCGTTGTCCGCGTAGTCCGGTGCGACCACCACGACCTTCTGGCCCCGGTAACGCGCCTCGGCCATCCAGTGCGCGTCCGGCGTCCGCGTCACCGGAACGTTCGACCCCCACATCATCAGATACGCGGCGTCCCACCAGTCACCCGACTCCGGCACGTCCGTCTGGTCGCCGAACACCTGCGGCGAGGCGACCGGCAGATCCGCGTACCAGTCGTAGAACGACAGCATCGGCGCGCCGATCAGCGACATGAACCGGGCACCCGCCGCGTGCGACACCATCGACATCGCCGGGATCGGGGAGAATCCGGCCACCCGGTCGGGCCCGTACGTCTTGATGGTGTGGACATGAGCGGCGGCGACGATCTCCACGGCCTCGTCCCAGGCCGCCCGCACCAGGCCGCCCTTGCCGCGCGCCCGCTGGTAGCGGCGGCGGCGCTCCGGGTCGTTCTGGATGTCGGCCCAGGCCAGGACCGGGTCGCGCAGCCGGGCCTTCGCCTCCCGGTACATGTCCAGGAGCACACCGCGGACATACGGGTAGCGGACACGGGTGGGGGAGTACGTGTACCAGGAGAACGCGGCGCCGCGCGGGCAGCCGCGTGGCTCGTACTCGGGGCGGTCGGGGCCCACGCTCGGATAGTCCGTCTGCTGGGTCTCCCAGGTGATGATGCCGTCCTTGACGTACACCTTCCAGCGGCAGGAACCGGTGCAGTTCACTCCGTGCGTCGAGTTGACGACCTTGTCGTGGCTCCACCGGTCCCGGTAGAAGACATCGCCGTCGCGGCCCCCCTTGATCCGCACGCTGTGCAGGTCGGCGGCGGCCTTCCCGCGCCGGAAGAACCGCCCCAGGCGCAGCAGCGCGGCGTCCGGCTCGGTCGGTATGCCCGTCGTGTCAGTCACCGTGTGCGCTCCCTCGGTCTCCGTCTTTCGCAGGCTAGGGGCGAGAGGACGAGGTCACACGTCGGTCGGGGCCGTCCGGGTCAGCGCGGGAGCCTGGGGTGGCGCGGGAGCCGGGTCAGCCCAGTGCGGACCGCAGATACTTGGCCGTCGCCGGGTCCGCCGGGAGCAGCGTCTCCACGGCCAGCTCGGCGACCGTCACGTCCATCGGCGTGTTGAACGTCGAGATCGACGACACGAACGACAGCACGTGCCCGTCGTGCTCGATCACCAGCGGCAGCGCGAAGTGCGCCACGGCGCCTTCGTCGTCGAGGAGCGCCGCGTCGTCCTCGTCGGGAACCGGGAAGGCGGCCACCTCGTCGTACAGCCTGCGCAGCGGCTCCGAGCGGGAGAGCGCCACCTGCCGCTCCATCTGGTGGAGCAGATGCCCGCGCCAGGCGCGCAGATTGCGGATGCGCGGTGCGAGGCCCTCCGGGTGCAGGGTCAGCCGCATCGCGTTGAACGGTGGGGCGAGCAGGTGCTCGGGCAGCGACCCCATCAGGAGGGTCAGACCACGGTTGGCGGCGACCACGTCGTACGTGGCGTCGACGATCAGGGCCGGATACGGCTCGTAGCCGCGAAGCAGCCGCTCCAGGCCCTCGCGCAGCGGGCCGAGCGCCGGGTCGTCGAGCGAGGTCTGCGGGTAGCGGGGCGCGTACCCGGCGGCCAGCAGCAGCGCGTTGCGCTCGCGCATCGGTACGTCCAGGTGGTCGGCGAGCCGCAGCACGAACTCCTCGCTGGGCCGCGAACGGCCCGTCTCCACGAAGCTGATGTGCCGCGCCGACGAGTCCGCGCGCAGCGCGAGCTCCAACTGGCTGACCCGCCGCCGCTGCCGCCAATCGCGCAGCAGACGGCCCACTTCGGAGGTGTTCTCACGCGTCGCGGTTGTCATGACACGACCGTAACCTCCTTCCGGTGGCAGGCTGGGGGACATGGCTACAGAACCGCTTTCGCGGAAAGAGACCGAGGACCGCCTCGCCGAGCTGCCCGGCTGGTCGCTCGACGGCGACCGGATCACCCGTAAGTACACCCTGCCCAGCCACGTCGCGGCCGCCGCGCTCGTCGCGCACGTCGCGGCCGTCCAGGACGAGCTGAACCACCACTCGGACCTCACGCTCGGCTACAACACGGTCGCCCTCGCCGTGCACACGCACTCGGCGGGCGGTGCCATCACCGAGAAGGACTTCGAACTGGCCCGCAGGGTCGAGGCGTTGGCCCCGGCGCACACAGCCGGGAGCTGACCTTCACGGTGAGGCCGCGGTCGTGCTCGACCACGACCGGGGAGCACCCGTTACGACGCCACCGGTTGCGACGCCACCCGCGGCGGCGAGCCCCGCGCCGGGGCCGCCGCGGACGCCCTGCTCGGCCTGACCCCCGCCCCACGCCA
>NZ_JAPHNL010000044.1 GCF_026274175.1 Streptomyces beihaiensis
GCCCGGCCGGCTCACATCCCGGCGGCCGCCGGCTCCCGGGCCGCGCCCGCCGTCTCGTACCGCTCGACCAGCACCCGGGCGACCTCCGGCGCCGGGCCCAGGACGTCGGCCAGGACGTCCGCGCCCGCCTCCGTCGCGCCGCGCACGATGCGGTCGGGCAGGCGGCCAGGAGCCAGGACGTAGGGGGCGACCGCGACCCGGGCGCAGCCGAGGGCGCGCAGCTCCCGGACGGCGTCCTCGGTGCGAGGTGATCCCGCGGAGGCGAACGCAGGTCGCACGGCGCACCAACCGGTGTGCCGCCACTCCCGCGCGATTTCTGCGATCACTGCGGTCGCCTCCGGGTCGGTGGAGCCCGCCGAGGCCAGGACGACCCCGGTCGCGGGCTTGTCGGCGGGGGTGAGGCCCGCCTCGTACAGGCGCCGTTCGAGCGCCGACACCAGCAGCGGTGACGGGCCGAGAACGTCCGCCGTACGGATCCGCATCCCGCACGGCGCCGCGCGCAGCACCGCCGGGATGTCGGTCTTGGCATGGAACGCGCGGGTCAGCAGGAGCGGGAGCGCCACCACGTCGCGCACCCCGTCCGCCGCGAGGGACTCCAGCACACCCGATACCGAGGGGATGTTGAAGTCCAGGAACGCCGTCTCCACACGGAGGCCGGGGCGCTGCGCGCGCACCTCGGCCACCAGGGAGTGCACCGTCGCGGCATGCCGCGGGTCGCGGCTGCCGTGGGCTATCACCAACAGGACGGGGCGGGCGAAGTACGGCGTGTGCGTGTGCATGAGGGCGCTCAGCTCCGTGCGATCAGGCCGCGGCCGCGCAGCACGCGGCGCTCCAGCGGGCTGAAGATCAGCAGGTCGATGACGATGCCGACGATCAGGATGAGGAGGATGGCCAGGAAGACCATGGGCATGGAAGAGGCGTTGCGGCCGTTCTCCAGCAACTGGCCGAGGCCGACGCCCAGATCGGGGGAGGAGGCGATGATCTCCGCCGCCATCAGCGAGCGCCAGGAGAACGCCCAGCCCTGCTTGAGCCCCGCCAGGTAGCCGGGCAGCGCCGCGGGCAGGACCACATGGCGCAGGCCGCGAAGCCCGGTCGCGCCGAGCGTGCGGCCCGCCCGCAGGAACAGCGGCGGCACCTGGTCGACACCGGAGACCAGGCCGTTGGCGACCGAGGGGACGGCGCCCAGCAGGATCACCGCGTACATCATCGAGTTGTCCAGGCCCAGCCACAGAACGGCGGGCGGCACCCACGCGACGGACGGCAGCGACTGGAGGCCCGAGAGCACGGGACCGATCGCCGCCCGCACGAACTTCACCCGCGCCACGAGCAGTCCGAGCGGCGTGCCGATGGCCAGGGCGAGCAGGAAGCCCAGCAGGCCGCGCGACAGGCTCGTCCAGATGTAGCCGAAGAGCGTGCCCTGCAGCCATGCCGTACGGACCTGGTCCCACACGTCGGACGGCGACGGCAGCTTCGCCGGGTCGTCGACGACACCGAAGGTGATCAGGGCCTGCCAGCCGAGCACCACGACGACGACCGCGGCGAGCGGCGGCAGCACCTTCTGCACGAGCGTGCGGTGCCAGGGCGTGCCGCCGCCCGTGGGCACGGTGTCGAGCGCGTCGAGACCGGCCTCCAGGTCCTCCAGGTCGTCCTTGGCGGCCGGTTCCGGCGCCGCGGCCGCCGTCGGTTCAGTCCTTGCCATGGCGGCGGATCTCCCCACGCAGTTGATCGGTGATCTCGAGCGAGAGCTCGGCCACGTCGGCGTCCTCGATGCGGCGCGGCTGCGGGATGCCCACCCGCCACTCGCGCGCCACCCGGCCGGGCCGCGACGACAGCA
This sequence comes from Streptomyces beihaiensis, assembly GCF_026274175.1. Classification (GTDB taxonomy): domain Bacteria; phylum Actinomycetota; class Actinomycetes; order Streptomycetales; family Streptomycetaceae; genus Streptomyces; species Streptomyces beihaiensis. The sequence continues at coordinate 1,835 of NZ_JAPHNL010000044.1, forward strand.
GCACGACGCGTTCGGCGAGCCGGACGGCCTCGCGGACGTTGTGGGTGACGAACAGGACGGACAGGTTCGTCTCCCGCCAGATGCGGGTCAGTTCGCCGTGCAGCACGTCACGGGTGATGGCGTCGAGCGCGGCGAACGGCTCGTCCATCAGCAGCAGCCGCGCGTCCTGGGCGAGCGCGCGGGCCATCGCCACGCGCTGGCGCATGCCGCCGGACAGCTCGTGCACCCGCTTGCCGTACGCGCCGCGCAGCCGGACGAGTTCGAGGAGTTCCTCGGCGCGCTCGCGGCGGTCGCGGCGCGGGACGCCGCGCAGCTTGAGGGCGAGTTCGATGTTCTTGCCGGCGGTCAGCCACGGGAACAGCGCGTGCTCCTGGAACATCAGGGCGGGCCGCCCGTCCGTGGCGATGGACCCGGACGTCGGGTGGTCGAGCCCGGCCACCAGGTTGAGCAGGGTCGACTTGCCGCAGCCGGAGGCGCCGAGGAGCGTGACGAACTCGCCCGGCGCGACGTCGAGGCTGATGTCGTCGAGGACGATCTGGCTGCCCGCGGGCGTGGCGAAGGACTTCGTGACGTGCTCGATGCGGGCGGCCGAGGTCGCCGCCTGCACGGCGGAGTCGGCCGCCGTGGCGAGGGTCGTCGCCATGGTCGTCACCTCCTGGGATCCGGATGAGCGGGGAAGTCGCTGGTCGTGGTGGTCACTTGACCCCCAGGCCCGCGTCGTCGAACCCGGTTCTGCCGTCCGTGCGCAGCACCTTGTTCAGCGGCTTCAGGTCGTAGATGCCGGTGAGGTCCGGCCGGTCGAGGAGACCGGCCTCGACCGCGTGGTCCGCCTCGTCGCGGAGGGTGCCGGCCAGTGGGTCGTCGGTGAACCGGATGGACTTCCAGGCCGGTTCGACGACGTCGGTGGGCAGCGGGGCCCCGGTGTCCCGTGCCAGCTGCTCGTTGGCGGCGGCCCTGGCCGCCGTGCGGTGGGAGTTGATCCAGGCGTTGGTCCGCACCGAGCCGCGCAGCACCGCCTCCACGACGTCCGGGTGGGCCTTGAGGAACTTCTGCGACACCACGATGTTGGTGATCACGAACTTCTTGTCGGGCCACAGGTCGGACTCGTCGAGCAGTACTTTGCCGCCCTCGGCGACGAGCCGGGACGCGGTCGGCTCCGGCACCCACGCGCCGTCGATCGAGCCGTTGCGGAACGCGTCCGGGGTGATCTTGTTGTCGGTGCGGACCACGGAGACGTCGCCCTTGCCGGAGTTCGCGTCGACCGACCAGCCCTGCCGGGCGATCCAGTTGAGCAAGGCCACGTCCTGGGTGTTGCCCAGCTGCGGGGTGGCGATCTTCTTGCCCTTGACGTCCGCCGTGCTCCTGATCTTCTTCGGGTTCACGACGAGCTTCACACCGCCGGACGCGCTGCCGCCGATGATCCGCAGGTCCTTCCCGTCCGACTTGGTGAAGCCGTTGACGGCGGGGGAGGGCCCGAGCCAGCCGATGTCGACCGAACCGGCGTTCAGCGCCTCGACCTCGGAAGGGCCCGCGTTGAAGATCTGGTACTTGGCCTGTGTGCCCTTCAGCTCCTTCTGGAAGAAGCCCTTGCGGTGGCCGACGAGCGCCGTTGCGTGGGTCAGGTTCCCGAAGTAGCCGATGGTGACCGAGTCCGCGGAGAGCGGTTCACCCTCGGCCTTGAACTCCTCCCCGGCGCCGTCGGCGGCCTGAGAGCCGTAGCCCAGGCAGGCCGTGGCGGCCAGCATGAGCAGCGGCACGGCGGCGAGCGCGGCGAGGGCACGGCGCCGTCGGCGCCGTCGGGGGAGGGGTGTGGCAGGCACGGGAGGGGTTCCTCTCGTCGGCCCGGCGGTCACACCCTCAGGGTGTGGCCGGGAGGTCGGCAGGTCTGCGGCGTCGGCGGGCGGAGGTCAGCGGGCACATCGGCCGACTCCGCCCTGCCCGCTGCCGAGGCGGCCGCTGCCGATGCGGCCGCCCTCCTTCGCGAACGTCGCATACGTGTCGACGGGGCCCGAGGACTCGACGGGGCGCATGTCAGAAGTCCCAGCCGTCGTCGTCCGCGGCGGGCGCCGCCGCGTCGTCGGCGTCGGCGAACGCCTGCCCCGCCATACCGGCGGCGAGCGTGGTGCCGTCGGCCGGGTCGATCAGGATGAACGACCCGGTGCGCCGCGAGTCCGCGTACGCGTCCAGGGCCAGCGGTTCGGCGGTGCGCACCTTCACGCGGCCGATGTCGTTGGCGACGAGCTGCCCCGGCTCGGGGTGCTGGGAGAGGTCGTCGAGCGTGAGCCGTGACGGGATCTCCTTGACGATCGCCTTGACCGTACGGGTGGTGTGCTTGAGCAGCACCCGCTGTCCGACGGTCAGCGGCGTGTCGGCGACGTGGCAGACGGTCGCCTCGACGTCCTGGGAGGTGGCGGGCGCGTCGCCGCTCGGCACGATCAGGTCGCCGCGCGAGACGTCGATGTCGTCGTCGAGCAGCAGCGTCACCGACTGCGGCGTCCACGCCACGTCGACCGGCTCGCCCAGCAGGTCGATCCCGGCGATCTTCGACGTGCGGCCCGAGGGCAGCACCGTCACCGACTCACCGACCCGGAACGTCCCGGCGGCGATCTGTCCCGCGTAGCCGCGGTAGTCGGGGTGCTCGGCGGTCTGCGGCCGGATCACGTACTGGACGGGCAGGCGCGCGTGGCAGGCGGTCAGGTCGTGGCTGACCGGGACCGTCTCCAGGTGTTCGAGGACGGTCGGGCCGCCGTACCAGTTCATGGTGGCGGACGGTTCCACGACGTTGTCACCGGCGAGCGCGGAGATCGGGATCGCGGTGATCTCCGGGACGCCCAGGTCGCCCGCGTACGCCGTGAACTCCTCGGCGATCTTCGCGAAGACCTGCTCCTGGTAGTCGACGAGGTCCATCTTGTTGACGGCGAGCACCACGTGCGGGACGCGCAGGAGCGCGGCGATCGCGGCGTGGCGGCGGGTCTGCTCGACGACGCCGTTGCGCGCGTCGACCAGGATCACGGTCAGCTCGGCGGTGGAGGCGCCGGTCACCATGTTCCGCGTGTACTGCACGTGGCCCGGCGTGTCGGCCAGGATGAACCGGCGGCGCGGGGTCGCGAAGTAGCGGTAGGCCACGTCGATGGTGATGCCCTGCTCGCGCTCGGCCCGCAGACCGTCGGTGAGCAGCGCGAGGTCGGGCTCGGCGGCGCCGCGCGAACGCGAGGCGTGCTCGACGGCCTCCAGCTGGTCGGCGAGGACCGACTTGGAGTCGTGCAGCAGGCGGCCCACGAGCGTGGACTTGCCGTCGTCGACCGAGCCGGCCGTGGCGAACCGCAGCAGGGTGGTGGCCGACAGACCGGCCAGCTCTTCGGTGGTGGTGCTGGTGGTGCTCATGTCTAGAAGTACCCCTCGCGCTTGCGGTCTTCCATCGCGGCCTCGGAGAGCTTGTCGTCGGCACGGGTCGCGCCGCGCTCGGTGAGGCGGGAGGCGGCGATCTCGGCGATGACCTTCTCGATGGTCGTGGCGTCGGAGTCGACGGCGCCGGTGCAGGACATGTCGCCGACGGTGCGGTAGCGCACCAGACGGGTCTCGACCGCCTCGCCGTCCTTCGGGCCGCCCCAGTCACCGGCGGTCAGCCACATGCCGCCCCGGTTGAAGACCGGGCGCTCGTGGGCGTAGTAGATCTGCGGCAGTTCGATGTTCTCGCGGGCGATGTACTGCCACACGTCCAGCTCGGTCCAGTTGGAGAGCGGGAAGACGCGGACGTGCTCACCGGGGGCGTGGCGGCCGTTGTAGAGCTGCCACAGCTCGGGGCGCTGGCGGCGCGGGTCCCACTGCGAGAACTCGTCACGCAGGGAGAAGACCCGCTCCTTGGCGCGGGCCTTCTCCTCGTCGCGGCGGCCGCCGCCGAAGACCGCGTCGAACCGCTCCTGCTGGATCTTCTCGGTCAGCGGCACGGTCTGCAGCGGGTTGCGGGTGCCGTCCGGGCGCTCCTTGAGAACGCCGCGGTCGATGTAGTCCTGCACCGAGGCGACGTGCAGGCGAAGGCCGTGCTCGGCCACGACCCGGTCGCGGTACTCGATGACCTCGGGGAAGTTGTGCCCGGTGTCCACGTGCAGCAGCGAGAAGGGCACCGGCGCGGGCGCGAACGCCTTCAGCGCCAGGTGCAGCATCAGGATCGAGTCCTTGCCGCCGGAGAAGAGGATCACCGGCCGCTCGAACTCGCCCGCCACCTCGCGGAAGATGTGCACGGCCTCGGACTCCAGCGCGTCCAAATGGCTGAGCGCGTACGGGCTGTCGGTCTCCTCGGAGACGCTCACTACGGTCGTCATGCGGTCAGACCCCTCTCGGTGAGCAGCGCGTGGAGCGCGGCCGCGGACTCCTGCACGGTCTGCTGGTGCGACTCGATCCGCAGATCGGGCGACTCGGGTGCCTCGTACGGGTCGTCGACCCCGGTCAGACCGGAGATCTCGCCCGCGGCCTGCTTGGCGTACAGGCCCTTCACGTCGCGCTCGGAGCAGACCTCGACCGGCGTGGCGACATGCACCTCGACGTACGCCGTCCCGCCGCTCTGGTGGCGCTTGCGGACCGCCTCGCGGCTGTCCGCGTACGGGGCGATGACCGGGACGAGGGCCAGCACGCCGTTGCGGGCGAGCAGTTCGGCGAGGAAGCCGATGCGCTGCACGTTGGTGTGGCGGTCCTCGCGGCTGAAGCCGAGGCCCGCCGAGAGGAACTCACGGATCTCGTCGCCGTCGAGCACCTCGACCTTGCGGCCCTCGGCGCGCAGCGTGTTCGCCAGCTCGTACGCGATGGTGGTCTTGCCGGCGCTCGGCAGACCCGTGAGCCAGATCGTGGCTCCGGTCACTTGCTTCTCCAAGGTCTGTGAAGTCGGTGAGGTCTGTGGCGCGTGCGGCGCCCGCGGCGTCTGTGTCCTGGGAGTCATCAGCCGTGGATTCCGCACTCGGTCTTGCCCCGGCCCGCCCAGCGTCCGGCGCGCGCGTCCTCGCCCTCCAGGAGGCGGCGGGTGCAGGGCGCGCAGCCCACGGAGCCGTAACCGTCCATGAGGAGCGGGTTGGTGAGCACGCCGTGCTCGGCGACGTACGCGTCCACGTCGTCCTGGCTCCAGCGGGCGATCGGCGAGACCTTGACCTTCTGGCGCTTCTCGTCCCAGCCGACGACCGGGGTGTCGGCACGGGTGGGGGACTCGTCGCGGCGCAGCCCGGTGGCCCAGGCGGTGTACCCGCGCAGCCCCTCTTCGAGCGGCTTCACCTTGCGCAGGGCGCAGCACAGGTCGGGGTCGCGGTCGTGCAGCTTCGGCCCGTACTCGGCGTCCTGCTCGGCGACCGTCTGGCGCGGGGTGAGCGTGATGACGTTGACGTCCATCACGGCCTCGACCGCGTCGCGCGTGCCGATGGTCTCCTCGAAGTGGTAGCCGGTGTCGAGGAACACGACGTCCACACCGGGCATGGCCCGGGAGGCGAGGTGCGCGACGACGGCGTCCTCCATGGAGGAGGTGACGCAGAACTTCGTGCCGAAGGTCTTCACCGCCCACTGGAGGATCTCCAGGGCGGAGGCGTCCTCCAGGTCCCGCCCGGCCTGCTCGGCGAGTGCCTTGAGCTTAGCCGTGTCCTCCGTCTCCGGGGTGGCGGCCTGAGCTGTCGTCATGTCTGTTCCCCTCCACCGTCGTTGCGCGTGAGCCCGCGGGCGAGCAGCCCGAGGAACTTGAGCTGGAACGCCCGGTTGCACGCCGCGCACTCCCAGGCGCCGTGCCCCTCCTCGCCGGGGCGCAGGTCCTCGTCGCCGCAGTACGGGCAGTAGAACGGCGCGGCGCGGCCGGTCACGACAGGGCCTCCTCGGAGGCGCGGGCCACCCAGGTGGCGAACCGCTCGCCGTCCTCGCGCTCCTTCTGGAACCGGGTGAGGACCCGCTCGACGTAGTCGGGCAGCTCGGCCGAGGTGACCTTCAGGCCGCGGACCTTGCGGCCGAACCCGGCCTCCAGGCCGAGCGCGCCGCCCAGGTGCACCTGGAAGCCCTCGACCTGGTTGCCCTCGTCGTCGAGGACGAGCTGGCCCTTGAGGCCGATGTCGGCGACTTGGATGCGGGCGCAGGCGTTGGGGCAGCCGTTGAGGTTGATGGTGATGGGCTCGTCGAAGTCCGGGATGCGGCGCTCCAGTTCGTCGATGAGCGAGGCGCCGCGCGCCTTGGTGTCGACGATGGCGAGCTTGCAGAACTCGATGCCGGTGCAGGCCATGGTGCCGCGCCTGAACGGCGACGGGCTGACCCGCAGGTCGAGCGCCTCCAGGCCCGCGACGAGCGAGTCGACCCGGTCCTCGGCGACGTCGAGCACCAGCATCTTCTGCTCGGCGGTGGTGCGCACCCGGCCCGAGCCGTGCTCCTCGGCCAGCTCGGCGATCTTCGTCAGGACGGTGCCGTCGACGCGGCCGACGCGCGGCGCGAACCCGACGTAGAACCGGCCGTCCTTCTGGCGGTGCACGCCGACGTGGTCGCGCCAGCGCTCCAGCGGCTGGTCGGGGGCCGGGCCGTCGACGAGTTCGCGCTTGAGGTACTCGTCCTCCAGGACCTGGCGGAACTTCTCCGTGCCCCAGTCGGCGAGCAGGAACTTCAGACGGGCGCGCGTGCGCAGGCGGCGGTAGCCGTAGTCGCGGAAGATCGAGACGACGCCCTCGAAGACGTCCGGCACCTCGTCGAGCGGCACCCAGGCGCCGAGCCGCTGGCCGATCTTCGGGTTGGTGGACAGGCCGCCGCCGACCCACAGGTCGAAGCCGGGCCCGTGCTCGGGGTGGTCGACGCCGACGAAAGCGACGTCGTTGATCTCGTGCACCACGTCGAGCAGCGGCGAGCCGGAGATCGCCGTCTTGAACTTGCGCGGCAGGTTCGAGAAGGCGGGGTTGCCGATGAAGCGGCGGTGGATCTCGTCGATGGCCGGGGTGCCGTCGATGATCTCGTCCTCGGCGATACCGGCGACCGGCGAGCCGAGCACGACGCGCGGCACGTCGCCGCACGCCTCGGTCGTCGACAGGCCGACGGCCTCCAGGCGGTTCCAGATCTCCGGCACGTCCTCGATCCGGATCCAGTGGTACTGGATGTTCTGCCGGTCGGTGATGTCCGCGGTGCCGCGTGCGAACTCCTGCGAGATCTCGCCGACGACCCGCAGCTGCTCGGTGGTCAGCCGTCCGCCGTCGATGCGCACGCGCATCATGAAGTACTCGTCCTCGAGTTCCTCCGGCTCCAGGATCGCGGTGCGGCCGCCGTCGATCCCGGGGCGACGCTGTGTGTACAGGCCCCACCAGCGCATCCGGCCGCGCAGGTCGTTGGGGTCGATGGAGTCGAAGCCGCGCTTGGAGTAGATCGTCTCAATGCGTGTCCGCACATTGAGACCGTCGTCGTCCTTCTTCATCTGCTCGCTGCCGTTGAGCGGCGTGAGGTGCCCCACCGCCCACTGGCCCTCGCCGCGGTGACGGCGGACCTTGCGGCGGGGCGCGGCGGTCGTGGGCGTTTCCGGGGTGGCAGCCATGGGTGTACGTCCTTCAGGGCAGGCTCGAGTCAGGTCTGACCTGCACACTTCGCGCAGGGCGCGGCGGTGCGCAGGGAACGGGGAAGCGGAGGTGCCGGTGGTGCTGCCCGGGGCCGTTCAGCCCGGCGGATGCAGCGTCAGCGCGCCGGACAGATGGCGCTGGACATGCGTCCGAAGTCGACGTGTCGTCGACTCACCAAGGCGATTCCAGCTGCAGACATGACGGAAGCGTGTCATGGGACTTTGGACCTGGTCCACCGTCGTCCGTAATGTGGACTTAGATGTCTCGAATTGTGGACAAGAGTGGTGCTGGTCACACACCGGACGGGAATGCGCCCGGCCACGGGCCCGGCGCGACGGCGTCGCTCTGCTCGGCCGTCTCGGTGCCGAAGAGCCGGAAGCCGCGCCGCTCGTAGTTGGCCATCGCGTGCTCACCGTCGAGCGAGCAGGTGTGCAGCCACACCCGCTTCGTGGGCGTCCGCCCCGGCCACCGCTCGGCCAGGTCCCAGGCCCGCGCGGCACCGTACGACAGCAGGTGCCCGCCGATCCGCCGGCCCCGGAACGCCGGGATCAGGCCGAAGTAGACGATCTCCACGGCACCGTCGTCCTGCCCCGCCAGCTCCACGTACCCGGCCGGCGTCCCCTTCTCGTACGCGACCCAGGTCTCGGTCCCCGGCCGCTCCAGCGTCTCCCGCCACTGCGCGTAGGACCAGCCGAGCCGGTCGATCCAGGCGATGTCACCGCCCACCGAGGCGTACAGGAACCGGCTGAACTCGGGCGAGGGCACCTCGGACCGCACGATCCGCACGCCGTCGCCCTGGGGGGCGGCGGCGGGGCGCAGGTCGGCGGGGGAGGTCTGCTCGAGCGACCAGGTGGTGACGGTGACGTTGCTCATGCCGCCCATCGCATCATGCGCGGGCCCGCCGTGACCAGGGCGGGCCGTCGCCGGTGCACCCTGGCGCATTGATGACGCGCACTGGTCAAGTCGGCCGCCGATGAGGCAAGATCCGCAGCGCGACGCCGCCACCCCCTGCGCATCCGAACCATCCGACCCACCCGGAGGATGTACCTGATGTCACGCCGCACATCCCGCGGACTGCTCGCCGCGGCCACCCTCACCGTGGCCTTCGCCACCCTCGCCGCCCCGGCTCTCGCGGCCCCCGCCGCACCCCAGGCCCGCGTCTTCATGGTCAACCCGGTCCAGTCGTCCGGCGACGAGTCCCTCACCGACGCCAAGGACGCGGCCAGTGCCGTCCCGGACTCCGCCTACGCGACGGTCGCCCTGCGCAACCTCGACGACAGCGGCGGCCTCAGCGGCCGCTGGGCGTACGTCAGATCCAGCACCGGCGCGGCCGCGAAGGTCTCCGACGCCACCTCCTACAACCGCAGCGACGACCAGTTCGAGCAGGTCATGGCCTACTTCTGGGTCAACGAGGCGCAGGAGTACCTGCAGGGCCTCGGCTTTGGCCACGACCTGCCGGGCGCCAACAACCGCGCGCAGGCCGTCCGCATCGACCAGTGGGGCGCGGACAACTCCTTCTTCACCGACAAGAAGGCCGAGATCCGCTACGGCAAGGGCGGCGTGGACGACGCCGAGGACGCCGAAGTGATCGTCCACGAGTACGGGCACGCGGTGCAGAACGCCCAGGTGCCCGGCTTCGGCACGTCCGAGGAGGCCGGATCGATCGGCGAGGCGTTCAGCGACTATCTCGCCGTCGAGGTCGGCGACCACGCCGACGCCCGCTACGGCTGGCCCCGCCGCACCGACCTGGCCTGTGTCGCGGACTGGGACTCCGTCTCGTACACCGAGACGAGCCCGCACTGCCTGCGCCGCATCGACACCGACAAGACGTACCAGGACAAGGTCGGTGAGGTGCACGCCGACGGCGAGATCTGGTCGCGCGCCCTCTACGACATCCGCCGCGCGCTCGGCGCCCGCGCCGCCGACCGGATCATCGTCGACGCGCAGTTCGGCTTCGCACCCGACACCAGCTTCACGGACGCGGCCAAGGCCACCGTCGCCACCGCTCGCGAGCTCTACGGCGCCGACGCGGCCGACACCGTCCGCGCCGCGTTCGTCGCCCGGGAGATCCCCGGAGTGTGAGGGACGGCCGACGGTCAGTGGTGCTCGGGGTCGCGTGCCGCGAGCACCGCGGGTGCGGTCGGGTGCGGCAGCGGGTGGTCCGGGTCGTCCGGTGATAGTGCCTCGCTCGTCCGTGTCCGTGTCCGTGTCCGTGCCTGTGTCCGTGTCCTTGGCCGGTGCGTGGCCGCCGCTGGTGAGTTCCGCGGTGGTGTCGTGGGCGGCGTCGTCCGCGCCGCGTCCGTCGCCCGGGAGGTCCCGGGGGTGCGGGTGGTGACGGGCGGTCAGTGGTGCTCGGGGTCGCGTGCCGCGAGCACCGCGGGCGCGGTCGAGTGCGGCAGCAGGTCGGCCGGGTCGTCCGGCAGCAGCACCTCGACGTCCGCGTCCTCGGCGAACCGGTACGGGCGGTGCGCGAGCAGCGCGCCCAGGTAGCGCCGCACCCGGGACAGCTCCGCGCGCACCGTCACCGTGCGCGTCCGGTCGCCGAACAGGTCGGCGGCCAGGTCGGGGGCGCTGCGTCCGTCACGGTGCACGGCCAGCAGATACAACAGCTCGGCGTGGCGCGGGCTCAGGTCGTGCGTCCACCCGCCCGCCGTCGCCCGTACCGCCAGCGACCAGCGGCGCGGTCGGCGCACGTCGAGGACGATCCGCGTCGCGGCGAGCGGCTCGGGGAGGTCGTCGACCATGAGGAGCCAGCCACCGGGCAGCGGCGCCGCCTTGCAGGTGCCGAGCGACGGCACCCAGCAGGGCCCCTCGGTGAGCCCCTTGGGCAGCGCCACCCGGTCGGGCAGCGGAAGTCCCGTCACCGCCGCGGGCCAGCCGTGCTCGTCGACCGCGACGGCCCGACCGCCGATCCGGGCGAGTACCGGCGCGGCCACCGCCCGCAGCCGTTCGAGCCGGCCCACGTGCAGCTCGCGCAGCCGCGCCTCGGCGAGCTGCGCGACGGAGCGCACCCACGGCAGCGTCGCCGGGTGCATCGTCTCCAGCGGACCGCTGACATCCACCACTCCGATGACCCGCCCGTCGCGCGGATCGCTGATCGGCGCGCCCGTGCACGTCCACGGGTGGTGCGTCTGCACGAAGTGCTCGGCGGAGAACACCTGGACCGGGCGGCCCGTCACCAGCGGCGTACCGACCCCGTTGGTGCCGACGATGTCCTCGCCCCAGTGCGCGCCCACCTGGAAACCGAGCCGGTCGCCCTTGCGCAGCACCCCCGGATGCCCCTCGCGCCACAGGATCCGGCCGTCCGCGTCGCTCACCACCATGATGTGCTGGGCCGCCTCCGCCACGGAGACCAGCGCCTCGCGCAGCACCGGCAGCACCGGGGCCAGCGGCGAGGAACGGCGCCGCCGCGCCACCTCGTCGGCGCTGAGCACGTCGCGCCGCACGTCGCGGTCCGGATCGAGGCCGTCGCGCAGCAGCCGCTGCCACGACGCGCTTATCTCGGGGCGAGGCAGCACCGGCGGCCTGCGGCCGGACAGCGTGGCGTCCCGCACGCCCTTGAGCAGGTGGGACGCGTGCGACACGTCCATGGCGGACAGGCGCGCCAGGTCGATCGTCGAGTTCCCGTTCATCCCTGATCCCCAGGTGTTGCGTGGTGTCGCGCGGTCGCGCCGTCGTTCCCCCGCCCTATCGTGCACCGCACAGCACGCGGAAGGACGGGAGTTGAACAACAAGGTTGCAACCCTTTGCAACCCTGGCGAACAACCGTACGGCGATTGAAACTAGGACCAACGCCGCCCTCTCCCCCCTTGGGCGGCGGCGAGCTCCTCAAGGGGCCTCATACGTGGGGATGGTGCCGTGTCGGCGCAGCACCATCCCCACGAACTCCTCATACGGCCGCGGGGTGTTCACGCCACCGGCGCCGCCCGCTCGACGATCTCCTCAAGACCCAGCGTGTGCGGCAGCGTCCCGAACGCGGCGCCCCGGTCCCCGCCAAGACGCGCCGCGCAGAACGCGTCCGCCACCTCCTCCGGCGCGAACCGCACCAGCAGCGAGCCCTGCAGCACCACCGCGATCCGCTCCGCGACGCGCCGCGCCCGCGCCTCGATCCCGTGCAGGTCGCCCAGTTCGGTCAGCAGGTCCTTGACCGCCGCGTCGAGCCGGTGGTCGGCACCGCGCGTCACCCCCAGTTCGAGCAGCAACGCGTCGAGCGCGCCCGGCTCGCGCCGCAGCGCCCGCAGCACGTCGAGCGCCTGCACATTGCCCGAGCCCTCCCAGATCGAGTTCAGCGGCGCCTCGCGCAGCAGCCGCGGCATGCCCGACTCCTCCACGTAACCGTTGCCGCCCAGGCACTCAAGGGTCTCCGCGACCACGGGCGTGCACTGCTTCGTCACCCAGTACTTGGCCGCCGGCACCGCGATCCGCAGGAACGCCCGCTCCCGCTCGCCCCCGTCGTCGTACGCGGCGGCCAGGCGCAGACCGAGCGTCGTGGCGGCCTCCGACTCCACCGCCAGATCCGCCAGGACGTTGCGCATGAGCGGCTTGTCGACCAGCCGGCCGCCGAACGCCTCCCGGTACGTGCAGTGGTGGACCGCCTGCGCGACCGCCTGCCGCATCAGCGCGGCGGAGCCGAGGACACAGTCGAGCCGGGTCGCCGCGACCATCTCGATGATGGTCGCCACGCCGCGCCCCTCCTCACCGACGCGGCGCGCCCACGTCCCGTCGAACTCGACCTCCGCCGACGCGTTCGACCGGTTGCCCAGCTTGTCCTTGAGCCGCTGCAACAGGAACACGTTCCGCGTCCCGTCCTCCAGCACGCGCGGCACCAGAAAGCACGTCAGCCCCGCATCGGCCTGGGCCAGCACCAGGAACCCGTCCGACATGGGCGCCGAGCAGAACCACTTGTGCCCGGTCAACGCGTACGCGCCCGCGCCGTCCCCGGGCAGCGGCACCGCGCGCGTGGTGTTGGCCCGTACGTCGCTGCCGCCCTGCTTCTCCGTCATCCCCATGCCGAACACGGCGCCCGCCTTGCTCGCCGCGGGCCGCAGCCCGGCGTCGTACACGGTGGAGGTCAGCCGCGGCTCCCACTCGGCGGCGAGGTCCGGCTCGGCACGCAGCGCGGGCACCGCCGCGTGTGTCATCGACAGCGGGCACAGGTGTCCCGCCTCCACCTGCGACCACACCACGAACGCCGCCGCCCGCCGCACATGCCCCCCGGGCCGCGACCAGGCCGACGTCAGACCCGCGCCGACGCCCTTGCCCATCAGACGGTGCCAGGACGGATGGAACTCCACCTCGTCGACGCGGTGGCCGTAACGGTCGTGGGTACGCAGGACCGGTGGGTTCTCGTTCGCGAGCCGCCCCCACTCCTGTACCTGCGCGCTGCCCGCCGCCCGCCCGAGCACCGTCAGCTCCTCGCGGGCCGCGTCCGCCGTGTCGGGGTCCAGGTGCCGTTCGAGCGCTTCGCACAGCGCCCGGTCGGCGGCGAGGACGTCGTATCCCACCAGGGGCGGGGCCTGATTGGTCACTGCATGGGTGGTGACTGCCATGAAGATACGGTAAGGAGGTGCATCAGCCAGAAGAAACACCAGACCGGCCCACTCGCGGCCGTCTCCACCGGGCCCGCGCGCTCTACCGGAACGTCTCCAAGCGCAGGACCGCCTGGCTGCTGCTCAAGGACACCGTCAACTCGTGCATGGAGTACCGCATCCTGGGCCTCGCCGCCGAGGCCGCGTTCTTCACTCTTCTGTCGGTACCGCCGCTGCTCCTGTCGCTCGTCGGCCTGCTCGCCTACGTCGACGACTGGACCGGCGCCCACACCATCGCCGGGGTCCGCGACCACATCCTGGAGGCATCCCGCACCGTCCTCACCGACCAGGGTGTCAAGGAGATCGCCCGGCCGATCCTCGACGACGTCATCAAGGGCGGCCGCCCCGACATCATCTCCATCGGTTTCCTCATCTCGCTGTGGTCCGGTTCGCGCGCCGTGTCGACGTTCGTGGACACGGTGACCGTCATGTACGGCCTGGACGGGGTGCGCGGCATCGTGAAGACCCGGATGCTCGCCTTCCTCATGTTCATCGTGGCCCTGGTCGTCGGCTCGATCGCGCTGCCGCTGATGATCGCGGGCCCGGACACGGTGATCAACCTGGTGCCCTGGTCGGAGACGCTCGTACAGATCCTGTACTGGCCGGTGGTGATCGTACTGTCCATCGCGTTCCTGACGACGCTGTACCACGTGGCGGTGCCCGTGCGCTCGCCGTGGATCGAGGACCTGCCGGGCGCCCTGGTGGCCCTCGCGATGTGGGTTCCCGGCAGCTTCCTGCTCCGCGTGTACCTCACCCACACCATCGAGGGCCCGAGCATCTACGGTTCGCTCGCCGCGCCTGTCGCGGTCATGCTGTGGATCGGCGTCTCGGCGTTCGCGGTGCTCGTCGGAGCCGCCGTGAACGCGGCCATCGACCGGGTGTGGCCGTCGGTGGCCACGGCCGCGGCGCGCGCCGCCAACGACCGCGTGCGCACCGCGCAGGCCGCACGCTACGTGGCCGCGCGGGAGTACCCGACCGACGCTGATTACGCCGAGAACACGGAGGAGCCGGACAGCGCGGAGGACGTGGCCATGCCCTCCGAGTTCCCCGAGCGCTGGTCGAAGTTCCTGCCGCCCGAGGACGTCACGTCCCGCCTGCGCGCCCACGCCCGCCGCCACGGCGGGCATCCGCCGCACGAGGAGGAGTAGCGGGGTGCCCGGCGGCCGCACTCATTCATGCGGCCACGGTAGGCAGCCCCCACCGGCCCGGTCTTGTACGGATCGGACACCGCGCGGGCAGTACCATCCCGCCCCATGGCGCAGCCCACCGGCACGACTCCCACGGTCCTGGTCCACACCCGCACCACCGACTACCGCCACGCCTCGATCCCGTACGCCGTCGACACCCTGCGCGCCCTCGGGTTCGCGGTGCGGCACACCGAGGACCCGGGGGAGTTCGCGCGCGGACTCGATCCCGCGCGCGGCGCCCCGCCCGCCGCCGTCGTCTTCCTGTCCACCAGCGGCGACATCCTCACGCCCGAGGGACGCGAACGGCTCGCGGCGTACATCGACGGGGGCGGCGGCTTCGCCGGGGTGCACGCGGCGGCCTGCACCGAGTACGGGTGGCCGTACTACGGCACGCTGCTCGCGGCGCGCTTCGCCCGCCACCCCGCCCACCAGCCCGGCCGCCTGCGCGTCGCCGACCACGACCACCCCGCGACCCGGCACCTCGGCGAGAGCTGGGAGTTCGAGGACGAGTGGTACGACTTCCGGTCGGACCCGCGCTCCGACCCGGCGGTGCGGGTGCTGGCGTACGCGGAAGAGGCGTCGTACGAGGGGGCGGCCATGGGCGGCGACCATCCGCTGGTGTGGTGCAGGGCGCAGGGCACGGGCCGCGTCTTCTACACGGGCCTGGGCCACTCCGAAGCGGCCTGGAGCGACCCGGACTTCCGGGTCCACGTGGCCGGAGGGGTCGGGTGGGCGGGCCGCTTCGCGTCGCCGGGGTAGGGGC
>NZ_JAPHNL010000045.1 GCF_026274175.1 Streptomyces beihaiensis
TGATCACCGACGTGTTCCCGGAGAACGTGAGCCGCCGCACCGTCCCGGCCAGTGCGGTCGGGCTGCCCTGTGCCGAGCCGACGTGGCGGCGGGGTGCGGTGCGGAGGCGGGAGCGGACGGCGGTGCGAACGCGGGCGGCTGTGAGGTCTGCGTCGGCGGCGCGAAGCCCGGCGCGCCGGCCTGCGGCTGCGCGGCGGCGGGCTCCTCCTCGGCCACCTCCCCGCCGAAGTTCTTCAGCAGCGCCTCCAGGCCGCCGTCGAAGCCCTGCCCGACGGCCGCGAACCGCCAGACGTCCTTGAGGTAGAAGTCCCCCAGCATCACGGCCCGCTCGGTGGTGAACTCGGCCCCCTGGAACGAATAGCGGGCGACCTCCTCACCCCCGGCGACGATCCGGATGTAGCCGGGCGCCACCTGCGACATCTGTCCGGCGCCGTCGATGGTCGCGGTGAACGACAGCTTCCGGACGTGCGCGGGGATCTTGTCGAGCGTGACCCGGAAGGACTCCGTGTCACCGGCCTGCGCGCCGAGCAGCTGGACGGAGTCGTCCGGCGTCCTCGGCTGATTGAAGAAGACGAAGTACCGGTCGTCGGAGAGCCGTTCCTCGGCGTCCAGACCGAAGCAGCTGATGTCGAAGGTCAGGCCGGGACCGGCGATCTGCACGCCGACATACAGATCCGTCCCCGCGGTGAGGTCACTGAGCTTGGCCTTGTGGCCGCGTTGGAATTCCCTGGCCATGCGTAACGACCGTCCCCCATCCCGATGGTGATTGCGTCGCGCCAGGCTAACGGCAACCCGCGGTCGTGGAGGACGGCGGCACCCGCGTCGGTACCGCGCCGGTACAGAACCGTCCCAGAAGCCGGATCAATCGCCGCGCGCGGTCGGCAGATGCGGCAGCCGGTCGGCGGCGACCACTCCTTCGAGATACCCGCGGGCCCGCTCGGTGCGCGGATACGCCTCCAGAAGTCGCCAGAAGCGGGGCCCGTGGCCGGGCACCAGGAGATGCGCCAGCTCGTGCAGGAGCACGTAGTCGACGACGTACTCGGGCATGCCCTGCAGGCGGTGCGAGAGACGGATGCTGCCCTCGGCCGGGGTGCACGAACCCCATCGGGTGTTCTGGTTGGTCACCCATCGCACCGAGGCGGGCCGGGCCTTGCCGTCGAGGTACTGCGTCGAGAGCTGCTCGGCGCGCTCGGCCAGCTCGGTGTCGCCGAGGACCCGCTTGCTCTCCTGCGCGGCGAGCTTGTCGAGCATGACGCCGATCCAGCGCTTCTCCTCGGCCTCCGACATCCGCGCCGGGATGAGCACGACGGTCCTGTCGCTTTCGCGGTACGCGGAGACGGTCCGGCGCCGCCGGGCGCTTCTGCGGACCTCGACCGCACTCGTCCCCAGGCCGCCTGAGGGCGGGCTGGTCGTGCTGCGCTGCGTGTTCGTTGCACGGTGCAGTGGGTCGGCGGACACGCCCCGACGTTACCCGGTGAGCAGGGTCGAAGTCCCGCCTCCTGGGGCCTTCGGTGCGCTCCCGCGCCGCCACCGCTTGACTTGTACGACAATCACCCCTTGCCTGTGGACAACCTTCGGCAGGGCCGCGGCCGGGCCGGGCATGCTGGTCACCGCCGTTCGAGGTGAACGGCACGGCACGAGGCGGTACGGGGGACAGCCATGCATCCGATCCTGAAGCCGGCGCTGCGGCGCGGCTGGCACGACCTGAACACGGTGCAGTTCGGTATGACACCGGCGCACGCGGTGGTGCTCGGCCCGGTGGACACGGCCACCGGCAGCTTCCTGAACCTGCTCGACGGGACGCGCGGGGTGCCGCTGCTGCGCGAACAGGCACGCCGCATGGGGCTGCCCGAGGGGCATGTGGACGCGCTCCTGAAACGGCTGACCGACGCGGGCCTGCTGGACGACGCGGCGGGCGGTGGCCCGCCGACCGAGGAACCGCGCGCCCGGACACCGGAGACGGACCGGCTCCGCCCCGATCTGGCCGCCCTGACCGTGACCACTTCCGAACCCGCGGAGGGCGTGCGCAGACTGGCGGCCCGGCGGGCCATGCGCGTGCAGGTGCGCGGTGCGGGACGGGTGGGATCGGTCGTGGCCTCGGTGCTCGCGGCGGCGGGCGTGGGCCACGTGGACGTACGGGACGGCGGGTGCGTCGAACCGTGGGACGTGGCGCCCGGCGGGCTGCCCGCCCAGGCCGTGGGTGAGCGGCGGGACGTGTCGGCGCGGCGGGTGGTGCGCGCGGCGGCCGCGGCCAGGCCGCCCCGCCCGGACCGCCGCAAGGGCCCGCCGGGCCCGGGGGACGCTGAGCATCCGCTCTCCCTCGTGATCGTCGCACCGCGGGACGGCCTCGCGGTCCACTCGCCCGACCCGGCCGCGGCACAGGATCTGGTGGCGGCGGGCATCCCCCATCTGTACGCCGGGGTCGTCGAGGCGACGGGGGTGGTCGGTCCTCTGGTGCTGCCCGGCGGCACGGGGTGCGCGCGGTGCCTGCTGCTCGACCGCACGGACCGGGATCCGGCGTGGCCGCGGCTGCTCGCCCAGTGGAGCTCCGGGCGCGCCGTGCCGGTCCAGCCCTGTGACATCGGCCTGGCCACGGCCGTGGCCGGGCTGGCCGCCGCGCACGCGCTGTCGTTCCTGGACGGCGAGTTGCCGGCGAGCACGGGGGCACGCTGGGAGGCGTGCGCACCGGGCCTCGACTGGCACGCACGGGCGGTGTGGCCGCATCCGGACTGCTCGTGCGGTGCGGGTGAGGGACGCAACGGGCAGGAGACCACCGCGGATGACGAGCCGCACGACACAATGGCGGGGTAGGCGATGGCTGACGGCGTCATGACGCCCGGGCATGCGCGGCACATCTGTCCGGCACTAGGAGGGGTCCATGTCTGATCTTCCCCGGAAAGCGGTCACCCGTACCGCGAAGCTGGCCGCGCTACCGATCGGCTTCGCCGGTCGGGCGACCTGGGGCATCGGCAAGCGCATCGGCGGACGGTCGGCGGAGATCGTCGGCCGCGAGCTGCAGCAGCGCACGGCGGAGCAGCTCTTCAAGGTCCTCGGTGAGCTCAAAGGCGGGGCCATGAAGTTCGGGCAGGCTCTGTCCGTCTTCGAATCGGCGCTGCCGGAGGAGGTGGCGGGACCTTACCGGGCGACGCTCACGAAGCTTCAGGAGGCGGCGCCTCCGATGCCGACGCACACCGTGCACACCGTCCTCGAGGAGCGGCTTGGCGAGAAATGGCGTGAGCTGTTCGAGGAGTTCGAGGACAAGCCGTCGGCGGCCGCGTCCATAGGCCAGGTGCACCGCGGGGTGTGGCACGACGGTCGTGAGGTCGCGGTGAAGGTGCAGTACCCGGGCGCCGGTGACGCCCTGCTGTCCGACCTCAACCAACTCGGCCGTTTCGCCAGACTGTTGGGTCCGCTCATTCCGGGGATGGACATCAAGCCGCTCATCAGCGAGCTGCGCGACCGGGTCTCCGAGGAGCTGGACTACGGCCTGGAGGCACAAGCCCAGAGCGCTCACGCCGAGGAGTTCGCGGACGATCCGGATGTCGTCGTGCCGGGCGTGGTGCACCAGTGCGACCAAGTCCTGGTGACCGAATGGATGGACGGGACGCCGCTGGCGGAGGTCATCAGCAAGGGCAGCCAGGACCAGCGCGACCGGGCGGGTCAGCTGCTGGCCCGGTTCCTGTTCTCCGGCCCGGCCCGCACCGGGCTCCTGCACGCGGACCCGCACCCCGGTAACTTCCGGCTGCTGCCGGACGGCGAGGGCGGCTGGCGCCTCGGCGTCCTCGACTTCGGCACCGTGGACCGGCTGCCCGGCGGACTGCCGGAGCCCATCGGCCGGTCCTTGCGCATGACGCTCGACGGCGAGGCGATGGGGGTTTATCAGCTGCTGCGCGCGGAGGGCTTCGTCAAGGAGTCCATCGAGCTCGAACCGGAGGCGGTACTGGACTACTTGCTGCCGATCATCGAGCCCGCCCAGGTGGAGAGCTTCACGTTCACCCGCGCCTGGATGCGCAACCAGGCCGCGCGGATCGCCGATCCCCGCTCCCCCGCCCACCAGCTGGGCCGACAGCTCAACCTGCCGCCGTCGTACCTGCTCATACACCGGGTGACCCTGAGCACCATCGGCGTGTTGTGTCAGCTGGGAGCCGCGGTCCGGCTGCGGGACGAGCTGGAGGCGTGGGTACCGGGATTCGCGGCCGAGGACGGGGGCGAAGAGGAAGGCGCGGGGGACGAGGACTCCGGTGTGGAACCGGCGGCCGAAGCCTGATCACCACCAGTCGGAGTCGAGCCGCCCTTCGATGGCCCGGATGTTCTCACGGGCGCAGGCGTCACAGAAGTAACGGGGGGCGCCGCCCTCCACGGAGAAGGTCCAGGTCGGCGGCGGCCCCTCGGCCGTCGTGCCGCAGCGGGCACACACAAAGGTCCGCTGGTCCGGTTGCTGCGCGGAGTCCCCGCCAGGAAGAGACGTCACTCGGCGACGATAACCCGGCGCGCTCTCGGGCGCCGCTCACAACGCACCGCCGGGGGCCGGTCCGATGGGGACCGGCCCCCGGCGGGAGCAGCCGCTCGTTGCTGCGGCTCATGTCGACGGCGGTGTCACGGGTCGACGATGATCACTGCATGACGGCCATGGCGAGCGCGCGCCGGGCCCGCATCGACGCGCGCTCCGCGCGCCGCTGCATCCGGCGGGCGACCACCAGGTGCGTGACCTGCCTCTCGATGTCGGCTTCACGCAGGCGCTCGTGCATATGCGCACGGGCCAGCGCTTCTGGGATGAGTTGCATCTGACGGTTCCTGTTCTGGCGCGAGTCGTTCGCACCGCTGATGGTGAAGTCTGGGGTCGCGGAGCCTGCGGGCTCGTGGGCGGACGGCTTCATCGGGGCCTGCTTCTGGGGGTCGTGCGTCAGGGGGCGGTCGATCGTTCCTCGGATGTTCATGCCGCGACCGGGTTCTTGCGCGGACGGCCACGCGGCCGCTTGCGGGCCACGACGACTCCCTGGACGAACAGTTCGCCACCCCAGACGCCCCAGGGCTCACGCCGCTCCTTGGCGCCGGCCAGGCAGGCCTCCATGAGCGGGCAGGTACGGCAGAGGGACTTCGCGTACTCGACGTCGGCAGGCGACTCGGCGAAGAAGACCTCCGGGTCGTAGGCGCGGCACGGTACGGGCTCGCCGAGGTTCTCGATGGCGTCGTCGAGCGCGGTGAGCGCGGTCAGGGGGTTCAAGACGGAGTCCTTCGTGAGGCCGGGCGGGCAAAGAGGGTCTGAAGGCGGTACGGACGGGGCGTGCGCTTCGAGTTGCACGGTGTCTTCTTCCTCGTCTGGTCGTTCCGGCCGGTGGGCCGGGTGGCAGTGGTACCGGGTTCTTTTCTTGTCCCGAGGCCCCTTGGTTCCGGTCCCTCGGAAGATCGCTGGTTCTTCCGGGAAAACAGAAGGGCCGCGGATCCCGGATGGGGTTCCGCGGCCCTGAAGGCGCCGGCCTGATCGTCGATCAGACTGGATCACTCCAGGGTTCGAGCCCACGGAAGGCCCACATCGTGTGGTGCTGCGTCGTCTGCTTCCGGAATCCGGCACCGGCTGCCGCAAAGGCATAGGCATGGGCCTGTGCCGTCGCTACTGCTTCCGGTGCCTTGGTCGGTCGCTCATTGCCCTCGCGCATGGGAAGCGCCGCGAGAGGCAGGCCGGACTCCGGGCGAATGGCGATGAGACCAGACAGACCGGTGCCCGGGTTCGAGATGCCGAGCAGGCAGGAAGCGGCGACCGAACGATCGGTCATTTTGACGGTGCTGGTGGAGCTGCTGATGCTGATCACTTCAATCGCCTCCTCTCGGCGTCTCAGGGACCGGCGTGAACCGGTCCGACGGCATTCAAGTACAACACGAACCAGGGCCTTCGAGAAGGCCGCTGCTCTCGTGCTTAAGAACCTATGGGGCTTGCCGGGGCGTGCGCAAACTATTTTCTCGACGAGTTTGTATCAGTCGTCCCCGCGCCCGTTCGCATCCTCGTCACTCGCCACCTGACCTGCGCAGACGGCGAGCACATCAGATCCGTACGCCCGAAACTTCCGACGGCCGACACCCGGGATGCGGGACAGCCCGGCCTCGTCGTCCGGCTCGGCCTCGGCGATGGCGACGAGCGTCTTGTCGGTGAACACGCAGAACGCGGGCTGCCCGATGTCCGCCGCCGTGCGCGCCCGCCACTCCACGAGCCGCTCGTAGAGCCCCTCGTTCATGTCGGACGGGCAGTCCTCGCACCGCATCAGCTTCATCTCGCCAGCCTCGGTCAGCGTGCGTCCGCACACCCGGCAACGCGCCACCTTCCTGTTGGCTCCGCGCCGGGCGACGCCGAGCGGCTCGCGGGAGGCGGGACCGGTCCCGCGCTCGACACCGCCGCGGGCGCCGCCCGAACCACCGCCGACGACACCTCCGGAGCCCGGTCGCAGCCCGTCCAGGAACCGGGACGGCCTCCGGGAGGCGCGACCGCCGGGAGTCCGGGACAGTGCCCACGACAGGCTCAGCCGCCGCCGCGCCCGGGTCACTCCGACGTACAGCAGGCGCCGCTCCTCCTCGATCTGCTCGTCGGTCCTGGCGTAGCTGATGGGCATCATTCCCTCGGCGACACCGACCAGGAACACCGCGTCCCACTCGAGCCCCTTCGCCGCGTGCAGCGACGCGAGGGTGACACCGTCCACGGTCGGCGCGTGCTGCGCGCCGGCCCGCTCGTCGAGCTCCGCCACGAAGTCGGCGAGGGTCGCGGCGGGTCTGGACCTCCCGAAGTCCTCGGCGAGCCGGACCAGCGCGGCCAGGGACTCCCAGCGGTCGCGGACGGCACCGGAACCGGCGGGCGGTTCGGTCGTCCAGCCCTCACCGGACAGGACGGCTCTGACCTGCGAGGGCAGGTCGACGGCGTCGTCGAGACCGGCGTCGTTGCCCCCGAAGCGGGCCGCCGCGCGCAGCGAGTGCCCCGCCTTGCGCACCTCTGGCCGCTCGAAGAAGCGCTCCGCGCCGCGCAGCTGGTACGGCACGTCGGCATCGGCGAGGGCCTGCTCGTAGATCTCCGACTGTCCGTTCGTCCGGAACAGGATCGCGATCTCGCCGGCGGAGATCCCGGAGCGGATCAGTTCGCGGACGCGCCGGGCCGTGCCCTCGGCCTCGGTGGGCTCGTCGGCGTACTCCGCATACTCCGGCTCGGGGCCCGCCTCCCGCTGTGAGACCAGCTCCAGCCGGTGATCGGCGGCACGGCCGTCGGCTCTGGCCAGGATGCCGTTGGCCAAGTGCACGACCTGGGGCGAGGAGCGGTAGTCACGGACCAGTTTGACGACGGTGGCGCCCGGGTGACGGTTGCGGAAGTTGATCAGATGGTCGGGTGTGGCGCCGGTGAAGGAGTAGATCGTCTGGCTGGCGTCACCCACCACGCAGAGGTTGTCACGCTCGCCCAGCCACAGATCGAGCAGTCGCTGCTGGAGCGGGCTGACGTCCTGGTACTCGTCCACGACGAAGTGCTGGTACTGGGCGCGCACCTGCTCCGCGATGTCGTGCCGGTCCTGCAGGATGCCGACGGTGAGCAGCAGGACGTCCTCGAAGTCGATGACGCGGCGGTCCCGCTTCAGCGTCTCGTACTGGGCGTAGATCTGGGCGATCTCGGCCGGATCGCGGGGAGATTCCCGGCCGGCCTTGTGCGCCGCGGCGGCGTAGTCCGAAGGGACGGTCTGGGTGACCTTGGACCATTCGATCTCCGACGTCACGTCGCGCAGCTCGCCGCGGTCGAGGCGGACGCGGCAGGCCGCCGCGGCGTCGGCGACAAGCTGGACCTTGCGGTCGACGAGCCGGGGAAGCTCCCCGCCGACCGCCTTGGGCCAGAAGAACTGCAGCTGGCGCAGGGCCGCCGAGTGGAAGGTGCGCGCCTGCACGCCCCCGGCACCGAGTTGTCTGAGCCGACCGCGCATCTCGCCCGCGGCCCGGTTGGTGAAGGTCACGGCGAGCACACTGGCCGAGGGCAGGATCCCGGCGCGGACGCCGTACGCGATGCGGTGGGTGATCGCGCGCGTCTTGCCCGTGCCCGCGCCCGCGAGCACGCACACCGGACCGTGCAGGGCGGTCGCCACGGCGCGCTGCTCGGGATCGAGCCCGTCGAGCACCGCGTCGGCCGATTCCGGGGCCTGCGGGAACAGGGTGGAGTGCGTTGCTGCTGTCACGCCGCCATGCTGCCAGGTCCTGGGGGGCGGATGCGTCGCGTTGTCCACAGGCGGCGGGTGTTAGTCATACGAACACGGCTGCGTCGCGGGAATGGCCGCTGTCTCGCGTATGTTCGACTCATTGCGAACACGCACCCCAGCCACCGAGGAGAGCGAAGAACATGCCGGGAACTGTGACCATGTACAGCACCACGTGGTGCGGCTACTGCCAGCGGCTGAAGAAGCAGATGGACCGCGAGGGCATCGCGTACACGGAGATCAACATCGAGCAGGACCCGGCGTCCGCGGCCTTCGTCGAGAAGGCGAACGGTGGAAACCAGACGGTCCCGACCGTTCAGGTAGTTCCCTCCAACGGTGGTGCTGAGGTCGTCATGACGAACCCGAGCCTTGCCCAGGTGAAGCAGGCGCTCAGCGCCTGACGACCCGCTCCCCACCGTACGCAGAGTGACCCCCGTCATCGAGTTCCACGGGGGTCGTCTGCTGTCTTGCCCACGGGCTGTGCTCTCTGCCGTATGTTGGCCAGCGCTGCGCGTGTCCGCAACGGCAAGAGGCTGTGAGCCTGTCTGTCGCTGTGCTCTCGCCTGACTGCCAGGGGCACAGCCTGTCAGCCGCTCACGCTGGTGCACAGCCGTCGCTTGCCACGGGACACGGGCCGCCGGCCAGCCTCTCGACGGCGGAGGAGAGGCAACGGCGAAGGGGGTGGGGTATGACCCCTTGAAGGGGCCTTGCTCGACCGCCGTGTCTCACCGGCTCAAATCCTGCCACGGTTTCAGGGCCTTTCAGGCTGGCCTGTACTCCAGCCGGCTGAGGCGTAGAGCCTGGTCAAAGGCACGACGGTTCGACGCTGACCAACCCCTCGCCGGCCCAGGTCAAGCAGAAGATCGGCGCCTGAGCCGGCCGCTCAGAGCGCGTCGCTGGGCTTCGGCAGGGGCTTGCCGTACCAGAGTTCGATCAGGCGGGCCGCGATCGAGATGCCGTAGGGAGGCATGACCTCCCCGGACTCGAACGCGGCCCGCAGTGCGTCGCGGGAGAACCAGCGGGCCTCGTGGATCTCGTCGCCGTCCACGTTGATCTCCGTGGAGGTGGCCCGCGCCATGAAGCCGAGCATGAGGCTGGACGGAAACGGCCAGGGCTGGCTGGCGACGTACTCGACGTCACCGACGACGACTCCCGCCTCCTCGAAGACCTCGCGGCGCACCGACTGCTCGATGGACTCACCCGGCTCCACGAAGCCCGCGAGCGTCGAGAAGCGGCCCTCCGGCCAGTGCACCTGGCGGCCGAGCAGAATGCGGTCCTGGTCGTCCGTGACGGCCATGATCACGGCCGGGTCGGTGCGCGGGTAGTGCTCTGCCCCGCAGGCCGGGCAGCGGCGGATGTGGCCCGCGGCGGCAATGACGGTCCGCTCCCCGCAGCGGGAGCAGAAGCGGTGCAGGCGCTGCCAGTTCTCCAGGGCGACGGCGTGCACCATGAGCCCCGCGTCCCGGGGCGAAAGGAGCAGCCCCGCCTCGCGCAGCCCGGCCGCGCGCGCTGACTGGTCCATGCGTCCCGGAAGCGCGTCCTTCTGGAGAGCGAAGTAGCTGACGCCGTCCTCGTCGGTGCCCAGGAAGTAGCGGTGGGCCTCGGTGAGGGGGGCCTCGAAGGACGGCGTCATGACCAGTTCCGTGGTGCCGTCCGCCGTCTCGTCGATGAGCGCCTGGCCACCGGAGACCACGAAGACTCGGGTCGTGGGGTGGCTCCACGCGGCGGCGAGCCATGCCTCGTCCAGGCGGTGATGGGCGGCGCGGTCGATTCCGCTCGGCGCGGCGAGCGAGAGCGGGCGGCCCCCCGTGAGGTCCGCGGTGCGGTCGGTCCAGGTGGTCACAGGTGCTTCCAACTCCCCCGGTGGAATGGGTGGTTCGACGGGTGGTTCAGCGGGACGCCGGGCAGGGCGGCCACAGGCTGGTTCGTTGCGTGCTCATCGTTCATCTGCCCAGCTCTCCGCGAGGTCCCCCCACAGATAGGCGGTGGTTTCGACACCCTTCATGAGGAGGTCGAGTTCGACCTTCTCGTTCGGTGCGTGCCAGCCGTCGGAGGGCACGGAGATGCCCAGGAAGAGCACCGGGGCGTCGAGCACGTCCTGCAGGTCGGCCGCCGGGCCCGAGCCGCCTTCGCGCGTGAAGCGGATCTTCTGCCCGAATGCCTGCCCCATGGCGCGTACGACGGATTGCAGCGCCGGGTGGTCCAGCGGCGTCAGGCACGGCCGGGTGGCGCCACCGAAGCTGATCGTGTGGCTGATTCCGGCCGGCAGCTGATCGGCGACCCAGGCGGCGACGGCCTTCTCGACACGGTCCGGCTCCTGCCCTGCGACCAGGCGGAACGACAGTTTGAGCTGGGCGCGGGACGGCACGATCGTCTTGCCGCCGGGGCCCTGGTAGCCGCCGCCGATGCCGTTGACCTCGGCGGTGGGGCGGGCCCAGATGCGTTCGAGAGTGGTCAGTCCGGCCTCTCCGTGGGTGGCGTGCGACTTGGCCGTGCGCAGCCACTGGGCCTCGTCGAAGGGCAGCTCGGCGAAGAGTGCGCGTTCGCGGTCGGTGAGCTCCACCACTCCGTCGTAGAAGCCGGGGATCGCCACGCGCGCGTGCTCGTCGTGCAGCGCCGCGACGAGCCGGGCGGCGGCCGTGGCGGGGTTGGGGACGGCGCCGCCGAACGAACCGGAGTGGATGTCCTGGTCGGGCCCGCGCAGTTCGACCTCGCAGTCGACGAGCCCGCGCATTCCGGTGCAGACGGTGGGGGTGTCCTCGGACCACATGCCGGTGTCGGAGACGATCACGGCGTCGGCGGCCAGGCGCCCGCTGTGTTCCTCGACGAGCGCCCGGAAGTGCGGGGAGCCCGACTCCTCCTCCCCCTCGATGAGGAGCTTGAGGTTGACCGCGGGGGCCCTGCGGCCGGTGGCGGCGAGGTGGGCGCGCACGCCGAGTGTGTGGAAGAACACCTGCCCCTTGTCGTCGGCGGCCCCGCGCGCGTGGAGGCGGTTTCCGAGGACGACCGGCTCGAAGGGGTCGGTGTCCCAGCCGTCCTCGCGGGCGGCGGGCTGCACGTCGTGGTGCCCGTAGACGAGGACCGTGGGCGCGTGCGGGTCCCCGGAGGGCCACTCGGCGAACACGGCCGGGGCGCCGGGCGTCTGCCACACCTCGACGGTGGGGAAGCCGGTCCCGGCCAGCTTCTTGGCGAGCCAGTCGGCGCTGCGCCGCACGTCCTGGGCGTGCGCGGGCTGGGCGGAGACGGAGGGGATCCGCAGCCACGCGGCGAGGTCGTCGAGAAACTCCGCACGGTGGTGCTCGATGTACGCACGGACCGTGCTGACGGCGCTGTCAACGGGCTTGCTCATGCTCACGAGCCTAGCCCCCTGCCACCATGGCCTCGTCCGGCGGCTCCTCCATGGCCCCCCGCGGCCGCGTCGGGCGGCTGCGGCTCTTCGGTGAGGAGTCGCTCCAGCTCGGTCCTGCCGGGCAGCCGCCGCGGGCGGACGGTGTCTCCTGTCCGTACGTACAGGAAGACCGCGCTCACCGCGTCCGGGGGAACTCGCTGCTGTTCGGCCCAGGCGAGCCGGTAGACGGCGAGCTGGAGGGGGTCGGCGTTCTGCTGGTGGCCGGTCTTCCAGTCGACGATCTCGTAGGTGGCGCTCTCGCCGTCGCCGTCCTTGTAGACGGCGTCGATACGGCCGCGGACGACTCGGCCCGCCAAGGACAGCTGGAACGGGTACTCGATCCGGTACGGGGTCCGGGAGGCGTACGGCGTGCGCTCGAAGGCTTCCTTGAGGGCTTCGAGGTCGTGCTCGTCGGCGATCTCGGCGTCGCTGCCCGGAATCTCGTCCGGCTCGAGCAGGGGCAGGGGCAGCTCCTCGAAGCGTGATTCGACCCAGGCGTGGAAGCGGGTGCCTCTGCGGGCCGCGGGCTGCGGGGGGCTGGGCATGGGGCGGGCCAGCTCGCGTGCGAGGCCGTCCGGGTCGGCGGCCAGGCGCAGCAGCTGGGACGCCGTCAGGGAGTGCGGGACCGGCACGTCGTGCACGGCGGTGCGGGCGCGCAGCAGTTCGCCCGTGAGGGCTTCCAGGTCGCGGTCCCAGGAGGCGATGGTGCGGGCCTCTTCCGGGGTGAGTTCGTTCCCGGGAACGGGCGCGGGGTGCGGTATGGCCGGTGTCGCCTCGTGGGGCGTCGTGGCGGGCACGCGCGCGTGGGGCGGCGACGCCGGGTGCGGCGCGGGGGCCGGGGGGCGCTGCGTGGGCAGGTCGTCCCAGTCGGCCGGGTCGGCGGTGAGGTACTCGTCGTGGGCGGGCTCGTCGTCTTCGGGGGGCGGCGGCCAGTCGGGGTCCTCGAACGGCGGCTCGTCGGCCGCGGCCGGGCGCGTCGACGCGGCGGCGGGCGTCCGCGCGGGGTCGTGTGTTCCGTCCGGGCCGGTGGCGCGGTCCAGGTGGGAGAGGACGGTGGCGGCCGCGGCGCGGCGGCGGGCGAGCGAGGTCTCGTCGAGCGGGAGCGGCCAGGTGTGCTCGGCAGCCGTCTGCGCCAGGGCGGGGTTCTCCTCGTCGTCCGCCGGTTCGTCCGCCCATGCCTCGATCTCGCCGTGTCCCGCCACGCAGTGGTCGTACAGCGTGTGCAGGAAGTCGGAGGGGCCGCGCTTCTTCTTCTGGGACGGCCCCCACCAGTGGCCGGAGCCGAGCAGCAGCTTGCGGGGGCGGGTGAAGGTGACGTAGCCCAGGCGGAGTTCCTCGGTGTGCTGGTGCTCCTTCATGTCGGCGTGGAATGCCTTCATGCCCTTGGAGTCCCAGCCGGCCACGTCGGGCAGGGTGGCGGCGTCGCCCCGCAGGGAGTGCGGTAGGACCTTGCCCTGGGCGGTCCACTTCTCGCGTCCCTGTGCGCTGGGGAACGTGCCGTTTACCAGGCCGGGGACGGCGACCACGTCCCATTCGAGGCCCTTGGACTTGTGGGCGGTGAGGACCTTGACGGTGTTCTCGCCGCCCGGCAGCGCGTTGTCGAGGCCCTTCTCGTACTGCGCGGCCGTACGCAGGAACCCGAGGAACGCGAGCAGGTTCGCGGAACTGTCGTCGGCCGCGAAGGACGCGGCGACGTCCAGGAAGTTGGACAGTGTCTCGCGGCGGCGGGCGGCGAGCGCGTGCGGGGACGCCGAGAGCTCCACCTCGAGGCCGGTGACGGCGAGGACGCGGTGCAGGACGTCCATGAGCGGGTCGGACAGCGAACGCCGCAGCTCACGCAGTTCGGCGGCAAGTCGCGCGAAGCGCACGCGCGCGTCCGGTGAGAAGGACAACCCGTCGTCGTCCCGGTCGGCCTGTGCGGAGGTCTCCAGGAAGGTGTCGAGCGCGTCGGCGAGCGATATCACCTCGGACGGGTCGACTCCTTCGACCGCTTCGGCGAGGCGTCGGTCCGGATCGTCCTCGTCTCCGACGCGCGCGTGGGAGACCAGGAGCCGCGCCCGCCGCCCCAGCAGGGCGAGGTCGCGCGGGCCGATGCGCCAGCGCGGGCCGGTCAGCAGCCGCACCAGCGAGGCGTTGGCGCCGGGGTCCTGGAGGACCTCGCACACTGCCACCAGGTCGGCGACCTCCGGAAGGTGCAGCAGGCCGGAGAGGCCGACCACCTCTACGGGGATGTCGCGGGCCACCAGAGCCGCCTGGATCCGGGCGAAGTCGGCCGCGGTGCGGCACAGTACGGCGATCTCTCCGGGGGCCTGGCCTGTGGCGACGAGGTGGGCGACGGAATCGGCGAGCCAGTCGATCTCCTCGCTGTGCGTGCGCAGGAGGGCGCAGCGCACGACGCCGTCCTGTTCGGCGCCGGGCGCGGCCCGCAGGGCCTCCACGCCCGCGTGCAGCGCGCGCAGTGGCTCGGCGAGCCCGTTGGCGAGGGCGAGGAGCCGGCCACCGCTGCGACGGTTCTCGCTGAGGGCGAAGCGGGTCGCCGGGCGGCCGTCGGCGTGGGGGAAGTGGTCGGGAAAGTCGTCGAGGTTGGCGACCGAGGCGCCACGCCAGCCGTAGATCGCCTGGCAGGGGTCGCCGACGGCGGTCACCGCGTGGCCCGTACCGCCGCCGAACAGGGCCGCCAGCAGGACGCGCTGGGCGACGGAGGTGTCCTGGTACTCGTCGAGCAGGACGACACGGAACTCGTCACGAAGGATCTCGCCGACCTCGGGTCTGTCGGTGGCGAGGGTGGCGGACAGTGCGATCTGGTCACCGAAGTCGAGAACGTCCCGGGCCCGCTTGGCCTGCCGATAGCGGTCGACCAGCTCGGCGAGCTCGAAGCGCGCGGCGGCGGCCTCCGGGACCTTGCGCAGGTCCGCGTTGCCGAGTTCGACGCTGTCGAGCGTGCGCAGCAGCTCACGGTCGTACGCGCGCAGCGCGTCGGGCCGCACCAGGTGCTCGGCCAGCTCCGCGTCGAGGGCGAGCAGATCGCTGACCAGGTCGGCGAAGGAACGGGTCAGGGCGGGGTAGGGCCCCGGTGCCTCGCGCAGCACGCGCGCGGCGAGCTGGAAGCGGGTGGCGTCGGCGAGCAGCCGTGTCGTGGGTTCGAGCCCGATGCGCAAACCGTGATCGGTCAGGAGCCGCCCGGCGAAAGCGTGGTACGTGGAGATGACCGGCTCGCCCGGCGGATGGTCGGGGTCGATCGCGTCGGGGTCGGTGACGCCCGCCTCGATCAGGGCCTTGCGGACCCGCTCGGCCAGTTCGCCCGCCGCCTTGTTGGTGAAGGTGAGGCCCAGGACCTGCTCGGGTGCGACCTGTCCTGTGCCCACCAGCCAGACCACGCGCGCGGCCATCACCGTGGTCTTGCCGGAGCCGGCCCCGGCCACGATCACCTGCGGGGCGGGCGGCGCGGTGATGCAAGCCGTCTGCTCCGGGGTGAACGGGATGCCCAGTAGCTCCTTGAGCTGCTCGGGGTCGGTGAGGCGTGTGGTCACCTCATCGAGGCTAACGGGCACCACTGACAGCACCGGTGGCACCGGTCCTTCATCCCCGGTGGAGGCGCACGTCACGTACGCCCGGCCTCACTCGACGACGTGTCCGCCCTCGGGGCGCGCGCTGCAGGAGGACCGGAAGGCACAGTGGGTGCAGTGCTGTCCGGTGGTCGGCACGAACCTTTCATCGAGCACCTTTCCGGCCGCGGTGGCGAGGAGCTCGCCCACCCACTCCCCTTCGAGCGCGTCCTGGGCCTGCACCTTGGGGAGGGCCTCCCCGCCGTTCTTCTTGGCGGCGCCCTGGCGCAGCTGGACCAGTTCCGCGCCGCCGGAGGCCGGGCGTACGCCCTCGAAGGCGGTGTCCACGGCGCCCTCACGCACCGCGAGCTGGTACACGGCCAGCTGGGGGTGGCGGGCCACGTCGGCGGCGCTGGGCGCCTGCTTGCCGGTCTTGAAGTCGACGACGTAGGCGCGGCCGTCGGTGTCCCGCTCGACCCGGTCCATGGAGCCGCGGACGCGCACCTCGTAGTCGCCCGCTTCGAGGGTCACGTCGAAGCGGTGCTCGCTGGCGACCGGAGTACGGCCATCGCGGTCCATGACGTGCCATTGAAGGAAGCGTTCGAGCGCCACGCGCGCGTTCTCCTTCTCCT
This sequence comes from Streptomyces beihaiensis, assembly GCF_026274175.1. Classification (GTDB taxonomy): domain Bacteria; phylum Actinomycetota; class Actinomycetes; order Streptomycetales; family Streptomycetaceae; genus Streptomyces; species Streptomyces beihaiensis. The sequence continues at coordinate 15,776 of NZ_JAPHNL010000045.1, forward strand.
GGACCGACTTCCACGGGGCGTCGAAGGCGAGCGCGTCCCAAACGGAGTCGAGCCGCTCCATGAGGACGTCCAGGTCCGCGGGGGTATGCCCGGAGGCCACCTCGTCGGCGAGTACGTGCACGACGTTGCCGAAGCCCTGGGCGGTGCTGGCCGGGGCTTCGGCCTTCACCTCGCGGCCGAGGAACCATTGCAGCGCGCACGTGTTGGCCAGCTGGTCGAGGGCGCTGCCGGAGAGCACGACGGGCTTGTCACGGTCGCGCAGCGGAACCTTGCTCCGTGTGGGTTCGTACATGCCCCACCAGCGGTACGGGTGGGCGGACGGCACGAGAGGTCTGCCGTCGTCATCGCTGAGCGCGGCGAGGCGGGCCAGGCGGCGCGCCGCGGCCTCCCTGAGGGCTTCGGACACCCGGGGGTCCACGGTCGTGGACCGCAGCTCGGCGACGAGGGCCGCGACGGACAGCGGGCGGCGTGGGCGGCCCGCGACGGCCTTGGGCTCGACGCCGAGTTCGGTCAGGAAGCGGGAAGGCTGATCGCCGTCGTCGGCCGGTGCCTTCACGGCGGTGACCACGAGTCGCTCCCGCGCGCGCGTGGCGGCGACGTAGAACAGACGGCGTTCCTCGGCGAGCAGCGCGCCGGGGGTGAGCGGCTCGGCGAGGCCGTCGCGCCCGATGCGGTCGGCCTCCAGGAGGGAGCCGCGGCGCCGCAGGTCGGGCCAGAGTCCCTCCTGCACGCCGGCGACGACGACCAGGCGCCATTCGAGGCCCTTGGAGCGGTGCGCGGTCATCAGCCGTACGGCGTCGGGCCGCACGGCCCGCCCGGCGAGGGTGTCGGCGGCGATGTCCTGGGCCTCCACCTCCTCCAGGAAGTTCCGGGCGCCACGCCCGCCGGTCCGTTCCTCCGCGCGGGCCGCGACGGCGAACAGGGCGCACACGGCGTCGAGGTCGCG
>NZ_JAPHNL010000046.1 GCF_026274175.1 Streptomyces beihaiensis
ACCACCGCGCCCACCTCGGCCGGGCCGCCCCCGGCCGCCACGCCCGGTCGCCCGGGCCAGGCCAAGGACGAGGCCGCGCGGTGCCGTTCGTACGAGAACGGGCACGGGCTCAGCCGTGCCGACCGGGCCGCGGCGGGCTGCGACGAACCGGCCGCCGCGGAGCCGGCGGCCCCGGCGGCCGCCACATCGACAGCGGGCCCCGCCCCGACCGCGGCCCCGGTACCGTCCTCGGCACGTTCCGCCGCGGCGGCCGCCACCTCGCAGACCGGGCGGCACGGCCCCAAGCAGCCGTAGGCCGTGGTCGGCCGGGAGACCCGTGGGCGGGCCGTGAGCCTTGGGTGGGCCGTGAGTCGTGGAGTGGTCGTACGTCGTCAACGGCGGCAGCCGCCCCGGTCGTAGCCCGCATACGCGGGACGGCCGAGGTCGCCACCCCTGGCTGGAGTGAGGGTTAAATGATCCTCTGACCTGCGATTTTGTCGCGTGAGAGCCCTGTGGAAGTCGACCTCTTCGTGGACGAGGGCCATGCCGACGCTGGACCCTCCGAACGGAGGCTTCACCATGACCGTGTCGCCGCACCACTCGGCCGGGCCGCCGGACCAGACGCGCCAGTCGGGTGTGGGTACCTGGAGCGTCTCCATGACGCGTTTGCAGAGGATCTTGTCCGCCGCCACCGCCGAGGCGGCGACCCCGTTCCCGCAGTACGGCATGCGCAGGAAATCCATCAGGCCCTGAAGCCGCCCGTCCTCGCCGAAGGGGCCGTGCAGATTCGGCAGAGCCACGTCGTAGCGGACGAGCTCCTGGAGGAACCCCGGGTCGGTCGGGTCGAGGATCTTGAACCAGACACCCAGGCTTGCGAGCGACTCGGCGAGCGCGGTGCTCGACCTCTGCTCGACCGGGCACTTCGTGGAGTAGAGCTGGTCCTCGGCCGAGAGCGGACCGTACACGACGGCCACTTTGAGGCCCTGGTGCTCGCGCCTCCAGCCGCGCAGGCATCCGGTTGCCCGCTGAACGGACTCGGCGGTATCGGAATCGAGGAAGGTCGTCATGCGAGAACTCCTTCAAAGACCTGAGTGACGGGGCCGCCGACCCATTTCGTCTGTCGCCTGTCGTTGTGGGGGCGCACGACGAGCGGCTCGCCGGCGCGGTTGTGGACGGTCACTTCGCCGGGAGCGACGAGTCCCCTCATGGTGGCGATGACAACGGCTGCGACAGTGCCGCTGCCGCAGGAGAGCGTCTCGGCTTCTACGCCGCGCTCGTAGGTGCGGAGCTTGAGAGCCTGACGGCCGACGGATTGAACGAAGTTGACGTTCGTCCCGAGCGGGGCGAGGGCGGAGTGATGACGTACGAGACGTCCGACGAGCTCCGTGTCGATGGAGTCCACGTCGGAGACGACCGCGACGACATACTCGGTGCCCGTGTGAGCGCCGTCGAACCATGTCGGTCGGCCGTTGATGACGACTTGCACCACCCGGGGGTGGACGGACCCGACCTCGGCAGTGACCCAAACCGCGTCGTCGCCCACCATCGCCTGGTGATCGACTCCGGCCATCCGGAGCGTCATCTCCTGGTACCCGTAGTCGTGGCGCGCGGCCCATGCGCTGCACCGCAGTGCGTTGCCGCACATGGTGGCGATGCTGCCGTCCGCGTTGAAGCAGTCGACTTCAAGGTGCTGCGAGCCTTCACCGACCGGCCTGGACACGACGAGGCCGTCAGCGCCGACCCCGGTGCGGCGGGAGCAGAGGCGTTCAGCTTCCTTGGCCCAGTCCTCGTCGCTGCCAGGTGATGGGGCGGAAAGGAGGATGAAGTCGTTCCCTGCTCCGTGAATCTTCCGGAATTGCACAACAGGACTCTCCTTGGTCTCCTCGTGAGGCGATGAGTCTGCTGGTCATCGGCGGCCAGGGCTCAGGTGTCCCATGGCGGCCAATACCAGAAAGGTGCAGATCGTTCCCCAGACGAGGAGGGAGAGGATTCCGCCCCAGAACGGGCCATCCGCAGTGAAGTTCCACCGGTAGGTCGGCTTCATCAACCGCCGCCGGTACGCGGGGTGCTTCTTGACGGATGCCCCATGGCGGGAGGCAAGCTGGTTCCGGTCATGCATGAGGAGGTCCCTTCTTCCGCATTGGGTGATCGTGTGAGACCTGACCCGCCTACGACGTTCTTTGGCCGGACCGCGTAGGCGGGGCAGGGTCTTACCGGGTACCGCGTGTCGGTGCATTGGACAGTGGCCTGTTGCAGCGAGCGCAGTCGCCGCTTCCGTCGTCCCAAAGAACAACTGCGTGGCAGCGAGCACACGTTTCAGGCTTCGTTTTTCCCTCGCCTCGGCACCGGGCTGTCGGGCGAGTCGAGCCAGACGGTGAAATGGGGGCCTCCGGTCGTCGTCAGTCCGAAGCGCTCGAAGCCAGGACGCCCCTGCTCGTCCCACCAGCGCCACGACGCTTCCAACTCGTGCCACAGGCGGCGAGGACCGCACTGTGCAACCGCGTAACGGTCCTGGGCGGGCGCATAGTCGGCGGTGGCCCAACTGGCGCCGTCTGCGTCGCCGAGCCAGAGCCGGTACCAACCGTCCTCGCCGTACTCGACATGACAGAACAGATCCGGCACTTGAACGCCGATGGCGAACATGTGAATCCAGTCGCCCACGTCATCCGGACTCAGCTCCGTGATGTCCATCGAGGCGTCTGCCGGCCACTCCTGCCCGCACAGCCGGTCAGCGATCTGGGGGAACCGCTTGCGTTGCCGCGAAATGCGCATGAACGCCGACGACCGGGTGAGGTGCCCCTGAGCGATCCCGGACTCGTCGACCGTGAGCCGGGCGATCCCCTCGCCGCCGTAGCCGGGACCCCAGGGAGCGACGATGACGGCCCCCGGTTTGGCCTGCCCGATCCACTGTGAGGGGATCTCGCCGACCGAACAGGTTGCAATGATCCGGTCGTACGGAGACATCTTTCCGTACCCGTTCGTCCCATCACCGATGGCGATGTACGGAGCGAAGTCGCATTTGTAGAGCCGTCCCCGGGCCCCCTGCGCCAACTCGGGGTCGAGTTCGACGGTGAAGACGTTCTGGTCCCCGAGGCGATGGCACAAGAGGGCTGTGTTCCACCCGGTGCCCGTTCCGATCTCCAGTACGCGATGCCCCGGCTTCACATCCAGGTCGTGAAGCATCGAGAAGACCATCGTGGGCATGGACGAGGACGAGGTCGGCGTGCGTCCCCGGCGGTCTCCGTCGTACATGCCGCTGTCCCATTGGACCGTGATCGGAGCGTCGGACCAGACGGCCTGGCTCCACAGGTCCGGGTCTCGGGTGCGAAGAACTCGGTCGGTCTGACGGTTCATGCCCGCTCTGCCGGGCCAGATCCCGTCCGGGAGGAACTTGTCTCTCGGGCAGGCTTGGAAGGCCGACAGCCAATCGGAGGTGAGAACCCCCTTGCTGACCAGCTCAGCGGCAAGGGACTCTTGACTCGCTGGCGTCTTGGTCTCTTCGGTCATTTACCTACCGTCCGCCGGACCCTGGCCGTCGTTGGTGTTGCCGCCCTCGTCGGAACCGCCGCCGCCGTGCTTGTTCCCACTGTCCGAGTCGTCCTGGGGGTTGCCGCCATCCGTCGCCTTGAGCATCCACCAAGCCATCGTGATGCCTCCTTGTTGTGGTCGGCTTGCTGTCTGTAACTAGGGAACCGTGGAGGACCAAGATCAGTTAACACAATGCTTGCACAACTGCTATGAGCCAAGCTCTAGTTGGTGATGTCGGGCGTCTTGACATGGAAGAGTGGCTATATGGAGAGCACCCCTGCCGCTGGCGAGAACATCGCGGTTCTGCGTAAAGCCCGAGAGATGGCTCAGGCGAAACTTGCTCGGGAAGCGAAGATTTCGGTTTCGTACCTGACGAAGATCGAAACAGGGCTGCGGCCAGCTACACCGCCGGTGGTTGCGGCCATCGCGAAGGCTCTCCACGTACCCACGGCCCGGATCTACGGCCAACCATTCCTGGGGCCGTCAGAACAGGCCGACCTTCTCAACGACCTTCGCGGGGCCGTGCGTCGACACACGCTACCCAGGGAGGACACTCCACCGCTCGACGAGCTGACGGCCAACCTGAAGAACGCGGCCGACCTGCGCGCCGAAACTCGTTACCTTCAACTTCTGCGGATATTGCCCAGACTGCTCGGGCAGGCCACGGCCATTGCCCTTGATTCCAGGGGAGATAGCCAAGCCTGGGGGCAGGTGGCCGACCTCTACGGATGCGCCTACGCCGTAGCCCACCGCCTGGCTCAGCCCGATCTCGCCGACATGATCGTCTCCCGACAGCAATGGGCCGCACAGCAGACCTGGAACCCGACAGCCGAGGCCGCCGCAGCATGGAACGAGGCGGGCACCTTTCAATCGGCAGGGCAGTATGACGACGGGCTCGCGATCGTCGAACGAGCCATCTCGAAGTACGAAGCCGCCGGAGGAAACGGGCCAGAGCACGTCATAGCGCTCGGTTCCCTGCACCTGCGTGGAGTTGTCCTCGCCTCCCGCCACAAGGACAAGAACGCCACCGCGGATCATCTGCGTAGGGCGAAGGCGCTCGCCGGGCAGGTCGAGGGCGACCTCATGCGCCACAACCTCACCTTCGGCGCGGGAAACACGGCCCTCTACGAACTCGCGGCCCACATCGAGCTTGATCAGCCGAACAAGGCGACCGAGATGTCCGCCCCTCTGATGCAGACACCTCCGCCGGGCCTGAAGCCGAACCGCGTCGGGCGCCTCTACATCGACGTGAGCAGGGCGCGTCTGGCAACCAAAGACCTTCCAGGGGCGGAAGAGGCGTTGAAGAAGGCGTTCGAGGTTTCTCCGCAGATGGCGGAGATCCATCCGATGAGTCGGGAAGTGCTCCGCGTCCTGTTCGTCATGCACCAGCGGAGCCGCCCTGACCTGATGACGATGGCCAAGCGCACGGGGCTCGCCTCGTAGGTGCGCTCAGGTGCGGAGGGCGGCGTCGTACAGACAGTGGCTTTGTTCACGAGAACCGACAACAGATGTTCACGACTTTGGACGGCGGCCCAGGTGCCGCCGCGTTCGATTTCGCAGGGGGAATGTGGGGGTGCTGGTCTCGGTCGTCGGAGGGTGGTGCGCGCGCCGCTCCGTGCCGGGGCTCTGCCGGGAGGCTCGGCACGGAGCGGCCGAGGGGGGTGCCGGGTTCTGACGGCGCGCCGCCGCAGTGTCCAGCCATCTGCCCTGGGAGACTTTCCCGAATCGGACGAAAGGGAGCTACCTCGATGAACATGCCGTTCACCACCGTCCTGCGCTCTGCCGGGGAAGAGGCGGCCGCCGAGCACCGTGACGTGGAGTCTCTCGCCGTGCGCATGCCGGACGGCATCGAGATCAGTGCCTGGCTCGACGCCGACCAGGGTGTCCTGGTCCTGGAGGTCGAGGGCGACCCGCAAGCTCCTCACTTCCACGAGTTCGAGATCAGGCCCGGCGCGGCCAACCTGTTCTCCGTGAAGGCACATCGCCACCCGCGCCGACAGTAAGGCCGCGCCTTCGTCTTCGGGCGTCTGTCGGTGCGGTGACCGAGGCGGCGGTCCACACGGGTGCCGCAGGAAAGCGCTCTGCGGCACCCGTGGCCGGGGCGGGGCTGCTACTGCGAGGAGAGCCAGGCGTTGAAGTGGGCGGTGCTGCTGAGGATGGCGGGTGAGTCGGGCAGGCCGCAGCCGCGGCCTCCGGAGATGACGCCGACCACCGTGCCGTTGAGGATGGCCGGGCCGCCGGCGTCGCCGCGGCAGATGGCCTTGCTGCCGTCGGCGGGGCCCGCGCAGAACCGGCCGGTGGTGTCGAACGGGGTGAGGGGTGTGGAGTAGTCGGTGGCGCAGGTCTCGCTGGTGGTCACCGGCATCCGGGCGGCTTGCAGGCCCTCGGGCAGGGCCGTGGTGTCCGGCGCGGCGTGCCCCCAGCCCGCGAGGGTGAGGGACTGTCCCGGTGCCGGGTCGCTGGTGGCCAGTTTCGCGTAACGGACCCCGTTGTTCTCCGATGCTGCGGTGGCGAGGGTGAGGACACCGACGTCGTTCCTGAGGCTGGCGGCGTCGTAGCTCGGGTGGATCTTGATCGCGCTGACCGCGCTCTTGTTGGGGAGGCTGGAGCGGTTCGTCCCGCCCCAGGCCACCCGCAGCTTGGCGGAGGTCTGTCCGTCCAGGCAGTGGGCGGCCGTCACCACCTTGTGCGGGCCGCGCAGGAAGCCGCCGCAGATGTGGCGGAAACTGCCGCTCCAGCCCTGCGCCTGGATGCTGACCATGTACGGAGCGGTGTCCAGGGATGCGGCCTCGCCACCCGTGATGGCGTGAGCCGGGGCCGAGCCCGTAACCGCCAATCCGAAGACAGCCAGAGCAGAAACGATTGTCCTTCGCAGTAGCACCGCGAAACTCCTCAAGAACGGTGAACACCTGTATGTCGATGGCAGGACGTCGTCCTGCCATCGACATGAACGATCACGGGCCTGGCAGGTCACTTCGCGGCCATGCCCCCACGTGGCCGTCAGAGCTGAACACTCCCTGGGATCGGCAGCATCGGAGCCCTAGCGGGGGGCGCGTACCGGTTGGGCGGCGGCGTTCCCAGGCCGGTGTGGAGGCAATCGCACGACATGCCGGAGATCGACGCGGACGGAGCAAGCACGCCACCGTCAGACAGGAGGGCCTCATGTTGGTCGGTCGACTCGACATCACCGACCTGTGCAAGAGGCCCTCTGCCATGTGTCGCCCGCACAGCGATCACCCGAACGAGCCTGACTGGCAGGGGAGTTCGAGCAAGTCATATCCATCGGTCTGAGAGTCGCTTCTCAGGGGGCGGACGGTGTCCGGAACTACTCCACGCACATCGCCAACGCCTTGGAGGCGCCGTTCATCATCTCCGCTTTCCACGTGTTCGCCGTCTTCGCGTCCGGCGCGTTGGCCTGCTGCGCGTCAGTCACGTTGTTGTACAGGTTCGTGGAGGGCTTGGAGTCGGCGCCACCGCCGATGAGTGCCGTACCCTCCGGGCAAGTGGCACGGGCGATGCCACCGCTGTTCGCCCACTTCGAAGCGACGATCGTGGGCGTGGGCGCCCCGGGGGCGCACATGGCATACGCCCTGGCCTGGCCGTTGGTCAGCTGGACCTCCCAAGTGTTGGGCGTGTCCTCACTGGGTGCGTTCAGCTCCACGGAGTCGGTGTTCTGCTGGTAGCCGTTCCTGGTGTTGCGTGAGTCGAAGCCGCCGCCGACCAGCCCGGTGCCGGCCGGACACTTGGCAGTCGCTACCTCGTGCCTTTCCGACCAGCCCGACTCCACGATGGTGGGGGTCGGGGTCCGGTCAGACGCTGCCAACTGGTTGGCGAACGAAGCGGCAGGGGCAGAGCTTGAGTGGTCTGCCGGAGCGACCAGGATCGCCGCGACGGCTGCTCCTGCGACAGCGGCGATGGCGGACCGAGTAACGATGGACAACACAGCACGCTCCTGTGTGGGACGGCCGGAATTCCGGCGGTTTACAGGCAGAGGTATCGGTGACTTTGGCCCGGACTAGATCACGCACTGTGCGCGACGAACCGCGCAAACACCTGTCAGAAGAGCCGGAACGGCCAGAGCTCCAGCGAGCTCTTTGATGACGACCGTGGGCACGCCAACACACCTCCGCCACGAGAAACGGACATCAAGCACACCCTGCCCGCGAAGAACAGCAGTTGGCTGGGCGGCGTGCCCATGATGGCTATGCCCGGATGGGCAGCCACTCCGAGACACGGTCGTCGGCCTGAGGTCCACTCCAGCGAGTGACGATCAAGAACAAGCGTGTCTGGTGCCCGCAGTTGTCGTCGGCGCCTGGTCGCCTCGGATCGTGGGGTGCACCGTGGCAAGGTTGCTTCCCCTCCGCTGTGCGGGAGGCGCTGAGTACCTGGTCAGGACGGGTGTGGGGGCGACGGCGACTGATGCGGCCGTCGCGTGGTCGGTCGTAAACAAGATTCAGACCGTCACGGCCGGGGCTACCCGATCCTTGCGGGATCCGGTGCGAGAAGACTGACAGCCGTAGGAGTCGCCCACGGTGCGCCTGTCGGGCTCGATTCCCGCTCTCAGCAGGCGGGTTGTGAGCTTGATGGACGTGTACTGCTCCCGTGGTCGCTGTGGTGGACCAGCTCCCCGGGCAACGAGCAAAGCAGGAGCAACAGCCGCCCTCACCAACAGGCGGTCGGACGGCTCAGCGCATCGGCCTGGAGGGGATCGCGTGAGGTTCCGGACCGGTTGGTCACGGAGGTGGATGGCGCCGCACGTAGCCTCAGGTCAGGGCGGTAGATGCTGCGGAGACGGCCGGGGTCGCCACCCCCCACAGGAGAGACCCCGGCCGTCGCGCGGTACGGGTCGCGAGCGGCCCGTACTCTCTTCAGCGCCGGGCGTGCGGTTTCTGTCACACCGCTCTGTGTCACGTGATCGTCGCCCCTCGTACAGACATGGACGCCGGGCGTTTCAGGCCGTACCGTGCTGATTCGCGCCGCAGGCGCAGAATCGGGCGCGGGCAGACCGCCGGTGCCACGGGCGGCACGTCAACACGCCAGAACAGGGACAGGGAGTGCTGGGGGACGACGCGGAGCTGACCACCGCGGTGCTTGCGGCACAGGACGGGGACGAGACCGCGTTCCGGACTGTGTACCGCGCCGTGCACCCACGGCTGCTCGGATACATACGTACGCTCGTCGGCGATCCGGACGCCGAGGACGTCGCTTCGGAGGCATGGCTGCAGATCGCGCGCGACCTCGACCGGTTCGAGGGTGACGCCGACCGGTTCCGCGGCTGGGCCGCCAGGATCGCCCGCAACCGCGCCCTCGACCACATACGGATGAGGGGGCGCAGGCCCGCCATAGGCGGCGACGAGACCGAACTCACAGGCAAGCCCGCCCCCTCCGACACCGCCGACGAGGCGATCGAGACGCTCGCCACCGCGGACGCCATGGCGCTGATCGCCCGGCTCCCGCAGGACCAGGCCGAGGCCGTCGTGCTGCGCGTCGTCGTCGGGCTCGACGCCAAGACCGCCGCGCAGACCCTCGGCAAGCGCCCCGGCGCCGTCCGCACCGCCGCCCACCGCGGCCTCAAGAAGCTCGCCGAGCTGATCGGCGCCGAGGCGGCGGCCGGGCGGGGGAGTAGTGGCGACTCCCTCGACGGAGTGCCGCCACCGCGGCAACCGCAGCCGCCACATCAGTCCCGTACGACCACCACCGTGACGTCCGCCGGTGTGACGCATTCGCGTATGCGGACGCAGAAGGACATGTGATGGCCGACGAGCACTACAAGTGGCTGAACCGCGAGGCGGCGGAGCGTCTGCTGCGCGGGGAGCCCCTGAAGGCCGTCGAGAACGACGACAACGCTGCCCAGGCGCGGCAACTCGCCGCCGCGCTCGACGCGCTGGCCGCGCAGCGGTTCGCCGCCCCCGACACCTCTGACGCCTCCGTCACGAAGCCCTCGGCCGCCGGCACCGAACGTGCCGGCGCCGAGCTGCCGGGCGAGGAAGCCGCGCTGAAGGCGTTCCGCGACGCGCGGGCCGTGTCAGCCGTCGACGGCGCCGTGCGCGGCGCCGGTGGTGGCCGCGGTGCGCGCGGCGTACGCGCGTCCGGCGCGGGAGCGCGTCCCGGCGGGCCCCGGTGGACGCGGCCAATACGGTACGGGCTCGCGGCCGCCGTCGCCGCGTGCATGGTCGGCGGGGTCGCGGTCGCCGCGGGCGTCGGATTCCTGCCGTCGCCGTTCGGCGGCGGTGACGGGCCGACACCGGCCACGTCCGTGTCGCCCGCGGCGACCCAGGAACAGCCGCTCGCCTCCCCGTCGCCCGATCGGGCCGACGGCGGTGTGCCGGAGCGGCCCGACGGTTCGGCATCGTCCGACACCGGTGCCTCCGGCGACCCGGACCACCGGCGAGGAACCGGCGCGAACGACGACGGCGCCTCGAAGTCGCCCGGCGGCACCGCGGCGCCGGAGACCGGCAAGGGCTCCGACGCGCTCCACCGCCAACTGGTCGACGGCTGCCGCGACTACCGCGACGGCCGGCTCGGCACCGACGCCAAGCAGCGGTTGCGCGACGCCGCCCGCACGGCGGGCAACGCCACGGACGACCTCGGCCGCTTCTGCGACAAGGTGATCAGCCAGGTCGGCACGGAGCCCTCCGGCGGCTCCGACGGCGGCGGTTCGACTCGCTCGGGCGACACGGGCGGTGGCAAGGACGGGAAGTCCGCCAAGGACGGCAAGAGCAGCGACGAGGACGGAGAACACGGCCGTCGCAAGCACGCCCCCGTCCCGGTGGCCCCCGCCCCGGCCTCCGGCGAGCGGCCGGGCAAGAACCCCGGCACGGGTGGTCCCGGCCGGAGCCTCGTGAAGAAGCCCGGCAAGCCCGCCACTCACACGGCCGCGAGGCCGCCGAAGGCGCCGAAGGCACACCAACCGGTGAAGCCGGCCGTGGCGGTCAAGCCGGCCACGCCCACCGAGCGGTCCAAGCCGTCCAAGCTGTCTACGGCGTCCAAGGCGTCCAAGGCGTCACTCTCCGCGACCTGACGGCCGCGTCGAACGTTCGACGAACATCCGTCGAAAAAAGTTCAGCGACAGGTGTGACGTTTTCCGACCCCCCGGCGCAGTACTGAGTGAGCCGACTGGTCATCGGCCCGCGCACGAGCCGGGGTTCCCCCCGTACCTACGGCTCCGTGCCACTGGCGTGGGTGGGACACGTTCCCCCGGTCCCACCCACGCCGCTCAATCTCTCCCCCTTTCTCCTCTCTCCCGTTCTTCCGGTAGCTCTTCCGGTAACTCTGTGAGCAAGGTCCCAGCGTGGGCCCCTCCACTCGCCGCACGCCCGCCGCTACAGTCCGTCGCGAGGGTCGGCAATTACTTTCGAGTAACCGCAAGCAATCGGCAGATCGCTGGAGGCACAACCATGGCGCGCGAATCCGAGTCCGGACTGCCCATCGAGCCGGTGTACGGCCCGTCGGCTCTGGAGGGCTGGGACCCGGAGCAGAAGCTGGGCGAGCCGGGCGCCTACCCGTTCACCCGCGGCGTGTACCCGACGATGTACACCGGCCGTCCGTGGACCATGCGCCAGTACGCCGGGTTCGGCACGGCCACCGAGTCGAACGCCCGCTACAAGCAGCTGATCGCCAACGGCACGATGGGTCTGTCCGTCGCCTTCGACCTGCCGACCCAGATGGGCCACGACTCCGACGCGCCGATCGCGAGCGGCGAGGTCGGCAAGGTGGGCGTGGCGATCGACTCCATCGACGACATGCGGGTCCTGTTCGGCGGCATCCCGCTGGACAAGGTCTCGACGTCGATGACGATCAACGCCCCCGCCGCGCTGCTGCTGCTCCTCTACCAACTGGTCGCGGAGGAGCAGGGCGTGTCGGCGGACAAGCTGACCGGCACGATCCAGAACGACGTGCTCAAGGAGTACATCGCCCGCGGCACGTACATCTTCCCGCCCAAGCCCTCCCTCCGCCTGATCGCCGACATCTTCAAGTACTGCAAGGCCGAGATCCCGAAGTGGAACACCATCTCGATCTCGGGCTACCACATGGCGGAGGCCGGCGCCTCCCCCGCACAGGAGATCGCCTTCACCCTCGCGGACGGCATCCAGTACGTGCGCACGGCCATCGCCGCCGGGATGGACGTGGACGACTTCGCCCCGCGCCTCTCCTTCTTCTTCGTGGCGCGTACGACGATCCTGGAGGAGGTCGCCAAGTTCCGTGCGGCCAGGCGTATCTGGGCCCGTGTGATGAAGGAGGAGTTCGGCGCGAAGAACCCCAAGTCGCTCATGCTCCGGTTCCACACGCAGACGGCCGGGGTCCAGCTCACGGCCCAGCAGCCCGAGGTGAACCTGGTACGTGTGGCGGTCCAGGGCCTGGGCGCGGTCCTCGGCGGCACGCAGTCGCTGCACACGAACTCCTTCGACGAGGCGATCGCGCTGCCCACCGACAAGTCGGCCCGCCTCGCCCTGCGGACGCAGCAGGTCCTGGCCTACGAGACGGACGTGACGGCGACGGTCGACCCGTTCGCGGGCTCGTACGTCGTCGAGAAGATGACCGACGACGTGGAGGCGGCCGCCCTGGAGCTGATGGCCAAGGTCGAGGACCTCGGCGGCGCGGTCGACGCGATCGAGCGCGGCTTCCAGAAGTCCGAGATCGAGCGGTCCGCCTACCGGATCGCCCAGGAGACCGACTCCGGCGAGCGGGTCGTGGTCGGCGTCAACCGGTTCCAGCTCGACGAGGAGGAGCCCTACGAGCCGCTCCGCGTCGACCCGGCCATCGAGGCCCAGCAGGCCGAACGCCTCGCCAAGCTGCGCGCCGAGCGCGACCAGGGGGCGGTGGACGCGGCGCTGGCCGAGCTCAAGAAGGCCGCCGAGGGTGACGACAACGTTCTTTACCCGATGAAGGACGCGTTGCGCGCCCGCGCCACGGTCGGCGAGGTCTGCGACGCGCTGCGCGGGGTGTGGGGCACGTACGTTCCGTCGGACACCTTCTGAGCCCCGCGAGTCCCGAGGGCCCCGCGAGTCCCGAGGGCCCCGAGGGCCCCGAGGGCTCCGAGAGCCGGAGAAACGGCTCTGACCTGCTGGTTTTCAGTTCCTGAAACCCGAGGGCGGAGTGGCGCGCCGATATGCGACACTCCGCCCATGCTGGGTGTCATCGATCTGCCGACCTACCTCGCGGGCCTCGCCCTGATCATTCTTCTGCCGGGCCCGAACTCGCTGTACGTGGTGTCCGTCGCCGCCCGCCGCGGGATACGCACCGGCTACAAGGCCGCCGCGGGCGTGTGGTGCGGCGACACGGTCCTGATGACGCTGTCCGCGGCGGGCGTCGCGTCCCTGTTGCGGGCCAACGCGGTGCTGTTCGGCATCGTGAAGTACGCGGGTGCCGGATACCTCACCTGGCTCGCGGTCGGCATGCTGCGGGCCGCGTGGGGCATGTGGCGTACCCGCCGGGAGCGGCTCGCCGCCGACTCCGTCGCGGAGTCCGTGCCGCAGGCTCAGGAGCGGCCGCTGCGGCGCGCTTTCGTGATCAGCCTGCTCAACCCGAAGGCCATCTTGTTCTTCATCGCCTTCTTCGTGCAGTTCGTCGACCCGCACTACGCCTACCCGGCCCTGTCGTTCGTGGTCCTCGGCGCCTTCGCCCAGCTCGCCAGCGTGCTGTACCTCTCGACCCTCATCTTCGGCGGCACGAGGCTCGCGGCGGCCTTCCGCCGTCGCCGCCGTCTGTCGGCGGGCGCGACCTCGGCGGCGGGTGTCCTCTTCCTCGGCTTCGCCGTGAAGCTGTCACTGGCCGGCGCGTAGAGCTTCGGGAGCACGGTTCAGCGCGCCGCGCAGCCGCGGCGTCGCCCACCTCTCCACGTACCGGTTGAGCAGCCACGCGAGGAACAGCATCGCCGCCGCCGTCGCCAGGAACGTGGCCCAGGACGGCAGGCCCGCATGACGGTGCAGGGCGGCGATCACGACCCAGCCCAGGTGCTCGTGGACCAGGTAGAAGGGGTAGGTCAGCGCACCCGCGACCGTGAGCCAGCGCCAGTTCGCGCGGCGCGCCCAGCCGAGCGCCACGGCCGCCACCGCCGCGAAGCCGAACGTGACGATCGCGATGATCCAGAACGCGGAGCGGTACGAGAAGGCGTCCGGGGCCGGCCGGTGCCAGAGGTCGGCGACCGCGTAGTGCTGGCCGACGAGCCAGCTGACGGCGACAATGCCCCACGCCGTCGTGTCCCGGCGGTCGCGGTGCACCAGGTACAGGCCGATGCCGCCGATGAAGAACGGCGCGTACCGCGGCATCAGGACCAGGTCGAGGAGCGGCTCCCCGGACGCCTGCGCGATGGCCGCGCCCATCGTCCACAGCACGCAGAACATCACGACCCGGTGGCGGCTCGCGCCGGGCATGACGACGCACAGGGCGAACAGCGCGTAGAAGCGGATCTCCGCCCAAAGCGTCCAGTCCACGCCGAGGACACGGTGCGCGCCCACCGGCTGCTGGAGCAGCGTCAGGTTGGTCAGCGCGTCGCTGGGCGTGCCCGCCTTGTACGCCACCATCGGCAGCGCGAACACGGCCGTCACCAGCACCACCGCCACCCAGTAGGCGGGCATGAGGCGTGCGACGCGGGACGCGAAGAAGGCGCGCAGCGGGCGGCCCCAGCCGCTCATGCAGATCACGAAGCCGCTGATCACGAAGAAGATCTGCACGCCGAGGCAGCCGTAGGCGAAGGCGGAGTGCAGGCTCGGGAACTGCGTCGCCGGAGAACTCCCCCACGCGCGCGTGACGTCACCGCCCCGCCCGCCGTAGTGGTACGCCGCCACCATCAGCGCGGCGACCAGGCGGAGTCCGTCCAGCGCCCGCAGCCGCGAATGCGGGGCGGCCGACGGACTGGCTCCGTCTTGTCGCCGCGGCTGCCGCGGTGTTTCGGGCAGCGGCTTGACGGTCGTGCTGGTCACGTGAGTCCCCTCGGCGAGTGCTTCTCCAGGCGAGTCTCAGCAGGCTAGCCCCGGGACACGGCTGTATCCCGGGGCCGGTGGAACCGTTGGGCCGATGGTCCCGGCGAGTTCACCCGCGGGCCTCCTCCGGTTCGCGCTGTCTCGCGGGACCGCGCCCGGAGCGGTCGGATGCCACCAGCACCAGCACCAGCACCAGCACCAGCACCAGGGCAGCACCAGCACCAGCACAGCACCAACTGGGCCGGGCGGTGCAGCTGGCCGCGCTCTCCGGCCGGCACCAGCACCCCGCACCAGCACCTGTCGGGCTCGGCGGGCGTCAGTCGGCCTTCAGCAGCCGCGCCGAGCGGTTGCCGACCCCGATGCGGAGCGACTCCCTGCGGGCGAGCTGGCGTATCGCCTTGCCCCGCGCCCCGAGCAGCGGCGCCACGCGCGCGACCTCCGACCACACTCGGCCGCGGTCGCCGCCCGCCACCGCGGCCGCCGCCAGGAGTCGGCACGCCTTCTCGCTCTCGCCCTGCCGGGCCCGTATCTCGGCCATGCCGATGAGCACGTCCACCGGCTGCCGGCGGCGCAGAATCTCCTCGCCCACGCGCAGGGCGTCCTGGTGCCGGCCCGCCTTGAAGTGCCGGGTGAAGTCCTCCGCGAGGTAGCGGCCGTGCCGGGAGAGCACCGCGGGGAACGGCGGCTCGTCCGCGCCGTCGGGCTGCTCGGCCGCACGCGCGGGGTGCTCGGCCGCGCTCACGCGCAGTTCGGGGCCGGGCAGGCCGAGCGCCGTCGTCATGCGGGTGGTGAAGGCGGGAATGTCGAACAGCTCCTCCACGTCCTGGTACCCCTCCTCCGACACCTCCTCGTCGAGCACCCGCCGCAGCGCGTCGAGGGCCGCTTCGGGCGTGTACGCGGCGAAGGAGCGGTATCCGGGGACGCCTTCCAGGACCTCCCGGGAGCCCACCCGGTGGTAGGTGACCGTCCGAAGGCGCTGCTGCACCGCCTCGACCACGGACAGCGGCATCGGATCGTCGACGCTGGACAGGAAGAAGACGTCCGAGTCGGCGAGTTCCTCGCGCACCCGGCCACGGGAGAGCGCCCCCATCCAGTCGACGCGGTCCGACAGGAGTGTCGAGGAGCCGATGCGCCACGTCTTGTGGCCGATCCAGGAGAAGCGCCACGGCAGGCCCTGCGTGTGCGCGAGTTCCGCGACCCGCGAGAACAGGTCGAGGCCCTTGCGGTCCTGCATCGATCCGACCATCACGATCCTCGGCCGCTCGCCCGGGGTGCGCCGGGCACGGGCGCGGTGGGCGTCGCGGGGCACCGTGTTGTAGACGACGACCGGATCGGCCACGCCCAGCTGGCGGAACATGTCCGCCTGGGCGGTGGAGACGCACAACACCTTCAGTTTCGGCAGCAGTTCGAGCATCTCCGCGTGGCGCAGCGTGTGCTGCCCGCCCTCGAAGTTCATGACGTACTCCGTCTCGTGGGCGTAGAGCACCACGGAGCGCCCGGCCGTGAGCAGCGCGTTCACCAGGTCGTTGGCCAGCGGCGAACGCCAGAACGGCGCCAGGCTGTTGACGAGGACGACCTCGGCGCTCTCCAGGTCCGCGAGCACGTCCTCGGCGCGGGAGTAGACGCCCAGGTCGTAGTAGCGGACGTCGACCGGGCTCTGCGCGAGGAGCGCCTGCGTGTAGGTGAGTACCGGGATCGCCACACCGGTGACGTACGAGAAGCCCAGGCCGAGCACGGCCAGCGAGCGCGGCCGGTCCGCCCGCCGCTCGATGTCGCGCAGCGCGCGCGCCGCCCGCGAACCGGTCTCCGGCGCGATGTCGGCCGGTTCCGTGCCGGCCGGTTCCGTGCCGGCCGGTTCTGTGTCGGCCGGTTCTGTGCCGGCTGCCGCGTTCGCCGGTGCCGTACGCCGGGGCGCGGGCGGCTCGGCGGGGACGGCGGCCTCCTCGACGTGGCGCAGGGTGCGCGCGGCGACGTCCTCGTGGAAGGTGAGGAAGTGTTCGAGAGGCTCGCCGTGGGCGTTGGCGACGAACTTGCCGGAGCGGTGCAGGTCGGCGACGACGTCGACGAGTTCGCCGACGGTGCCGACGTTGCGCAGCAGCGGGTGGTTGATGGTCGGGAAGACGATGTTCAGCGGGGGCGGGCTGAACAGGACGAGCGGCGTGCCCGCCCGCAGCGTCTGCAGATAGGTGGTGGAGAAGAAGGTGATCGCGAGATCGTAGCCGTCCAGCGCCTCGGCCTCCAGGAGCGTGCCCTCGTCGAGCACGGTCACGTCGGGCAGGGAGCGCAGCCAGCCGAGGTGGCCGTCGAGAGTGGAGGGGTGCGGTTTGATCTCCACCTGCCCGAACTCGGCGAGGGCGGCGCACAGTTCGGACAGCTGCTTGCGGTGGTCCCCCCGGGGCAGCTTGCGCTGGTCACTGAGCGGCTGGTCGAGGATCACGATCCGCAGCGGTTCGCCGGGGCTCTTGCCGTGCCGGTGGGTGCTGGAGCGGGCGGCGCGCAGCAGTGTCGGGTCGTCGCTGTGGCCGAGCGCTCCGGTGATGTGGACGCGCGGGTCGGCATCGGCGGAGCGGAACATCAGGTGCTGCCGCGTGGCCGGGCCCCAGACACAGATCGCGGCGGGGGCGGACGCCCCGTAGTACCAGTTCTGGTCGCGCGGGCCCGTTTCCGTCTTCTTGAAGCGGAAGTCCAGGTGCCCGTCCTGGACCAGGACGAGCGGCAGGGCGCGTCTCAGGGTCTGGGCCACCCGACGGCCGCGCTGCGACTGGTCGTTGAAGAACACCAACCGGTCGATGCGCTCCTCATCGGTGAACGCGCGGACGCGGTGGCCGACCTCCTCGAGGAACTCGTCCCCGCTCAACGCCTCGTCCACGGTGAACAGGTTGCGGACCGTGAGGTCGTCGAAGCGGGCCTCGGCCTCCTGCTCGATCCAGCCGGCGACATTCCCGTCCCGGTCGGCGGTGATCAGGTGGAACGAGTGCGCTTCGGCCCCGGGGGCTCGCATGATGGAGGCGGCGAGGCCGACGCCGTTGCGGTTCTCGACAAAAACAGCGATGCGCATGGATGTATCAGTCCACTCCGAATGCAGGGGAACTATGGGTGCCCCGATACGCGTCGAGGCGGACATCACTGTTGACAAGCGAAACTCCCCGACGGTTGTGCGGAAGTTGAACACTTCACGCAACAGCGGGGAGTTTCATTTGCGCGGCGGAGCGGCGAGCAGAACGGAAAGAATTGGTGATGGACGAGAGGTGAACGACGGGCGACGCGATCCGGTCGCCCGACCTCATTCGACGCCCGCCCTCATTCGTCGACCGACCCTCATTCTCAGCGGCGTACCGATCGTTTCAGACGGCGAGCCTTGCGGGCGACCCGGCGGACCGTCGCGTTGCGCGGCAGGAACGCCAGCTGGGCCGGGACCCCGCCGGGCAGGCCGAGCGAGGTGAGGCGCTTCCTCTTGAAGTACCGCCAGGTGTCCGTGTCCAGGTGCCGCGTCAGATACCGCTCGGCGTGCGCGCGCAGCTCCGGCAGGATCTTCGGCTGCATGGTGAAGCCGACGGCGCGTACGAGATCGGTGAGCGCGTCGGCCTCCAGCGTCCCGCGCTGCTCGGCGACCTTCGCGCCGTCCGTCAGCTCGGGCAGCAGCGCGTCCACGATGGTGACCGGGACGCGGTTGCTGTTCTCGAAGGGCGACAGCCGGTCGAGCAGGGTGTCCGTGCCGATGCGGGCGACCGGCAGGTCGTAGAAGGTGGTGGCGGTGAACAGCGCTGTCGAGAAGCAGCCGACCACCAGGGCGGGCCGGGCCTTCTCGAACAGCACCTCGGCGAGCATCGGCGTGTCCAGGACCGTGAGCCGCACCCCGAGCCGCTCGGCCTCGGTCTCCAGGGCGCGGCTGTAGCGGGCCGGTGCCGTCGGGTGGGGCTTGAAGACGGCCGTGCGGTGGCCGCGGTCGACCGCGCCCCGCAGCATCCGTACGTGCAACTCCTCTTCCTCCTCGGTGGAGAGCACGTTCAGCGCGGACAGGTACTGGCCGAGCAGCAGCGCCGCGTCGTCGGGGACCGCGAGCGACGACGGCAGCCGGTTCGCCAGCTCGCCCAGCACCTTCAGGAAGGCGGGCGTGGGCACCACCTGCGCGGGCACGTCGAACTCGGTCAGCAGCAGCGGAGCGAGCCCCGGCACCAGGTCCAGGTGGAGCAGGCGCCGCACCCGCGTGCCGACCAGCGGGTCCAGCTTGTTGCGGGTCGGGCCGTAGCTCATCAGGCCGTCGGCGTACACGTCGATCGGCGCGCCGGTGAACAACTGCGCCACCGTCATCGCGGGTGAGACCTGGATGGATTCCAGGGCCAGCTCCACGCGGTCGTCGCCGAGTCCCCACAGCAGCCGCAGATAGCGCTCGAAGAGCGGGACGTCGTCGGGGCGCGGCGACCAGACCCCGGGGTGGAAGGGCCGGATGGCCTCGTTCCAGGAGAGCACGTCGTCGAAGCGGTCGCGCAGCGCCTCGAAGCCGGGCATGGCGTCCAGCGGCGTCGTGGTCTCCGGGGTGGCGGAGTTGTTGAACACGAGCAGCACGCGCCGGTCGGCCTCGGTGAACTGCCCGGAGTCTAGGGCGGCGGCCAGGGTGGCGGCGCCGTACAGCGTCGAGGCGCAGAGGATCTGAGTGGTCCGACTGGTCCGACTGGTCCGACTGGTCCGACTGGTCCGACTGGTCTGAGTGGTCTGATTCGTCTGAGCGGTACGAGCCATCACACGGCCGCCTTTCCTGCGGTGACCCGGCGCCGCAGCCGCCGCAGCGTGCCGGCGCGGCGGTGGTCCATGGTGTCCAGAACGTCGCCGAGGACGTCCTGCGGCATGCGCTGCAGCGCGGCCGCGCTCATCGACCGCAGCCTCTTGGCCACGGCCGGCTCCCACTTGGCCTCGTCCGAGAGGTGGTGGGCGATGATCGCGCAGTACGTGCGCAGTGCTTTTGGCAGCAGCCGGTCCGCGTCCGGGTCGGCCGCGGTCTCCTCCACCACCTGGTCGAAGGCGCGGATGAAGTCGAGCTGGCGGGCGTCCCCGATCTGCGTGAGGGACGACGCGACACCGCGCCGGTAGAACACACCCATCAGGTTCACCACGGCGAACGACTCCGCCTCCCGGTGCAGCTTCCAGATCCACGGCCGGTCCTCGGCCGTGCGCAGCCCGTCGGTGAAGTGCAGCAGGCCCCGGTCGAGCAGCCGCCGGTGGTACGCCCCGGCCCAGGCGTAGGCGTAGTCCACCGAGGTGGTGCGGTGGGCCGGCAGGATCGCGTCCCGGGGGCTGAGCACCTGGCCCCGCGGCCCCACCGGCGCCCGGTGCACGGTGCGGGCCCGCGCGGTGGCCTGCACGTGGTCGGTGCGGATGAAGTCGCAGCCCAGCTCCTCGATGGCGGCGACGAGCCGCTCGAAGTAGCCGGGGACGAGCCAGTCGTCCCCGTCCAGGAACGTCAGGTACTCGCCCCGCGCCGCGTCGAGACCGGTGTTGCGCGCCGTGGCCAGCCCTCCGTTCTCCTCGTGGCGGATGACCCGCACCTGGGCGACGTCAGACAGCTCCTCGGCCGCACGTTCGAGAATGGCCGGGGTTTCGTCCTTCGATCTGTCGTCGACAAGAACGAACTCGAAATCGTCCCGCGCATTCATGCGAAGGCTGGTGAGGGTGTCCGGGGCGTATTGCTGCACGTTGTAGAACGGCACGATCGCGGAGAGCTTTGGCACCCGCAGAACAGTAGGAGCGCGTCCGGCTGAACAACTTTCCGCCGCCCGTACGGTGGGTGAACTCCATGTGTCGGAACGGTGCATCCCATGTGTTTCGCCGCTTGCCGCGGGCCAGTTCGGCTCACGGTGGCGCGTTGTTAACTTTTCGTTGATTCGCGGTTGGGCCGCAACTAGAAATTGATTTCTAGCGTCTTCGACGTGCCGCCCAGTACTACGAAGCCCCGACGCGTCGCCGTCCTCGCGGACTCGGACACCCGCTGGAAATGGGGTGCGCTGACCGCAGCCCGCATCCAGCCGGACCCGTCCCTGGACGGATACCTGCTGCGCGGGCGGGCCACCCCGACACCCCGCCAGCTGAGGGAGGTCGGCGTGCGCGCCGACTCGCTGCGCGAGGTTACCGCCGTCGAGTTCCTGCGCGCCATGGAGCGCGAAGCCCGTCCGTACGACGTGGTCGTCCTCGCCCTCGTCGGCGGGGCCGTCCAGGCCGTGCTGCACGGGCTCGCGAAGACCTGGCAGGGGCGCCAGAAGCGGCCCGTCGTCGTCACCGGCTATGTCGGCGTCGTCTACGAGAAGCTCACCGACGGCCTGCTGCTGCGCCACGGCGCGGACGTCGTGCTCGCCAACTCGGCCTACGACGCCGACCGCTTCCGCGCCGTGTACCAGGGCGTGGGCGCGGACGCGTCGTCGGTGACCGAGTGCGCGCTGCCCTTCCTGGGCGGCGAGCCGTACGAGGCCGGTGCCGCGCACGACCGCCCGTACACGGTCGTCTTCGCCGCGCAGCCGTCGGTGCCCGAGACCCCGGCCGACCGCGCCTACCTGCTCAACCGCCTCATCCAGCACGCCCGTTCGCACCCCGACCGCGAGGTGCTGCTCAAACTGCGCAGCAAGCCCGGCGAGCACACCACGCACATCGAGGAGACGCCCTACCAGAAGCTCGCGCGGAAGCTGGAGGGCGGCGGCGGCCTCCCGTCCAACTTCCGCCTCGTGTACGGGAACATGGGCGAGGTGCTCGACCGGACGGATCTGCTGGTCACGGTCAGCTCCACGGCCGCGCTCGAAGCCCTGCACCGGCGGATCCCCACCGCGCTGCTCACCGACCTCGGTGTGCGTGAAGCGCTGGGCAATCACCACTTCACCGGGTCGAACTGCCTCGTCTCCTGGGACCAGTTGGACGCCGACGCGCGCCCCGAGGCCGACCCCGCGTGGGTCGCCCGCCAGGGCGTCGCGGCCGACGGCTCGTACGAGCACGCCTTCGACGCGGCGCGCGAGCGCGTCGCCGGGCTGGTCGCGGCCGACCGGCTGCCCGCCATCGACCCGTACTACAGCCCCGCCACGGCCCCCGGCTACCTGCCCCGCATCCTCGCCCGCCACCACCTCGCCCCCGACGGCTCCCCGCTGCCCGGCGCGCCCGCGGCCGACAAGGAGCCCGGCGCCGTGCGCCAGGTCGTCCGGCGCGCGGCCCGCGGCGCCTACCGGCACGGCGTGCAGCGCGTGGCGCCCGTGATCCGGCGGATGGGGGAGCTGTGACCCCGCGGACCCATGACCCTTCCGACAGCCCTCCCGAAGGAGAAGCGCCCATGACCGACCCCGCAGCGGGACAGGCGGCGACCCCGGTCCGCCGCGTCCTCGCCGTCATCCCCGCCCGCGGCGGCTCCAAGGGGGTGCCCGCCAAGAACCTCGCACCGGTCGGCGGCGTGCCGCTGGTGGCGCGGGCGGTCCGCGAGTGCCGGGCCACCCGGCTGGTCACGGACGTCGTGGTCTCCACCGACGACCAGGCCATCGCCGCCGCGGCCCGGCAGGCCGGCGCGGAGGTCGTCCTTCGCCCCGCCGACATCGCCGGGGACACGGCGACCTCCGAGGCCGCGGTCCTGCACGCCATGGACGCCCACGAGGCGCTGCACGGCGAGGCCGTGGACGTGGTGCTGCTCGTCCAGTGCACCAGCCCGTTCATCGCCCGCGAGGACGTCGAGGGTGTCGCCGCCGCCGTGGTCGAGCAGGGCGCGGACACGGCCGTGACGGTGGCCCCGTTCCACGGGTTCGTCTGGCGCGAGGCGGACGAGGCGGGCGAGGCGCACGAGGCGCACGAGGCGGGCCAGGCGCCGGACGGCGACGACCGCACCGGCGGCGGCCACGGCGTCAACCACGACAAGAGCTTCCGCCCGCGCCGCCAGGACCGCCCCCAGGACTACCTGGAGACCGGCGCCGCGTACGCCATGGACGCGCCCGGCTTCCGCAAGCACCAGCACCGCTTCTTCGGCCGCACGGAACTCGTCCGCACGGACCCCGCGCGCGTCCTGGAGATCGACGACCCGCACGACCTCGCGCGGGCCCGCGCCCTGGCCCCGCTGCTCGACGCGGACCGTCCCGGCGCGCTCCCGGCGGCCGAGGACGTCGACGCGGTCGTCCTCGACTTCGACGGCACCCAGACCGACGACCGGGTGCTCATCGACGTCGACGGACGGGAGTTCGTCACCGTCCACCGCGGCGACGGTCTCGGCATCGCGGCCCTGCGCAGGAGCGGCCTGCGCCTGCTGATCCTCTCCACGGAACAGAACCCGATCGTCGCCGCCCGCGCGCGCAAGCTCAAGATCCCCGTCCTTCACGGCATCGACCGCAAGGACGTCGCCCTCAAACAGTGGTGCGAGGAACAGGGCATCGCGCCCGAGCGCGTGCTCTACGTCGGCAACGACGTCAACGACCTGCCCTGCTTCGACCTCGTCGGCTGGCCGGTGGCGGTCGCCGGCGCCCACGACGTCGTACGGGGCGCCGCCCGCGCGGTCACCACCGTGCGCGGTGGCGACGGCGCGATCCGGGAGATCGCGGGCTGGCTCCTCGGCCCGTCACTCACCCCGGCCTCCTGAACACCTCACCCAACGCCCCACCCAACGCCTCACTTCCCGAACCTCTCGCCTCCCGCGACTCCCCCGAAAAGTAAGGAACGAACCACCATGTCCGCACTGCACGCCGTAGACGCCAACTCCCGCCTCCGTACGTTCGGTTCGCGCACCGCCGGCCCCGGCCACCCCGTGTACATCACCGGCGAGATCGGCATCAACCACAACGGCGACCTGGACAACGCGTTCAAGCTGATCGACGTCGCCGCCGAGGCCGGCTGCGACGCCGTCAAGTTCCAGAAGCGCACCCCGGAGATCTGCACCCCGCGCGACCAGTGGGACATCGAGCGCGACACCCCCTGGGGCCGGATGACGTACATCGACTACCGTCACCGCGTCGAGTTCGGCGAGGACGAGTACCGCCAGATCGACGAGTACTGCAAGTCGAAGAACATCCACTGGTTCGCCTCCCCGTGGGACACCGAGGCCGTCGCCTTCCTGGAGAAGTTCGACGTCCCCGCCCACAAGGTCGCGTCCGCGTCCCTGACCGACGACGAGCTGCTGCGCGCCCTGCGCGCGACGGGCCGGACGATCATCCTCTCCACCGGCATGTCGACCCCGAAGCAGATCCGCCACGCGGTCGAGGTCCTCGGCTCCGACAACATCCTGATGTGCCACGCCACGTCGACGTACCCGGCCAAGGCCGAGGAGCTCAACCTCCGCGTCATCAACACGCTTCAGCAGGAGTACCCGAACGTCCCGATCGGCTACTCCGGCCACGAGACGGGCCTGCAGACGACGCTCGCCGCCGTCGCCCTCGGCGCCACGTTCGTCGAGCGTCACATCACCCTCGACCGCGCCATGTGGGGCTCGGACCAGGCCGCCTCGGTCGAGCCGGGGGGCCTCGTCCGCCTCGTCCGCGACATCCGCACCATCGAGGAGTCGCTCGGTGACGGCGTCAAGAAGGTCTACGAGTCCGAGCTCGGCCCGATGAAGAAGCTGCGCCGAGTCGCCGGTGTCGTCGCGGAGGCGGAGATCGCCGACGCGGCCGGCGAGCCGGTCGCCGTCTGATCCACCACACCTGGCGGTCCGGCGCACCCGACACGCCGGACCGCCTCGGCGTCCCTGGGGAGGGCCGCGCATGACCAGCAGCAGTGCGAGCGGAACGCTGTGCTTCGTCGAGAGCCCGGTGCAGCTTCTGAACGTCCTGGAGTGGACCCACCACACCGCGACCACGGCGAGCGTCGTGGTGCTCTCGCCCAACGACCCCATGACCCGGGGCCAGCTGCGCCGCATGGCCGAACTCGCCCGCGAGGAGGGCCACTCGGTCCGCTGGGAGGAAGCGCGCGGTGGCCCGACCGCGCCCCTGCGCACGGTCCGCGGCCTGACCGGTCAGCTCCGCAAGGCGCACCGGATCGTCATCGGCGACCCGTTCTCCCGCTACGTACAGCTGCTCCTGACGATCACCCGCGCGAAAGACCTGGTCGTGGTCGACGACGGCACGGCGACCATGGAGTTCGTCTCCCAACTGGCCGACGGTGAACGCCTGGTGCGCTGGCACCGGCGCGGCGGCCGGCCCCGCCCGATGGACCTGGCCTTCGCGCCCGTCTCCTCCTCGGCCCGCCGCAGGCTCACGCCCCGGCCGAACGGCCGCCGCACCGTGTCGGTCTTCACGTCGATGCCGGTGGAGCGGGCCCCGGAAGGCGTCACGCTGGAGACGAACGCCTACGCCTGGACGCGCGAGCGCTTCGGCCCCCCGCGCCTGACGCGCGGCGCGGACCTGGTCGGAACGTCACTGGTGGAGACGGGCGTGGTCGACCTGGACCGCTACCTCGTGGCCGTCCGCGACCTGGCCACGGCCCACGGCGCGACCCGCTACTTCGCCCACCGCCGCGAAAGCGCCGACAAGCTCCACCGCCTGGTCGCAAAGACGGGCCTGGAGGTCGTCCGCCCGGACCTGCCCCTGGAACTGATCGCCCGACGCGGCCCGGTCGGCCGCACGATCCTCAGCTTCCCGTCGACGGTGGTCCACACGCTCCCGATCGCGCTCGCCGGAACCGGGGTGAACGTGGCGGTCTGCGAGATCGACCCGGCCTGGCTGCGCCAGGGCGTCTCCGAACACGCACAGGGCTTCCTCGCGGGCATCGCGGGGTCGGCGCGTGGGGCGCGGGGGACAGTCGCGGAGTGACGCCCCGTGCCGTGCCTGCCGGACGGCGCGCTGAGTGACCCAGCAGCAACCCATGGCCGACGGGGGTCGCGTCCCGATCGAAGACGGGGGCCGGGGGGCGGGTCGTCGCCACCGGCGCCGAGCCGGGCGGGACCGAGGCCGCCGCCGTCACCGACCTGATCGCCCGTGAAGGCGTCAAGCACCTGGTCCGGATCACCGTGAACGGCGACGGCGACGGCGGCAGCGGCGGCCGAAAGAGCATCACCGCCACCGAAACCACCCCTTCAACCACCCCTTCCGGACCGCGCGTCCAGGCCGCTGGGCCGACGCCGACGAGCTCCGGCCGGGCACGTGGCCGCGCACCGACACCGGCGCCCTCGTCAAGGCCACCGCCGCCAAGGCGTGGACGGCCCGGCATCAGAGAGTCGGTCCCGGTCCGTAGCCTCACCGTGCCGAACCGCACACGTACGAGGGCGTCGAGCGCCCTTCCCTCGCCCCGCCGCCACCGCGGCTCCGTCTTCGGCCCTACGTCCGCGGCCGGATGTGGGCGCCGCCGGTACCGGCATAGTCTTCGCCGCATGACGACCACCGATTCTGGCCCCACCGGCCCCCGCAGCCCCGAGCAGCGAAAGCGGGAGGCGCTGGAACGGCTCGTGCGGGACAACGACGTGTGGGTCGCCACGGCCGCTGCGAGCGGCGAGCCGTGCCTGGTGCCGCTGGCCTTCTGGTGGGACGGGGAGGCGGTGTGGCTGGCCACCCGCGACACCAACCCGACCGGGCGCAACCTGATTGCCTCCGGCCGGGTCCGGCTCTCCTTCGGACACACCCGGGATGTGGTCCTGGTCCACGGCACCGCGCGCATGCTGACCCGCGAGGAACTCCCGGTCGAGGTGGGTGACGCCTTCGCGGCCAAGGACGGGTGGGACCCCCGCAAGGACCATCCGTCGTACGTGTTCTTCCAGGTCACCCCGTACCTGCTGCAAGCGTGGGGCACGGTCGCCGAGATGCCGACACGGACCGTCATGCGCGAGGGCGAGTGGCTGGTGTGAACCAGGTTTCATACCCTCCTCGTCCGATCCGTACGCGCGCCACGACCAAGTTTCTTACGTCAATCTGGCTGAACTTTTGTTGATCTCGAGTTAGTTGCCCGGTGCACCGCTCTACCCTTCGCAGGGTGAACGAGTCGATGTCCCGTCAGCCCTCCCGACGTTCCGAGCTCCCCGGCACCCTGCCCGACGCGCTGCGCGATGAACTGGTCGCCTTCCGGCGCGACCTGCACATGCACCCGGAGCTGGGCAACCAGGAGTTCCGCACCACCGCCGCGCTCAAGGCCCGCCTGGAGCAGGCCGGGCTCACGCCGCGCGTGCTCGCCACCGGGACCGGGCTCGTCTGCGACATCGGCATCGAAGCCGAAGCGGAAGCCGAAGCCGTAGGCGAAGTCGAAGTCGAAGTCGAAGTCGAAGACGAGGGTGGGGGCGGCGGCGGGCGCGGGATGCTCGCGCTGCGGGCCGACATCGACGCGCTGCCCATCCCGGACACCAAGACCGACTGCCCGTACCGCTCCACCGTTGCGGACCGCGCGCACGCCTGCGGGCACGACGTGCACACCACCGTCGTGCTCGGCACCGGGCTCGTCCTCGCCGAGCTGCACCGGCGCGGGCAGCTGCCGCGCCCCGTACGGCTGATCTTCCAGCCCGCCGAGGAAGTGCTGCCGGGCGGGGCGCCGGACGCCATCGAGTGCGGGGTGCTCGACGGGGTGCGCAGGATCGTCGCCGTGCACTGCGACCCGAAGGTCGAGGCCGGGCGGATCGGGCTGCGGCACGGCGCCATCACCTCCGCCTGCGACCGGCTCGAAGTCACCCTCGACGGGCCCGGCGGCCACACCGCGCGCCCCCACCTCACCACCGACCTCGTCACCGCCGCCGCCAAGGTCGCCACCGAGGTCCCGTCCCTGGTCGCCCGCCGTGTCGACGCCCGCTCCGGACTCGCCGTCACCTGGGGGCGGCTGGAGGTCGGGCACGCGTGCAACGTCATCCCGCAGCACGCCGAACTCTCCGGCACCGTCCGCTGCCTCGACCTCCACTCCTGGCGGCAGGCGCCCGACGTGGTGCACGGCGCCGTCCAGGAGGTCGCCGACCTGTACCGGGCCAAGCCCGTCGTGAACTACGTACGAGGGGTGCCTCCGGTCGTCAACGACCCAGGCACGACAGACCTGTTGCGGGACGCCATGGCCGCGCGCCGCGGCGCCGACTCCGTCGAGGACACCCCGCAGAGCCTCGGCGGCGAGGACTTCTCCTGGTACCTGGAGCACGTGCCGGGGGCCATGGCCCGGCTCGGCGTGAAGGGGCCGGGGGAGCGCGGCAGCCGCGACCTCCACCAGGGCGACTTCGACGCCGACGAGTACGCCATCACGGTGGGCGTGGAGCTCTTCACCGCGGCCGCCCTGCTGGACGGCGCCGACGAAGGCTGACGCCCGCCACGAATCGGTAACGGCGGGGCCGAACCCCCCGCCAGGCCGCACTACGCGCGTTACGCTCCGCCGAACTCAGCGCCCCACACGGCGTGTTGACGTGTTGACGTGTTGACGAAGGAGCGTTCCGCCATGCCCACCATGCGTCGAACTCGTACGTCCCCCCGCACGTCCCGGCCCACCGCGCGACGCACGCCCCGGCTCACGGCCGTCGCCGTGGTCGTCACCGGTCTCGCCCTCACCGCCACCGCCTGTGGCGGCACCAGCGCCGACCAGGCGAAGAACGAGGCCAAGAACAAGCACCTGGGGCTCGCCCTCTCGTACGACGTCGGGGGCCGCGGCGACCAGTCGTTCAACGACGCCGCCTACTCCGGCATGGTCAAGGCCGACAAGGCGTTCGGCTACAAGAGCGCCGCCCAGGAGCCCACCGAGGGCGAGACCGACGCCGACAAGGTCGCGCGGCTCACCTCGCTCGCGCGCAGCGGCTACAACCCGGTCATCGGTGTCGGCTTCGCCTACGCGCCCGCCGTCAAGGCCGCCGCCGCGAAGTACCCGAAGACCACCTTCGGGATCATCGACGACTCGACGATCCACGCCAAGAACGTCGCCGACCTCGTCTTCAGCGAGGAGCAGGGGTCGTACCTCGCCGGTGTCGCCGCCGCGAAGGCGACCAGGACGAAGACCGTCGGATTCGTGGGCGGCGTCGACGTGCCGCTGATCCACAAGTTCGAGGCCGGGTACGTGCAGGGCGTGCACGACACCGATCCCAAGGTCAAGGTCGTCAAGCAGTATCTGACCGAGACCGCGCAGGAAGGCGGCTTCTCCAGCCCCGACAAGGGACGCACCGCCGCCGAGGGCGAGCTGGAGAAGGGCGCGGACGTCGTCTACCACGCCGCCGGGCTGTCCGGTCAGGGCGTCATCGAGGCATGCGCCAAGGCGAAGAAGTTCGCGATCGGCGTCGACTCCGACCAGTACAAGCAGAAGCCGCTCGCCCCGTACAAGGACTACATCCTCACCTCCGCCACCAAGGACGTCGGCCGCGCCGTCTACGAGCTGGCCAAGTCCGTGCACGACGGCAAGCCACTGTCCGGTGTGACCCGGTTCGACCTGAAGGCCGGCGGCGTCGGCGTCACCGACACCAACCCGGAGTACGGCCGGATCCCCGGCCTCGCGGCGGCCGTGGAGAAGGCGAAGCAGGGCATCATCGACGGCAGCATCACGGTCGCGACCAAGCCGTAGCCGGCGCTGTACGCTGCGTCGCCCCGCCCTGGTCCCAGCCCTGTCCCGCCCCGGTCCCGGCGGCGGGGCCGGGGCGTTCCTGTAGGTACGTACAACATCTGGACCGCCCCGGCGCAAGATCACTTCCGGCCCGTTGCAGTACGGACCGATAACGGTATTCCTGAGGGGGTTCAGCGAGCGTTCTACGCGCGTTAATCTGCGGCGAAGCCAGCGCCGTCCGGTCCGTCGTCGGTGCTTGTACACAAGGAGCTCACCCATGCGCCGCGTTTCTCGAATAGCGCTCGCAGGCACTGCGACCGTCGCTCTCGCCGCCTCCCTCTCCGCCTGTGGCGGTACGTCCAGCGACGCCGCAAGCAAGTCGAGCGGTGGCAAGGACAAGGGCCTCGCCATCTCCTTCGACGTCGGGGGCCGCGGCGACCAGTCGTTCAACGACGCCGCCTACGAGGGCCTGGTCAAGGCGCAGAAGACCTTCGGCTACAAGACCACCAGCCAGGAGCCGACCGACGGCGAGACCGACGCCGACAAGACCGCCCGCCTCGTCGCCCTCGCCAAGCAGGGCTACAACCCGGTCATCGGCATCGGCTACTCGTACGCTCCGGCCATCTCGGCCGCCGCCAAGAAGTTCCCGAAGACCACCTTCGGCATCGTCGACGACTCCCAGGACCAGGCGAAGAACATCGCCGACCTGGTCTTCAGCGAGCAGGAGTCCTCCTACCTCGCCGGTGTGGCCGCCGCCGAGGCGACCAAGACCAAGACCGTCGGGTTCGTGGGCGGCGTGGACGTACCGCTGATCCACAAGTTCCAGGCCGGGTTCCTGCAGGGTGTCCACGACACCGACCCGAAGGTGAAGGTGCTCTCGCAGTACCTGACGCAGACCGCGCAGGAGGGCGGCTTCGCCAGCCCCGACAAGGGCAAGACGGCCGCCGAGGCGCAGATCGAGAAGGGCGCCGACGTGGTCTACCACGCGGCCGGCCTGTCCGGTCAGGGCGTCATCCAGGCCGCCGCGGCCAAGAAGGTCTGGGCGATCGGCGTCGACTCCGACCAGTACAAGCAGAAGGCCCTGGCCAAGTACAAGGACTACATCCTCACCTCGGCCACGAAGAACGTCTCCCAGGCCGTGTTCAACCTGGCCAAGTCCGTCCACGACGGCAAGCCGGAGTCGGGCATCATCCGCGGCGACCTGAAGTCGGGCGGTGTCGGCCTCGCCGACTCCAACCCGAAGTTCTCCGGTAACGATGCGATTCAGAAGGCCGTGAAGGCCGCCGAGGCGGACATCATCAGCGGCAAGATCCAGGTCAACAGCAAGTAGTGACCATGAGGGCATGAGCGGACGACGGGGTGCGGGGGGAAACTGACCCGCACCCCGTTCGCGAGCGGCTCGTGCCCCCCTCTTCACCACGCCGCAGGGGCTCTTCGCGCAGAACCGGCGCCCGGCCCCCATCTCCCAGGAGAGTGCGCCATCAACGCGTCCAGCAGCCCGCCGGCAGTCGAACTGGCCGGCATCACCAAACGCTTCCCCGGCGTCGTCGCCAACCACGACATCCACCTCACCGTCAACAAGGGCACCGTGCACGCCCTCGTCGGTGAGAACGGTGCGGGCAAGTCGACGCTGATGAAGATCCTCTACGGCATGCAGAAGCCCGACGAGGGCACCATCGCCGTCGACGGCGAGCAGGTCACCTACTCCTCGCCCGCCGACGCCATCGCCCGGGGCATCGGCATGGTGCACCAGCACTTCATGCTCGCCGACAACCTCACGGTCCTGGAGAACGTGGTCCTGGGCAGCGAGAAGCTGTACGGGATCGGGGGCAAGGCCCGGCGCAAGATCGCCGAGATCTCCGAGCGCTACCACCTCAACGTGCGGCCCGACGCCCTGGTCGAGGACCTCGGCGTCGCCGACCGGCAGCGCGTGGAGATCCTCAAGGTCCTCTACCGCGGCGCCCGTACGCTGATTCTCGACGAGCCGACCGCCGTGCTCGTGCCGCAGGAGGTCGACGCGCTCTTCGACAACCTGCGCGAGCTCAAGGCGGAGGGCCTCTCGGTCATCTTCATCTCGCACAAGCTGGGCGAGGTGCTGTCCGTCGCCGACGAGATCACCGTCATCCGGCGCGGCACCACGGTCGGCACGGCCGTGCCCGCCGAGACGACGCCGCGCCAGCTCGCGGAGCTGATGGTCGGCTCCGAACTGCCCACGCCCGAGACCGCCGAGTCGACCGTCACCGACCGCCCGGTCCTGACCGTCGAGGGCCTGCGCCTGGACGCCGAGGGCGGCCGCCCGCTGCTCGACGACATCTCGTTCACCATCCACGCGGGCGAGGTCCTCGGCCTCGCCGGCGTCGAGGGCAACGGCCAGACCGAGCTGATCGACGCGCTCATCGGACTCAAGCACGCCGACTCCGGGACCATCGCCCTCGAAGGCGACGAGATCACCGACTGGGGCACCCGCAAGCGCCGCGAGAGCGGCATCGGCTACATCCCCGAGGACCGCCACCGCCACGGCCTGCTCCTGGAGTCGCCGCTCTGGGAGAACCGCATCCTCGGCCACGTCACCGAGAAGCCCAACGCGCGCGGCGTCCTCATCGACATCAAGGCGGCACAGGCCGACACCCGCCGCATCGTCGAGGAGTACGACGTCCGTACCCCCGGCATCGACGTCACCGCGGCCTCCCTGTCGGGCGGCAACCAGCAGAAGCTGATCGTCGGCCGCGAGATGAGCCACCACCCGCGCTTCCTCATCGCCGCGCACCCCACCCGCGGCGTCGACGTCGGCGCGCAGGCGCAGATCTGGGACCAGATACGCGAGGCCCGCCGCGAGGGCCTGGCCGTGCTGCTCATCTCCGCCGACCTCGACGAGCTGATCGGCCTCTCCGACACCCTGCGGGTGATCTACCGCGGCAAGCTCGTCGCCGACGCCGACCCGGCCACCATCACGCCGGAGGAGCTGGGTTCGGCGATGACCGGCGCGTCCGCCGGACACCTGGAACACGAGGAAGAAGGCGGCGACTCAGTGCCCGCAGCACGCAAGCCGCAGCCGGAGGACGAGTCCTGATGGCCATCGACATGAAGAAGAAGTTCGCCCTCGACAAGGAGCGGCTGCTCCTCGGCGTCGCGGGACCCGTCATCGCCCTGGTGACGGCCGTGGTCCTCACCTCGGTCGTGCTGCTGGCCTCCGGCAAGAGCCCGGTCGAGCCGTACAGCATCATGTTCACGCAGGCGACGTACTCCGACGTGCAGGTCCTGATCATCAACCAGGCCGGCATGTACTACCTCGCCGCGCTCGCGGTCGCCATCGGCTTCCGCATGAACCTGTTCAACATCGGTGTGGACGGCCAGTACCGCCTCGCCGCCGTCGTCGCCGCGATCGTCGGTGCGAAGGTGGCGCTGCCCGGCATCCTCCAGATCCCGCTCCTCATTCTGGTCGCGATGCTGACCGGAGCGATGTGGGCGGGCATCGCGGGCCTGCTGAAGGTGA
Organism: Streptomyces beihaiensis; assembly: GCF_026274175.1. Classification (GTDB taxonomy): domain Bacteria; phylum Actinomycetota; class Actinomycetes; order Streptomycetales; family Streptomycetaceae; genus Streptomyces; species Streptomyces beihaiensis. The sequence continues at coordinate 32,338 of NZ_JAPHNL010000046.1, forward strand.
CGCGCGGGGTCAGCGAGGTCGTCGCGACGATCATGCTGAACTCCATCGCCTCCAGCCTCATCGGCTACCTCTATCTGCCGAGCGTCTTCGGCGTGCAGGTCGGCAACAACAAGACGACCGGCACCATGCACAAGTCCGGCTGGTTCCCCGGCATCAACATGGGCGAGGCGGGCGAGATCTACGGCTTCGTCGTCATCGCCGCGCTGCTCGGCGTCGCCTACTGGTTCGTCCTGAACCGCACCCGCTTCGGCTTCGACCTGCGCGCCACGGGCGCCTCCGAGTCGGCCGCCGCGGCCAGTGGCGTCGACGCCAAGCGCATGCTCCTGACGGCGATGCTCGTCTCGGGCGCGCTCGCGGGTCTTGCGGGCCTGCCGCTCCTCCTCGGCGACACGCACACGTACTCGCTCACCTTCCCGACGACGATCGGCTTCCAGGGCATCACCATCGCGCTGCTCGGCCGCAACTCGCCGGTGGGCATCGCCTTCGCCGCGCTGCTGATCTCCTGGCTGGAGAAGGCATCGGCGGCGCTCGACCTGCAGGGCTACGACAAGGAGATCGCGGTGATCATGCAGGGCATCATCACGATCGCCGTCGTCGTCTCCTACGAGGCCGTACGCGTCTGGGGCCAGCGGCGCCAGCAGCGCAGGGTCGGCATCGAACTCGCCATCGCCGCCGGTGAGAACACCAGCGAACTCAAGAAGGAGGTGGCTGCCTGATGAGTACGGCCACGGTCCTCGACAAGAAGCCCGCGTCGCAGCCCGCACCCGGCGGCCGCCGCAAGATGTCCCTCCCGATGGTCATGATCGTCGTAGCGGCGGTCCTGGCCCTCACCTCCGTCGTCCGCATGATCACCGGCGCCGACGGCATCACCAACGTCAGCCAGATGTCCACGGCGCTGCAACTCGCCGTGCCGATCGGCCTCGCGGGCCTGGGCGGCCTGTGGGCCGAGCGGTCCGGCGTCGTCAACATCGGCCTGGAGGGCATGCTGATCCTCGGCACCTGGTTCGGCGCGTGGGCCGGCTACCAGTGGGGGCCCTGGGTCGGTGTCCTCGCCGGCATCATCGGCGGCGCGATCGGCGGACTGCTCCACGCCGTCGTGACGGTCACCTTCAACGTCAACCACATCGTCTCCGGTGTGGCCATCAACATCCTGGCCCTCGGCGCCACCCGCTACCTCGCGAAGTTCGCCTTCGAGGGAGTCCAGGCCAACGGCGCGGTCGGCACCACGAAGCAGTCCCCGCCGGTCCACTCGCTCGGCCACATCACGGTCCCCGGCCTGTCCGACTGGCTGACGACGCTCAACGAGAAACACTGGTTCCTGATCTCGGACATCGCGGGCCTGCTCGGCGGCCTGGTCACGGACCTGTCGCCGCTGACGCTGATCGCGCTCGCACTGATCCCCTTCACCTGGTGGGTGCTGTGGCGCACGCCGTTCGGCCTGCGCCTGCGCTCGTGCGGCGAGAACCCGATCGCGGCCGAGTCCCTCGGCGTCAACGTCATCAAGTACAAGTACCTGGCGGTCATCATCTCCGGCGGCCTGGCGGGCCTGGGCGGCGCGTTCCTCTCGATCGTCGCCAACCCGTTCTACCTGGAGGGCCAGACGGCGGGCCGCGGCTACATCGGCCTCGCCGCGATGATCTTCGGCAACTGGCTGCCGGGCGGCCTGGCCCTCGGCGCCGGCCTGTTCGGCTACACGGACTCCCTCAACCTGCGAGGCGGCACGGAGAACGTGCACGCGCTGCTTCTGCTGGTGGCCCTGCTCCTGGTGGCGGGCGCGGTCTGGACGCTGCTGAAGCGCAAGTACGTGGCGGGTGTCGTCTGCGTGGTGGCGGCCGCCGCAATGGCAGCCTGGTACCTGACGACGAACGACGTGCCCACCCAGCTGGTCACGGCGACCCCGTACATCGCGACCCTGCTGGTCCTCTCCCTCTCGGCGCAGCGCCTGCGCATGCCGAGGGCGAACGGCCAGCCGTACCGGAAGGGCCAGGGCAAGTGAGTTCCGAGACCGGCGTCGACTGGGCGGCTCTGCGCGAGGCGGCCCGCGAGGCCATGACCCACGCGTACGCCCGGTACTCCGGTTTCCCGGTCGGCGCGGCGGCGCGGGTGGACGACGGCCGTGTGGTGACGGGCTGCAACGTGGAGAACGCCTCGTACGGCATCGGGCTGTGCGCCGAGTGCGGCCTGGTCTCCCAGCTCCAGCTCACCGGCGGCGGCCGCCTCACGCACTTCACGTGCGTGGACGGCAAGGGCGACCTTTTGATGCCGTGCGGGCGCTGCCGTCAGCTGCTGTACGAGTTCGGCGGCCGGGAGCTGCTCCTCGAAACCCCGTCGGGCGTACACACGCTGGGCGAGATGCTGCCGGAGGCGTTCGGGCCGGAGAATCTGGTCTGAGGCGCCTGCGCGAGGCCAGGGCCGCTCTTCCCGTGGACCGGGAGGGGCGGCCCTGGCCGTTGTCACACTCCCGCACCCGCCGGTGTCTTCATGCCGAACAGCCGATGAGCGGTTGGACGGACGTCCCAGGCCAGGTGCCGCGCTGGCGCGAGGCCGACGTCTTCACACCGCTGGAGCGGTACGTGATGGAGTACGCCGAGGCGATGACGGACACGCCGCCGACCGTCACCGACGAGCTGCACGCGAGCCTGCTCGACCGGCTCGGCCCGGCGGCGATGGTCGAACTCACCGGGTACATCGCCTTCGTCAACTTCTCCACGCGCGGCAACGTCGCGAACGGCGTCACCTCCCAAGGCTTCTCCGCGTCGTGCGCGATCCCGCCGGCGGCGGTTGCCCCGGCGAACCGGCCACGGCGAGCCTGGCCGTCGAGAACGGCCGGATCACCCACGTCTACGTCATGCGCAACCCGGAGAAGCTGACCCGCATCGACGAGGCGGCACAGCTGGCGAGGTAGGGGACCGGGCGCCGCCGGCCCGGCGGTGCCCGGCGTCGGCGCTCGGCGCCCACTTCACGCCAGACATCTATGCGCGTAGAGTCACCCGTGCTGAACTGTTGGGCTGGCTGCTGGAGGATTTGCCATGGACGTCATCTCCGTCATCCGTACGAAGCGCGACCGCGGTCGGCTGAGCGACGAGCAGATCGACTGGGTCATCGACGCGTACACGCGCGGCGAGGTCGCCGACGAGCAGATGTCGGCCCTGGCCATGGCGGTCTTCCTGAACGGGATGGACCGGGGCGAGATCGCCCGCTGGACCGCCGCGATGATCGACTCCGGTGAGCGGATGGACTTCTCCGTGCTGTCCCGGCCCACCGCCGACAAGCACTCCACCGGCGGCGTCGGCGACAAGATCACGCTGCCGCTCGCCCCGCTGGTCGCGGCGTGCGGCGCGGCCGTGCCGCAGCTGTCGGGGCGCGGGCTCGGGCACACCGGCGGCACGCTCGACAAGCTGGAGTCGATCCCCGGCTGGCGCGCGAACCTCACCAACGAGGAGATGGTGCGCACCCTGGAGGATGTCGGCGCCGTCATCTGCGCGGCGGGCAGTGGGCTCGCCCCCGCCGACAAGAAGCTCTACGCGCTGCGCGATGTCACCGCGACCGTGGACTGCATCCCGCTCATCGCCTCGTCGATCATGTCGAAGAAGATCGCGGAGGGGACGGGCTCGCTCGTCCTGGATGTGAAGGTCGGTTCCGGCGCCTTCATGCGCGAACTGGAGCAGGCCCGCGAACTCGCCCGCACGATGGTCGGGCTCGGTGCCGACCACGGGCTGCCGACCGTCGCCCTGGTCACCGACATGAACACCCCGCTCGGCCTCACCGCCGGAAACGCCCTCGAAGTACGGGAGTCCGTCGAGGTGCTGGCGGGCGGCGGCCCGGCCGACGTCGTCGAGCTGACCCTCGCCCTCGCCCGCGAGATGCTCGACGCCGCCGGACTCAAGGACGCCGACCCGGCCAAGGCCCTCATGGACGGTTCGGCCATGGACACGTGGCGGCGGATGATCGCCGCGCAGGGCGGCGACCCGGACGCGGTCCTGCCCACCGCCCGCGAGACCCACACCGTGACCGCCGCCGAGTCCGGTGTGCTCACCCGGCTCGACGCCATGGGTGTCGGGCTCGCCGCCTGGCGGCTCGGCGCGGGGCGCTCGCGCAAGGAGGACCCGGTGCAGGCGGCGGCCGGTGTCCAGCTGCATGCCAAGCCGGGCGACTCCGTCTTCGCGGGCCAGACCCTGATGACCCTGCACACGGACACGCCCGAGCGGTTCGCGTACGCCCTCGATGCCCTGGAGGGCGCGTACGACATCGCGCCCGCCGGGACCGGCTTCGACGCCCGCCCGATCGTGCTGGAACGCATCGCCTGACCTGGCCTGACCTGCGGTTTCCTCGTAAGGGTGAACGGGATCGGTGGACCTGTGCCGGTCCCGTTCGGCATGCTGGTATCGGTGACGACCGATTGGAGCACCGCCATGAGCGCACTCGCCGTCGAGCCGGATCCCACCCAGGGGCCGGGCTGGGACGAGGCCGTCCGCCTCTGGGAGGAGACGGACGGCCCCGAGGGCTGCAAGGTGGAGATCATCGAGGGGATCGTCACCTCGGCACCGCCGCCTTCCGAGAAGCACAACGACGCCGCGGAGCTGGTGCAGCGCCTTCTCTACAGCGTGGTTTCGGACGAGTACGGGATCTACCGGACGCTCGGCCTGGTCGCCGCCGACGCGGCCGGGCTGTACATCCCCGACCTCTGCGTCGTCCCCAGGGCCGCCCTGCGGGAGGGGCGCCGGGTCCAGGCCGCCGAGGCCGAACTCGTCGTGGGGATCACCTCGGCGGGCAACGCCAACCACGACCGGATCCAGAAGGCCCACGGTTACGCGGTGGCGGGCGTGCCCCTCTACCTGCTCCTCGACCCGTGGCACTCGGGCCGCCCCACCGCGACGCTCTACGGTGAGCCGCACCACGGCACCTACCGTGTGCTGGACTCCGTCGAGTACGGCAAGCAGCTGACCCTCCCCGCGCCCTTCGACGTCGTCCTCGACACCAACGTGCTGCCACTGAAGAGCTGAGCCGACCTGAGCCGCCCGATCCGCCTCACCCGAGCAGCGCCGCCACCGCCACGAGCACCGGCACCGACGCCATCGTCGACAGCAGGATCGACTCCCTCGCCAGGCGTTCGCCCACGCCATAACGGCTCGCGTACGTGAACAGGTTCTGCGCCGCCGGGAGCGACGAGGTCACCACCACGTCCAGGAGCGGCGCCCCGCGCAGGCCGAAGACGAGCGCCGCCAGGGCCCACGCCACCGTCGGCTGGCCCACCGCCTTCAACGCCGTCGACAGCAGCACCGGCACCCGGTCCACGCCGCGTCCGCCCGGCCACGAACTGCCGCACAGCGAGATGCCGAACGCGATCAGGATCGTCGGGACCGACATGTGCGCGATGAGCTCCACCGGGCCGAGGACGGGGGAGGGCACCGTCCATCCCGCCGCCGACACCGCCACACCGGAGAGCGCCCCGATCGCGATCGGGTTCCTGAACGGGGTGGCGAGGCGCCGCCCCCACGTCTGACGCTTCCCCGACGTACGCGACGCCTCCGACACATCGAGGATCGTCAGCGCCACCGGGACCACGACGATCTGCTGGAAGAGCAGGACCGGCGCCACCAGCGAGGCGTCGCCCAGCACGTACACCGCGATCGGGATGCCCAGGTTCCCCGAGTTCACGTACGAGGAGCAGAGAGCGCCGATCGTGGTGCGGCTCAGGCCCCAGCCGCGCGCGGCCCCGACCGCGATGAAGATCCCGGCCATCGCCGCCGTGGACAGCGCCGTCACCAGCAGGCGCGACGACAGGATCACCGACAGGTCGGCCTTCGCCAGCGTCGTGAACAGCAGGGCCGGAGTGGCCACATGGAACGCGAGCCAGGTGAGCACCTCCTGTCCGTGCTTGTCCAGCGAACCGAGCCGCCCGATGACGTAGCCGACCGCGATGACGACCGCGATCACCGCGAACCCGTTGAGTACCCCCTGCACGGAGCCAGCTTCGGGCCCGACTGACCGGTCGGTCAATCCTGATCGGGGCAACGTGATCGACGGCACGCCGATGCGGTTCGGTACGCCGATGAGTTCCGGCGCGGCGACCGGTCTCGTCTACATGGATGCCTCCCCGCACCCTCCCGTCGTGGTGATCGCCGGGCCCGTCCGCCCCGGCGACACGCCCGCGCTGTGCGAGCGCGTGCTCGCGGCCCGCCGCCAGGCCACCGGGGACGTGGTCTGTGACGTCTCCGGCGTGACCACCTGTGACCTCGCCACCGTCGACGCGCTCGCCCGCGTGCGACTCGCCGTCCTGCGGGCCGGGGGACGGCTGGCGCTGCGCGGGCCGACGCCCGGCCTCGCCGCGCTGCTCGAACTCACCGGACTAGCCGCCGAGTCGGGGGCCCGGCCCTCAGGCGTCCAGCCGGTCGGGGACGCCGAAGAGCGGGAACCAGCGCTTGGTGTCGAGGAAGCAGTGGAAACCGGCGATCCGCCCCCCTGACATCTCGATGACCTGGATCGCCCACGGCACGAACCCGCCGTGCTCCGGGTCCGGCTTGTACTGGGCGAACCCCGGCGTCCCGTTCGCCACCACCGGCAGCAGCCGCGAGCCCGCGCACGCCGCGCCGAGTGTCGTCATGAACCCCGTGATGTCCGGGGCGCCGCGCAGCCACAGGTCGAACGGCGGCATCGTCATGACCGCGTCCTCGGCGAGCAGTTCGGTGAGAGCCTTCATGTCGTAACCCTCGAACGCCGCGACGTACCGCTCAAGGAGCTTTCGCTGTTCCTCGTCGAGCGGGTCGGCCGTCGCGGAATCGGCGGGCGGCGCCTCGGCCAGCGTCGCCCGCGCCCGCTGGAGCGCGCTGTTGACCGACGCCACCGTCGTGCCGAGCAGCTCCGCCACCTCGCTCGCCCGCCACGCGAGCACCTCGCGCAGGATCAGCACCGCACGCTGCTTCGGCGGCAGTCTCTGCAACGCCGCGACGAACGCGAGCCGCACCGACTCCCGCGCCACCGCCGCCTCCGCCGGATCGTGCGTCGTCGGCACGGAGCGTGCGTCCGGCATCGGTTCCAGCCACACGTTGTCCGGGCGCGGGGTGAGCGCGGCCTGGGCGAGCGGCGCGGCGGCCGTCAGGTCCATCGGACGGGCCCGCTTGTTGCCCGCGGTCAGCTGGTCGAGGCAGACGTTCGTCGCGATGCGGTACAGCCACGAGCGCAGGCTCGCACGCCCCTCGAACTTCTCCAGGGCGCGCCACGCCCGCACCATGGTGTCCTGCACGGCGTCCTCCGCCTCGAACGCCGACCCCAGCATCCGGTAGCAGTACCCGGTCAGCTCGGTCCGGAACTTCTCCAGGTCGTCCGGCCTGACCTCTGTCGCTGTGTCACTCATGTCCAACGCCCCCATTGCCGCCGCACGTCTCTCCGCTGTGCCTCCCAGCACTCCGCAAGCTACCCCAGCCCACTGACAACGGCCCCCGGACCGGGGAGAACCCCAGGTCCGGGGGCCGCAATCACGATGTCGCCGCGAGCCGCGAGCCGCGAGCCGCGAGCCGCGAGCCGCGAGCCGCGAGCCGTACGGACGTGTCAGCGCGCCGCCGCCAGCGCGCCGCCCTCCCGCGCCTGAGCCCCCGCCTGTGCCTGTGCCTGAGCCCGTGCCTGAGCCCGCGCCGCGTACGTGCCCCACACCGTCACCGCCACCACACCGAGCACCGCGACGAAGCCGAGCCCCGCCGTCCCGGCCCAGCCGCCCGCGTGGAAGGCCGTCGCGCCCACCGCCGCGCCGAAGCTGGAGCCGATGTAGTACGCCGACTGGTACAGCGCCGACGCCTGCGCCCGCCCGTGCGTGGCCGTGCGGCTCACCGCCGACGAGGCCACCGCGTGACCGGCGAAGAAGCCCGCCGTGATCAGCACCAGACCGAGGAAGATCACCGGCAGGCGCGGCACCAGCGACAGCGCGAGCCCGCTCGTCGTGGTGCCCGCCGCCAGGTACAGCGCGCCGCGCCGCCCGAGCCGCCCCACGAGCCGCCCGGCCGCGGCCGACGAGACCGTACCGACCAGGTAGACCAGGAAGATCGAGCCGATGAGGCCCTGCGGCAGCGAGAACGGGGCGGCGGTCAGCCGGTAGCCGATCACCGTGTACACCGCGCCGAACACCGTCATGAACAGCGCGCCGATCCCGTACAGGCGGCGCAGCAGTGGGTTGGCCAGGTGGCCGCCGACCGTACGCGCGAGGGCGCGCGGGTGCAGCGACCGCGGCGCGCTGTGCTCCGTGGAGGACACCCCCGCGCCCCCGTGGCGCGACGCGGGCAGCAGCACGCGGAACGCCACCGCGCACACCACCGCGATCACCCCGATGGTGCCGACCGCCACCCGCCAGCCGAAGCCCTGAGCGATCCAGCCGCCGATGACCCGGCCGCTCATGCCGCCGATGGAGTTGCCGGCGACGAACAGGCCGATCGCCCCGACCAGCGCCTTCGGCCGTACTTCCTCGGCGAGATACGCCATCGCCGACGCGGGCAGCCCCGCCAGCGCCGCGCCCTGCAGCGCCCGCAGCGCGATCAGCGTGCCGAGCGAGGGCGCGAAGGGTGCCAGCAGGCCGACCGTCACCGCCACCGTCAGCGAGCCCGTCATCACCGTACGCCGCCCGAACCGTTCCGACAGGGCGCTCAGTGGGAGCACGCACAGCGCCAGGGCGCCGGTGGCCCCCGACACCGTCCAACTCGCCGCGCTCGCGCTCGCGTCGAACGTGTCCGAGATCAGGGGGAGCAGCGCCTGCGTGGAGTAGAGGAGCGCGAAGGTCGCGATACCGGCGAGGAAGAGCGCGAAGCTCATCCTGCGGTAGCCGGGCCCGCCGGGAGCCAGCCGGCCGTCGGTCGCGTCGGGGTCGGGGTCGGGGTCGGAGGCGGGGTCACAGGGAACGGGGGGCGCAGGGGCGGCGGCCGCGCGGATGCTGGTGGCGGCCGCCCCGCTACTGGCGGGAGACATGGTTGGAAGGTAGAGCCGCCCTGTTCATGCGTCCAATGCATGGACTCGTCATAATCGTTCCCATGGAGCATCAGCACAGGTCACAGATGCCTACGGCCCCGGACGACACCGACGATGTCGTGCGCCTCCTCGCGCCGCGCCTCGCGTACTTCGCCGGGGTCGCCCGCACCGAACACGTCACGCGCGCCGCCCAGGAGATGCAGGTCCCGCAGTCGACGCTGTCCCGCGCCATGGTCCGCCTCGAACGCGACCTGCGCGTCGACCTGTTCGCCCGCCACGGCCGTACGGTGTCGCTCACCCCGGCGGGCCGCACCTTCCTCGCCTCCGTGGAGCGTGCGCTCGGCGAGGTCGCCAAGGCCGCCGAATCGGTGCGCGCCGACGCCGACCCCGGCTCGGGCAAGGTCGCCTTCGGGTTTTTGCACACCATGGGCACGGAGACGGTGCCGGGGCTGCTGCGCGCCTTCCGCGCGGACCACCCGCGCATCAGGTTCAGCCTGGTGCAGAACTACGGCGAGGCGATGCTGGAGCGGCTGCGCGCCGGAGAGCTCGACCTGTGTCTCACCTCGCCCGTTCCCGCCGCGCCCGACCTGGTGGCGCGCCGCCTGGACGAGCAGCGGCTGCGTCTGGTCGTGCCCGAGGACCACCGCCTGGCGGGGCGCAAGCGCATCCGCCTGGAGGAGACGGCCGACGAGTCCTTCGTCACCCTGGAGCCTGGCTACGGGCTGCGCCGTATCACCGACGACCTGTGCGCGCGGGCGGGCTTCCGGCCCCGGATCGCGTTCGAGGGCGAGGAGGCGGAGACGCTGCGCGGCCTGGTCGCGGCGGGCCTGGGCGTCGCCCTGCTGCCGCCGCCGACCGTGCCGCGCCCCGGAGTCGTCGAGCTGACGGTGACCGGGCAGCGCGCGGTGCGCGAGATCGGGGTCGCCTGGATGGCGGACCGCCCGGACACGCCCCCCGTGGCCGCGTTCAAGAAGTTCCTGCTGTCGCGGCGGGGCAGGCTGCTGCCGGAGCAGGACGGCGGGCGAAGGGCGTGAGCCGCGCGCGGCTCCCCTTGGCTACTGGTCCAGCGACCGGCCGAACCCCACCGCGAGCGGCATCCGCAGTCCCAGCGGCGGCGGCGCGGCCAGCGCGTCCTGCAACGGGCGCGCGTAGGGGTGGCCGAAGAGCGAGCCCATCGTGAAGTCCACGGCCAGGGCGGCGACTTCGGCCCGGTGCTGTGCGAGGGAGTGCCCGTCCGAGTGGACCTCGAAGCGGCACACGTCCCGGTCGACCTTCTTGGCGCGGTTCGCGAGCCGGAACGACAACTCCGGGTCGGTGCGCCGGTCGTCGGTGCCGTGCACGATCAGGACGGGCCTGCCCGCGAGCTGTTTCACCGGTTCGGGTACCGCCGCGACATCGTCCTCGGGCAGCCAGGGGGACAGCGCGAGCACACAGTTGACGGCCGGGTGGCCGCCCGCGCGCAGCGCCGCGCGGGCGCCCATGTCGTACCCGGCGAGGCAGATCGGTACGTCCCCGTAGCGGCGCACGACCTCGTCGGCGGCCCAGGCCGCGTCCTGGGCGAGGTCGGCCTGCGCCCCGTTCCAGCCGCGGTACCGGTAGTGGACGATATGCGTGACCAGGCCGTCGTGGCGCCCCGCGCGCGCGAGGCGGCGCGCCAGCGGACGGAGCACGGACGCCGTCAGCGGCGACGGCCTGCGCCCCGAGGTCTCCTCGCCCGCGGGAAGCAGCAGCACCACGCCGCCGACCGCCGCGGGCGCGAGCCCGAACGCCTTTCCGAGCCCGGCCGTGCGGACCGGCATCGCTTCCCGCTGCTCCTGCTGCATGACAGAACAGTGTCAGAAGGCGCGATGTACGCCACCCGTGCGCACGGTCACCGTTACGTATCGACCAGCGGATTCCGGACGCGATCTACGCGCGTAGGCGTTAGAGTGCCGCAATGACGAGCCAGACCACCGCAGCGAGCCCCGCCCACTCCCGCGTTCCCAGCCGCGAACAGATCCGCCGAGCCCCCAAGGTGCTGCTCCACGACCACCTCGACGGCGGTCTGCGCCCCGGCACGATCGTCGACCTGGCACGCGAGCAGGGGTACGAGAACCTGCCCGAGAGCGACGCCGACAAGCTCGGCACCTGGTTCCGCGAGGCCGCGGACTCCGGCTCCCTTGAGCGGTACCTGGAGACGTTCGCCCACACCTGTGCCGTCATGCAGACCAAGGAAGCGCTCAAGCGGGTCGCCGCCGAGTGCGCCGAGGACCTCGCCGAGGACGGCGTCGTCTACGCGGAGATCCGTTACGCCCCCGAGCAGCACCTGGAGCAGGGCCTCACCCTCGAAGAGGTCGTCGAGGCGGTCAACGACGGCTTCCGGGAGGGCGAGCGCCGCGCGAAGGAGAACGGCCACCGCATCCGCGTGGGCGCCCTGCTGACCGCCATGCGGCACGCGGCCCGCGCCCTGGAGATCGCCGAACTCGCCAACCGCTACCGCGACCTCGGCGTCGTCGGCTTCGACATCGCGGGCGCCGAGGCGGGCCACCCGCCCACCCGGCACCTCGACGCGTTCGAGTACCTCAAGCGCGAGAACAACCACTTCACCATCCACGCGGGCGAGGCGTTCGGCCTCCCGTCCATCTGGCAGGCGCTCCAGTGGTGCGGCGCCGACCGGCTCGGCCACGGCGTGCGCATCATCGACGACATCAAGGTCGCCGCCGACGGCTCGGTACAGCTCGGCCGCCTCGCCTCGTACGTCCGCGACAAGCGCATCCCGCTGGAGATGTGCCCGTCGTCCAACCTCCAGACGGGCGCGGCCGCCTCGTACGCCGACCACCCCATCGGGCTGCTGCGCAAGCTGCACTTCAGGGCCACGGTCAACACGGACAACCGGCTGATGTCGGGGACGTCGATGAGCCGCGAGTTCGAGCACCTGGTCGACGCCTTCGGTTATACGCTCGACGACCTGCAATGGTTTTCCGTCAATGCGATGAAGTCGGCATTCATTCCTTTCGACGAACGACTGGCGATGATCAATGACGTCATCAAGCCCGGCTACGCGGAGTTGAAGGCCGAATGGCTGTTCCGCCAGACCGCTTCGACCAGCGGTTCTGTCGCCGAATAAGGCGCGCGGGAGGATTTCGGAAGCGGCCGGGTGGGGCAACACTCGGCCGCTTCCGGGTGTTTGCGGCGGGGTCGAGGTGATGTTTACGTTCGTGGACCGCTCAAACCCCCCGTCATGAGGACTCATTTCACGATGAAGCAGTCTGCTGCCAAGACCCTCGGTGTCGCCGCTCTCGGCGCCGCCTTCGCCGCCGCCGGTGCGGGCGCCGCGAACGCCGCCGCCCCGGCCCTCCCGGACACCACCGGGGCCCTCGACAGCGTGACCTCGACGCTGCCCGCGGGCGGCACCCAGGCGCTGCCCCAGGCCGAGAGCGCCCTCAACAACGCCATGACCACGGCCCGGCCCGTCGTCGAGAAGGTCGCGCCGCACGTGCTCCCCGGCGACCAGGGTGGCCAGGGTGCCCCGTCGGGGCTCCTCGGCGGCCTGCCGGTGAACGGCCTGACCGGTCAGGGCCTGCCCCTCGGCCCCGGCCTGCCGGTGGGTGGCCTCGGCGGCTGATCCCCGCGACGACGAAGGGGCGCGCCCGCGGTCTGCGCGGGCGCGCCCCTTCGCGTGCGTGCCGGTCGCCTTCGCGTGCGTGCCGGTCGCCTTCGCGCGTACGCGGCTCACCATGCCTGGCGGACCCTGTCCTCGCTCGGGAACAGGATCCACAGGGCGATGTAGAGCACGAACTGCGGTCCCGGCAGCAGGCACGACAGCAGGAAGATCACGCGCATCGTGGTCGCGGAGGTGCCGAAGCGCCGTGCCAGCGCTGCGCACACTCCGCCGATCATCCGTCCGTGGGTGGGGCGGGCAAGGGCGGTCATGGTGGGCTCCTTCGCGAACCGTTGCGGGTGTCGAACCGTTGCGGGTTGTCCTTACGCTGACGACCGTACGGCCGCGAACCGGGGCAAAGCGTCAGCTCACGGGGCGATACCGACCCTGGGAATCGTCGGGGTCGGACCCTGAGACGGCTCCTCCGCCGGCCGGGGCGGGCGCGCGGAGCGGCGGCGAAGACGGGCGCGGGCGGCCGGGACCACGGCGAGGTGGGCGAGGGCGACACCGACTGTGTTCAGGAGCAGCGCGTCGACGTCGACGACCCGGCCGGGGACGCCGGTCTGAAGCAGCTCGATGCCCAGGGAGATGAGCGCGCCGGCCGCGACCGTACGCATGAGGGAGCCCCACGTCGACGCGTGCGGCCGGCCTCCCGCCAGGGGCAGGAGCACGCCGAGCGGGGCGAGCAGGGCGAGGCCCTCGCCGATGCGGCGGGCGGCCTCGCGCCAGCCGAGCGCCAGGTCGGCGCGGATACCGGCGAGCGGGTGGAGGTTGGCCGCGCTCACCCAGGGCACGTCCAGGGGGCGCAGCGTGATCCACCCGACGAGCAGAAGGTACGCGGCGAGAAGACCGAGACCTGCCGTACGGAAGCGGACGGCGGCCCCGCGGCCGCCCGAGCGATGACGCTGCACGCCCCCCTAGACGCGGTGTGCGGGAGAAACGGTTCCGGGCGGGCCGGGATCCGTGCGCCGGGTGGGTCGTGCCGCGAGAAAATCTCCGCTGGACAGACGTGATCCGCGGTTTTGGGGAAACAGAAGAGCAGGAGGTGAGCAGCATGGTCCCGATCCTGCTCGTCCTGCTTGTGGTGCTGGTCCTCTTCGGCGTCGGCTTCGCGGTGAAACTGCTCTGGTGGATCGCGTTGGCGGTTCTTGTTCTGTGGCTTCTGGGATTCCTCGTGCGCGGTACCACCGCGACCGGAGGCAGGGGGCGCTGGTACAGGTGGTGACGACCGAGGCGGGCGCGAGTCGTTCGCCGCTGGGTCAGCCGATCGTCTGGCCGGTGGTGGCGGGAAAGCCCGGGCGGGCCTTCAGGGCGTCCGTGCACGCGTAGGTGCGCAGCGGGTCGTCGCCGGGGCCGCCCAGGGTCACCTTCTCGTCCCCCTGCGTGGTCACCTTGTTGTTGGCGAGCGTGCAGACGATCTGGGCCAGCGCCACGGGCGAGAGGTCGTCCGGCGAGGTGGTCAGGCGCAGGGCGTTCGACGGGTCGCCCGCGTGGGGGCCCGTCACCTTGAGGCCCTTGCGGACTTCCGAGGAGTAGCCCGCCCGGCTCTCCTCGGCCGTCGGTTTCCTCGTCAGCTGGGCCAGGAGCTCGTTGCTGATGCCGACGCGGCCGAAGGCCCGGTCGTGCCCGAGCCTGATCGTACGGTCGACGGTGACCAGCTGCGACGTACAGACCAGATAGACCTGCACAGGGAACTCGCCCGCCGCGCGGGGCGTCACGTCCGAGCCGGACAGCGTGCAGCCCACGCGGGTCGGCGCCGCCCCGAAGTCCGTGGGCACCCCCGTGGAGCGGATGCCGCACCCGGCGAGCGCCGCGGCCAGGACGAGCGCTCCGGCCACGCCGAGCGGTCCCCGTGGAGCGGCCGTGCGGCGTGCGCGCCCGGTCTGCCTCATCCCCGTCGTCCTCCTCATTCGGTGGGGTCCCCGCTCTTCTCCGGCTCCTCCGTCAGCGGGGACGCGTCCCTGGGCAGGCGCAGCGTGAAGACGGCGCCGCCCTCGGGGGAGTTCGCGGCGGTGATCCGGCCGCCGTGGATGCGGGCGTTCTCCATCGCGATGGAGAGGCCGAGGCCGCTGCCCTCCGAGCGGGGCCGTGACGCGCTCGCCTTGTAGAAGCGGTCGAAGACGTGCGGCAGGACGTCCTCCGGGATGCCGGGGCCGTGGTCGCGTACGTCGATGACGACCTCCGCGCCGTCCTGCTCGGGCCGCGTCTCCGTGCGCACGCAGACCCTCACCGGGGAACCGCCGTGCTTGAGGGCGTTGCCGATCAGGTTGGCGAGGATCACGTCGAGGCGGCGCGGGTCGAGGCGGGCCGTGATGCCGCGCGCCGCGTCGAGCTCGACCGCGTCCAGCCAGGCGCGGGCGTCGATGCAGGCGGTGATCTGGTCGGCGACGTCGACGTCGTCGAGGACGAGCCGGGCGGTGCCCGCGTCGAAGCGGGTGACCTCCATGAGGTTCTCGACCAGGTCGTTCAGCCTTCGCGTCTCGCTGACGACCAGCCGCACGGCCGGTTCGATCATCGGGTCGACCGAACCCGTCTCCGCGTCCAGTTCCTCCTCGAGAACCTCCGTCACCGCCGTGATCGCGGTCAGCGGCGTACGCAGTTCGTGCGACATGTCCGCGACGAAGCGCCGCGACGACTCCTCGCGTGAGCTCATGTCGGCGACCTGCTTCTCCAGGTTCTCCGCCGCCTTGTTGAACGTACGTGACAGGTCTGCCAGTTCGTCCGTGCCGGAGACGCGCAGCCGGGTGTCCAGCTTGCCCTCGCCGAGCCGCCGCGCGGCGACCCCGAGACGGTGCACCGGCTTGAGCACGGTCGTCGCGGCGGCCTGCGCGAGCAGCGCCGCGCCGATCAGGGCGAGCCCGGTGGCGATCCCGAGCGACCAGGCGAGCGACGTGAGGTCCTTGGCCTCCGGTTCGAGCGACTTGAGCATGTACCCCGTCGGCCCGCCGTCGACCTTCGCCCCGCCCACCAGGTAGGGCGTGCCGCCCTGCGAGACGCGCTGCCAGTACAGGTGGTACGGATGCTTGTTGTGCCCGGTGATCTTCTGCTTCTGGGCCACGGCCTCGCGCAGCGACACCGGCACGTCCTGGAGCGTGAACGCGTCGAGGTCCGAATTACCCGCGACCTGGCGGCCGTTGTCGTCCGTGCCGACGAGCAGCACGCTGAAGTGCTGGCTGCTGTCGGCCATCAGGTTCGCGGTGTGCTGAAGCTCCCCCTGGGTGGGGTGTGCGGGCAGCACCGCCGCCCGGTCCTGCATCTGCTGCCGGAAGTCGCTGAGCGCCGAGTTCTGCGTGCGCGTGAGGACCGCCTCGCGGTTGAGCCAGTACGCGATCCCGGAGGCCGACACCGCCGCCGTCAGGGCGACCAGGGCGAACACCACGACCAGGCGCAGCCGCAGGCTGGTGAAGCGGAGCCCGGCCATGAGCGCCTTCTTCGCGGCGGGCAGCCGGCGGGGCTGGCCCTGCGCCGTGTCCTGCGCCGTGTCCCGCGCCTCGCCGTCAGCTCTGCCGTGTGCCTTGTCGTGCGGTTCGCTCACTGAGGGGTGTCCAGCCGGTAGCCGACGCCGCGCACGGTACGGATCAGGGTCGGTGACGACGGCACGTCCTCGACCTTCGCGCGCAGCCGCTGCACGCACGCGTCGACGAGCCGGGAGTCACCCAGGTAGTCGTGCTCCCACACCAGGCGAAGCAGCTGCTGGCGGGAGAGCGCCTGGCCGGGCCGCCGGCTCAGTTCGAGCAGCAGCCGCAGCTCGGTCGGGGTCAGCTGCAGGTCCTCGCCGTTCTTGGTGACGGTCATCGCGGCACGGTCGATGACCAGCGAGCCGAACGTCGCCGCGTCGTTGGACTCCCGCTCGCCGCGCCGCAGCACCGCCCGGATCCGGGCGTCGAGCACCCGGCCCTGGACCGGCTTGACCACATAGTCGTCCGCGCCCGACTCGAGGCCGACCACCACGTCGATGTCGTCGCTGCGCGCCGTGAGCAGGATGATCGGCAGCTGGTCGGTGCGCCGGATGCGGCGGCACACCTCGAACCCGTCGATGCCGGGCAGCATCACGTCGAGGACGATCAGGTCGGGCCGCTGCTCGCGCAACAGCTTCAGACCGTCCTCGCCGGTGGCAGCGGTGGCGACCCGATGGCCCTGGCGCGTAAGAGAGAGCTCCAGGGCCGTCCGGATGGCGTCGTCGTCCTCGATCAGCAACAGGGAAGGCACGAGCGCCATTCTGGCCCATCACAGGGCTCCAGTTCGACCGCCGGACGGGCTCGGGCCCCTGGTATGTCCGGAGGAAGCGGCTCCGTATGTGACCGCCTTGTCGTTCATGTGTCCGTCCGTGTGCGGGTCGGGGGCCGTCTCGTGCCGTCCCGGCCTCTGTGACAGCCCTGTGACAGTCGGCGGACACCGCCATGAAGTCACCCGGGCAGGCTTTTGGACATCGCAGAGCACGACGGCGACGTACCGAGTACACGGACTCCACGACAGGAGGGCGCGAGATGAACACGCTGCACGGCACCACCACGAGCGCGGTTGTCACGCGTCTGCACGACGTCGTCGCGGTCCGGTCCGAGAAGTCCGGTGCTGAGGGGGGTCCCTCCCGCGCGAGCGTATTCGAGCGTGGGGGAGGGCGGGGGTGCGCTCGCGGCACCGGGCGTCAGCACACCGCGTACATGACGGTGGTTGACGCGGCACAGGCGGTACCCGACGGGGGTGCTCACGGGGGAGCTCACGGGGGAGCCGCGTACAGGGAGGGCTCGGGGGAACGGCGCGATACGTCCTTGTCGCAGGCCGCGGATGCCGAAGCGGCGTTCACGGCCTACGTACAAGAGCGCCGCGCCTCCCTGTACGCCACCGCCTACCACCTGACCGGTGACCGTTACGAGGCCGAGGACCTGCTGCAGAGCGCGCTGTTCTCGACGTACCGGGCGTGGGACCGGATCAGCGACAAGGCGGCCGTGGGCGGCTACCTGCGCCGGACCATGACCAACCTCCACATCAGCGCGTGGCGCCGCCGCAAGCTGAACGAGTACCCGACCGAGGAGCTGCCGGAGACGGTCGGCGACACGGACGCGATGCGCGGCACGGAGCTGCGCGCCGTGCTGTGGCAGGCGCTGGCCCGCCTGCCCGAACTGCAGCGCACGATGCTGGTGCTGCGCTACTACGAGGGCCGTACGGACCCGGAGATCGCGGACATCCTCGACATCAGCGTCGGCACGGTGAAGTCCAGCATCTGGCGGTCGCTGCGCAGGCTGCGCGACGACGAGGTGCTCAGCTTCGGGCGTGACCAGGAAGAGTCGTTCGGGGAGCTCGTGGCGTAGACCTCCAGGGGTCACGGGGGACCACGGGGGCGGGGGTCCGGGGAGCCACGAGAACGGGGGAGCGGGACCGGAAGGCCGGGGGGTCTTTCCGGTCCCGCTGTTTTCTGTGCGCCCGGCGTGGTCGACGTGGGCTTGGCGCGTGCCCGCCGTGGCTACGCGCCGTTGCGGGTCGCCGCCTGTTCGCGGGCGCGTGGCCTGCGCGGCTGGTCGCGCCCCTTCGGCCGGCACCGGCCCGCGGCCGCCGCCAGCCTGCCCATCGCCTCCTCCTTGCCGCACGCGTGGGCGCCCAGCGCCACCTGGCGGGCCACGATGGCACGTTCCGCCCGCATCAGACGCCAGCCGCGTCGCAGCAGGAACAGGACCGGCTTGCGGGCCTCCTTGAGGTCGCGCAGCAGACGGCGGCGGAACGTGGTGGACGGGCGGCCGCGCAGGCACAACGCGTCAGCGAGCAGCCCGAGTTCGCGGCAGTGTGCCACGATGTCCGCCGCGAAGATCCCCTCGGCGACGAACAAAGGCGTGCGCCCGACGCGCAGTGGCTGAGCGCCGACCCGCGAGCTGGTGGAGATGTCGTAGACGGGGACGTCCGTACGGCCCTTCTCGCAGAGGGAGACGATGGCGTCGACCGCGGCCCGCGCGTCCCACGACTCCACGGAGTCCCAGTCGACGTCCGAGGAGCCCGGCACCCGGGGCAGCGTCGGGTCGCCCGCCTCCTTGTAGAAGTCGTCGAGGCAGAGCACGGGCAGGCCGGAGCGGGCGGCGAAGGACGACTTGCCGGAGCCGGAGGGGCCGGTCAGCAGCACGACCCGGGTCGGTGTCGGAGGATGCGAACTCACGAGAGTCCAGTGTGAGGCATGGCGGCGCCGGTGCCGACCCTGCGCGGCGTGCGTGTGGCAGGATCCACGACAGCAACTACTCCACGTGTTTGCGCGATCACCAGAATCGAGAGAGTCAGGCGGATCCACCATGGCCCGACACACAGCTTCCATGTCCCCCTCCGGCGGCGCCCGCCGTACGCTGCTGCGCGCCGGCCTCACCGTTGCCGCGGCGGGAGCGGTCGTCGCCGCGGGCGGCGCCGCCGCGAGTGCCGAGCCGCTCGGCGGCACCGATCCGGCCGCCGCGGCCCAGGGCCTCACGCAGGCGCTGCACACCGCGACGTCCGGCGGCCTCGGCCCGGTCAAGCACATCAAGCTCGACCCGCTCGCGGGCACCGGCGTCGACCCGCTCACCAACGCGGTCGGCACCCAGGTCGCCGACTTCAAGCCGGTCAGCACGGCCGCCGTGACCGGCCCGGTGACGTCGGGCAGCTCGCTCTCCGAACTCCCGCTGGTCGGCGGCGTGACGAAGGTGCTACCCGGCTGACCGCTCGGCGTGAGGCTCCGCCCTGAGCGTCCTCGCCTCGCCTCGTCTCCGTCGCCGTGACGTCAGGCGGCGTACGGGCGGGCGGACTTGGCGTCGCGCAGGGCGTGCCCCCACCAGGCCAGCTGGTCGAGCATCGCCTTGGCCGCGCCCTCGACGGCCGGGTCGTCGACGCGGCCGTCCGGGCCGAAGGCGGCGTAGGCGTTGTGGAAGCTGACCGTGTTGCGGATGGTCATGGCGTTCAACTCCGCCATCACGACCCGGAGTTGCTCGACGGCGCGCAGGCCGCCCGAGAGGCCGCCGTACGAGACGAAGGCGATCGGCTTGCCGTGCCACTGCTGGTTGTGCCAGTCGATCGCGTTCTTCAGGGCGGCCGGGAAGCTGTGGTTGTACTCGGGCGTGACGAAGACGAACGCGTCGGCGGCAGCCAGGCGCGGCGTGACGAGCCCGAGCGCCTGCGACGCGGCGGGCTCCGGCTCCTGGCCGAAGGCGGGCAGGACGGTCGGCAGCGGGGTCTCGGTGAGGTCCACGACATCGGCGCGCATGTCGTCGCGCTGCCCGAGGTGGCCGGTCAGCCACTGGGTGACGACGGGCGCGAAGCGCCCCTCGCGGGTGGAGCCGACGAGGACGGCGACGCGGAGCGGTGCGGACATGGTGGTGGACCCCCTGGTGATGAGCGATGCGGTGTACGCCGTATCCATTGGCGTACACCGTACACATCTATGTGTACGGTGTCTACTGTCGATACGCTGTACGCATACAGTGAGACCGAGGGAGGCCGGACACATGGCGACGCGGAAGAGGTCGGGGGGCGACGGGCTGGTCGAGCCGTCCCTGTGGGAACGTCTCGAACGGCCCGCGCACACGCAGCGCGCCGCGCTCACGCTGGACAGGATCGCGGCGGCGGCCGTCGAACTCGCCGACGAGGAGGGCGCAGGGGCCGTCACCATGCGGCGCTTGGCCACGAAGCTCGGCGTCGCGCCCATGGCCGCATATCGCCACGTCTCCGGCAAGGACGACCTGTGGGCGCTGATGATCGACCGGGTGTCGGCCGATCTCACGGTGCCCGACGACGTGACGGACTGGCGTCAGGTGCTGCGCTTGTACGCCGAGCGGTCACGGGAGCTGATGCTGCGCCACCCGTGGATCGGGCAGACGCCCCTGCCGACGGTCGTGCTCACCCCGGCCCGGATGGCCGTCGCCGAACGGCAGTTGCGGGTGCTGGCCGAGCAGGGACTGGACGCCGACACGACGATGGCGGCGTTCCGCGCGGTCAGCTCGTACGTCCACGGCGCCACGCAGGCGGAGGTCGCCGTGCGCCAGTTCCGGGAGGGACACGGCTGGGAGAGCGGCGACGAGACCCGCGAGGCCCTCGCCCCGCAGATGACCTACCTGTTGGAGACCGGCCGTTACCCCACGTACCGGGAGTACGCCCGCGCGGCGACCCGCAAGGACGACCCCGCCTGGGAGTTCGCGTTCGGCCTCGACTGCGTACTGGACGGCATCGCGCGGCGGCTCGGCATCTGAGCCGGGGCGGGGCCCGCGCAGGCGTGCACGCACGGGCGAGGCCCCGGCCCCTCCTGGACGGAGAAGGGGCCGGGGCCTCGGGTCCTGAACCCGGCGGGACGAGGGCTCGGCGCGCGGTACTCGGTACGGCGGAACTCGACGAAACCCGGTACGGCGGAACTCAGTACGACGAACCCGACGCGCCCAGCGACCCCGTCGGGTGCCAGACCGTCTTCGTCTCCAGGAAGTACGTCAGGCGGTCCGTGCCCGGATCGGCGGTGAAGTCCTCCGCGGCCCGGGGGCGGCGGACCCGCTTGAGGTTGTCCGCCGCCGCGATCTCCAGCTGCTTCGCCAGGCCGAGGTCGGCGGCCGTGCCGGTCAGGTCGATGCCGTTGACGTCCTGGTGGGCGGCGAGCGACGGGGCGATCTCCGCCGCCTTGCCGGACAGGATGTTGACGACGCCGCCGGGCAGGTCGGAGGTGGCGAGCACCTCGCCGAGGGAGAGCGCCGGGAGCGGCGCCCTCTCGCTCGCGATCACGACGACGGTGTTGCCGGAGGCGATGACCGGCGCGATCACCGAGACAAGACCCAGGAACGACGACTCCTGCGGCGCGAGGACCGTCACGACACCGGTCGGCTCCGGGGTGGAGAGGTTGAAGAAGGGGCCGGCGACGGGGTTCGCCCCGCCCGCGACCTGGGCGATCTTGTCGGTCCAGCCCGCGTACCAGACCCAGCGGTCGATCGCGGCGTCCACGACGGCCGCCGCCTTCGACCTGCCGATGCCCTCCGCGTCAGCGACCTCGCGCACGAACTGCTCGCGGCGGCCCTCCAGCATCTCGGCGACGCGGTAGAGGACCTGGCCCCGGTTGTAGGCGGTGGCGCCCGACCAGCCGCCGAACGCCTTGCGCGCGGCGACGACCGCGTCACGGCCGTCCTTGCGGGAGGAGAGGGGCGCGTTGGCCAGCCAGTCGCCGTTCTTGCCGTCGGTCACTTCGTACACCCGGCCGCTCTCGGAACGCGGGAACTTCCCGCCCACGTACAGCTTGTAGGTCTTGAAGACGCTCAGTCGTTCCGTGCGCTCAGACATCGAGGTACGCCTCCAGACCGTGACGGCCGCCCTCGCGGCCGAAGCCCGACTCCTTGTAGCCGCCGAACGGCGAGGTCGGGTCGAACTTGTTGAACGTGTTGGCCCAGACGACGCCCGCGCGGAGCTTGTTCGCCACGGCGAGGATCCTGGACCCCTTCTCGGTCCAGATGCCCGCCGACAGGCCGTACTGCGTGTTGTTGGCCTTGGCGACGGCCTCGTCCGGCGTACGGAAGGTCAGCACGGACAGGACCGGGCCGAAGATCTCGTCGCGGGCGACGGTGTGGGCCTGCGTGACGCCGGTGAAGAGCGTCGGCGCGAACCAGTAGCCGGAGGACGGCAGCTCGCAGGGCGCGGTCCAGCGCTCGGCGCCCTCCGCCTCGCCCGTCTCGGCGAGCGCGGTGATACGGGCCAGCTGCTCGGCGGAGTTGATGGCGCCGATGTCGGTGTTCTTGTCGAGCGGATCGCCGAGGCGGAGGGTGGAAAGGCGGCGCTTGAGCGAGTGCAGCAGCTCGTCGTGGACGGACTCCTGCACGAGCAACCGCGAGCCGGCGCAGCAGACCTGCCCCTGGTTGAAGAAGATCCCGGTGACGATCCCTTCCACGGCCTGATCGACGGGAGCATCGTCGAAGACGATGTTGGCGCCCTTGCCCCCCAGCTCCAGGGTGAGCTTCTTGTCCGTACCGGCGACGGTCCGGGCGATCTCCTTGCCGACGGCGGTGGAGCCGGTGAAGGCGACCTTGTCGACGTCGGGGTGGGCGACGAGGGCCGCGCCCGCGTCCCCGTACCCGGGAAGGATGTTGACGACGCCCTTGGGCAGTCCGGCCTGGCGGCAGATGTCCGCGAAGAAGAGCGCGGACAGCGGGGTCGTCTCGGCGGGCTTGAGGACGACGGTGTTGCCGGTGGCGAGCGCCGGGGCGATCTTCCAGGCGAGCATGAGGAGCGGGAAGTTCCAGGGAATGACCTGCCCGGCGACCCCCAGCGCCTTCGGGCCCGGCCCGAACCCCGCGTGGTCCAGCTTGTCGGCCCACCCGGCGTAGTAGAAGAAGTGCGCGGCGACGAGCGGGAGGTCCGCGTCGCGCGTCTCCTTGATCGGCTTGCCGTTGTCGAGCGTCTCGAGCACGGCGAGCTCGCGGGAGCGTTCCTGGATGATGCGGGCGATGCGGAACAGGTACTTGCCGCGCTCGGCGCCGGGAAGGGCGGACCACTTCTCGAACGCCTTGCGGGCGGCCCTCACGGCACGCTCGACGTCGGCCTCACCGGCCTGGGCGACCTCGGAGAGAACCTCCTCGGTGGCGGGGGAGACGGTCTTGAAGACCTTCCCGTCGGCGGCGTCGACGAACTCGCCGTCGATGAACAGCCCGTAGTTCGGAGCGATGTCGACGACCGCACGCGACTCGGGCGCGGGCGCGTACTCAAACACAGATGCCATGGGTGATCAGTCCACCGTCACGTAGTCGGGACCGGAGTAGCGGCCGGTGGCCAGCTTCTGACGCTGCATCAGCAGATCGTTGAGGAGGCTGGAGGCGCCGAACCGGAACCAGTGGTTGTCGAGCCAGTCCTCGCCCACGGTCTCGTTCACGAGAACCAGGAACTTGATGGCGTCCTTCGATGTGCGGATGCCTCCGGCGGGCTTGACGCCGACCTGGACGCCGGTGGCGGCGCGGAAGTCGCGCACTGCTTCGAGCATCAACAGGGTGTTGGCGGGGGTCGCGTTGACCCCCACCTTCCCGGTGGAGGTCTTGATGAAGTCGGCCCCGGCGAGCATGCCGATCCAGCTGGCGCGCCGGATGTTGTCGTACGTCGACAGCTCCCCGGTCTCGAAGATGACCTTGAGCCGCGCGGAGCCGGACGCCTCCTTCACGGCCCGGATCTCCTCGTAGACCTTCATGTGGTGACCGGCGAGGAAGGCGCCTCGGTCGATGACCATGTCGATCTCGTCGGCCCCGGCGGCGACGGCCTCGCGCACGTCCCCGAGCTTGACGTCGAGGGCGGCGCGCCCGGCCGGGAAGGCGGTGGCGACGGAGGCGACCTTGACGTCCGTCCCGGCGACGGCGGCCTTCGCGGTGGCCACCATGTCCGGATACACGCAGACGGCGGCGGTCCGGGGCGTGCTCCGGTCGGTCGGATCCGGGTTGACGGCCTTGGCGCCGAGTGCCCGGACCTTGCCTGGGGTGTCGGCACCCTCCAGGGTCGTCAGGTCGATCATCGAGATGGCCAGATCGATGGCGTACGCCTTGGCCGTGGTCTTGATCGACCGGGTCCCGAGCGCGGCGGCCCTGGCCTCCAGGCCCACGGCGTCGACACCAGGCAGTCCCTGGAGGAATCGGCGCAGAGTGGCCTCGGAGGCGACGGCATCGGCCAGCGCGTGTTCTTTGGCGGTTGCGGGTGCAGTGGGCATGCTCACGAGCTGAGCATATCTACGCGCGTAGCGGCTGTACAGGCCCTCCCACCAGGCGCTGCCGTGCGAGACGAGCGCACGACTGAGCGCGCGAGCGGCGCGAGGCGGTGCGGCGGGTCCCGTGACGTCGGCGGGCGCCTTCGGCGGCGCGGGGAACGGCGCGGGTGGCAACGGGCGGCAAGCGGTCCCCGCGGACACAGGCGCTTCCCCTGGGTGGGCGTCTGGGCGGGGGCCGGGGGCCGGGGGCGTGGGGAGCGGCGCGAGCAGCCGCAGGGGGGCGGGTGGTTGCCGTGGAGACAGTCGTTGCCGCCTTCCGGTGGCCGCTTTGAGGGGCGCGGGGAACTGCGCGACGAGCCGCAGGAGGCCGGTGGCCGCTGTGGAGGCAGTCGCCCCTGGGTGGGCTTCTTCGGGGGCGCGGGGAGCGGCGCGAGTAACCACAGGCGCCCGGCGGCCGCCATGGAGACAGTCGCCCCCGCCTCCCCCGGTGGACACCTCCAGGGCCCAGGCAACAGCGTGAGCAATCGCACGGGCCGATGGCCGCCACAGAGGCGGAGCAGGCCACCCGCACCGCCCCGGCAGGCTCCCCCCAGGAACGCGCCGAATCCCGCACACGGCACCCCACCCGCGAGGAGCCCGCCCACGGGGCCGGGCCCCACACTGCTCAAGCCTGCGCAGCGTCAGGCACAATCGGGCCCATGACGAGCCCCACCACTTCGCCCGACCGCACCTACCGGTCACCCGCAGGCATCGCGGGCGGCGTCTTCCTGCTCGCGCTCGGCGCCTGGCTCGGCTTCGACGCCGTGGTTCGTGGCGTGGGCCGCACTCCGTGGATGGCCCTGGCGGGACTGCTCCTCGGCGTGCCGCTCGTCGTGGCGTTCACCATCCGCCCGGCCGTCTTCGGCAACGACGACCGCCTGCGCGTACGCAACCCGTTCCGCGTCATCACCCTGCCCTGGGGCGCCGTAGCGAACTTCCGCTCCGGCTACTCCAACGAGGTCTTCGACCAGTCGGGAACCAAGTACCAGCTCTGGTCCGTCCCCGTCTCGCTGCGCGGTCGCCGCAGGGCCCAGCGTCGCAGCCTGCGTGCCCAGACGGAGGCCATGAAGACGGGCGGTGCCGCCCAGTCGGGGGCGGACCAGCGCGCCACCGCCGACCGGGCCATGGACGAGCTGCGCGAGCTGTGGGAGAAGCGGGCGCAGGCCGAGACGGCGCAGGGTGAGCCGTCGGTCCGCTGGGCGTACGAGATCATCGCCCCGGCCGTCGCCGGAGCCGTGCTGCTCCTGATCCTCGGCCTGACCGGCTGACACCGGCGGCACCGTGGTCAGCCGCGGCCCGAGGAGCGCAGGCCGCCCGCCCCCTCAGGCCGCCGCCCCCCGCGCCCCTTGCCTCTCAGGGCACCCCGTCCGCTCAGGGCGCACCCGTGTACACCAGCAACATGTACGCACCCCCGTACGCCCCCGTCACCACCGCCCCCGCGACCCCGAGCACCAGCGCCCTTCGGGACGCCGCCCGCGCCATCGCCAGGGCGATCGGCAGCAGCAGCGGGAACGCGGGGACCAGGAAGCGGGCGCGGGGGAAGTAGACGCCGCCGCTGCCGAGGACGATCGTGAGCAGCGCCCCGCTGAAGACCAGCAGCGGCAGCGGCTGGCGGTCCCACACGCAGATCGCGAAGAGCACCACCGCCACGATCAGCGTGACCGACACGCACACCAGGAAGAGATCGGGCACCGAGTCGTACGCGAGGTACTCGCGCATCCGGCGCAGCGTCTCCAGGCCGCCGTCCCACTGGTTCTTCCACAGTCGCCGCTGCACCTCGAAGTAGCCGTCCCACCGGCCGATCCGGTGGCCCGCCCAGCCCACGAACGCCAGCCAGCCCAGCGGGGCGAACAGCGCGCCCGCCGCCGGCCGCCACCGGAGGCCCGAGCGCAGCGCCGGCAGCGCGCTCAGGCTCACCGCCGCCGCGAGCGCGATGCCCGTCGGACGGGTCAGTCCCGCGAGCACCGAGAGGGCACCCGCCGACACCCACCGGCCCGTGAGCACCGCGTACAGCGACCAGGCCGCGCACGCCGTGAACAGCGACTCGGTGTAACCCATCCACTGCACGATCCCGACCGGAAGGCACGCCCACAGGAACGCCAGCAGCACGCCCGCGCGGCGGCCGTGCAGCCGCTCGCCGACCGCGAAGATCCCCCAGGCGGCGACGAACGAGCTCACCCCCGCGACGACGAGCCCCACGCTCGCCCGCGACCCCGGGGTCACCGCGGCGACCGCCTTCACGAGGACCGGGTA
The DNA here is from genome assembly GCF_026274175.1 of Streptomyces beihaiensis. Taxonomy (GTDB): domain Bacteria; phylum Actinomycetota; class Actinomycetes; order Streptomycetales; family Streptomycetaceae; genus Streptomyces; species Streptomyces beihaiensis. The sequence goes on from NZ_JAPHNL010000046.1 coordinate 58,872, forward strand.
GAGCGGGAAGAACGCGAGGTTGTGGAAGTCGTGCGCCGAGCTGACGGCGTAGCCGTGGTCGGCGATGCCCAGGTACCACTTGGCGTCCCACTGCGTGGCGAGCGTGGGCCACACGCCGTGGCCCTTGCGGTGCGCCCAGACGGCGAGTACGAGCAGCGAGAAGGCGCGCACGGACCCGTACGCGAGAAGGGCGGGGGCCGCGCCGCGCAGCGACCGGGCGAGGCGGCGGCGCAGTCCGGCGGCGGGGGCGGGCGCCGAACCGCCGGGGCGGTGGCGCCGGGCCGGGGGGAGGAGAGGGGCCTCGGTGGCGGTCGGAGGCACGTCGGCGGCTCCTGCGGATGCGGGGAACGGGCGGGTGGGCGGGGGCAACGTTCCCGTCACGCCCCGCCGTTGTCGCTCGACGTTCCGTCAATCGAACCGCAAGTACCACTCGTACGAGTGAGGATGTGAGCCTGAGCGCCGTGCAGCGCGGTCGGACGTCCGCCGCACGGCACCCGCCGCCCCGGGACGCTCCCGCACGCCCCTGGCGCCCCGCTGCCGCTAGGGCGTGCTTCGAAAGTGGCGTCGTCCGCCCGAAGGGCGGGCCCGGCGTCGCCGGGCAGACGGGACTTTCGAAACGCGCCCTAGATACCCGCTGCCGCCGCCAGATCCGTCCTGATCGCCTCCAGGCGCCGTGCCGCCTCCGCGCGCGCGGCGTCCAGCGCCTCCCGGTCGCGCACCGGCACCACGACCTCCAGGTAGCACTTGAGCTTGGGCTCGGTGCCGGAGGGGCGGACCACGACGCGGGCGCCGTCGAGGGTGTAGCGCAGGCCGTCCGTCGGCGGCAGACCGCCCGCCCCCGCCGAGAGGTCCTCCGCGCGGGTCACCGCGAGCCCGGCGAGCGCCGCCGGAGGCTGGTCGCGGAGCCTGCGCATCGCCGCGGCGATGACCGACAGGTCGTCCACCCGCACGCTCAGCTGGTCCGTGGCGTGCAGGCCGTGGGCCAGCGCCAGGTCGTCCAGGGCGTCCAGGAGGGTGCGGCCCCGCTCCTTGAGCTCGCTCGCCAGCTCGGTCACCAGCAGCGCCGCCGTGATGCCGTCCTTGTCGCGTACGCCCTCCGGGTCGACGCAGTAGCCGAGCGCCTCCTCGTAGCCGTAGCGCAGGCCCGGCACACGCGCGATCCACTTGAAGCCGGTCAGCGTCTCCTCGTACGGCAGACCCGCCGCCCGCGTGATGCGGCCGAGCAGCGACGACGACACGATCGACTCGGCGAACGTGCCGGTCGCGCCGCGCCCGACCAGGTGCGCGGCGAGCAGCGCGCCCACCTCGTCGCCGCGCAGCATCCGCCAGCCGCCGTCCGCGGACGCGTCCGGCACGGCCACCGCGCAGCGGTCCGCGTCCGGGTCGTTGGCGATGATCAGATCGGGGGCCGGTGTCTGGGCGCGGGCCGTCGCGAACGACAGGTCCATCGCGCCCGGCTCCTCCGGGTTGGGGAAGGCGACCGTCGGGAAGTCGGGGTCCGGCTCCGCCTGCTCGCGTACGAGGACGGGCTCGGGGAAGCCCGCGCGGGCGAAGGCGGCCCGGAGCGTCTCGGTGCCGACGCCGTGCATCGCCGTGTGGACCGTGCGGGCCGTGCGGGCCGACCCGGGGGCCAGGACCGCGTCCGTGCGCGCCAGATAGGCATCCAGGACCTCGTCGCCCAGGACGTCCCAGCCCGCCTCCGGGCGAGGCACGTCGTGCAGCGAGGCGACCGCGTCGATCTCCGCGGCGATCTCCGCGTCGGCGGGCGGCACGATCTGTGAGCCGTCGCCGAGGTAGACCTTGTAGCCGTTGTCGCGCGGCGGGTTGTGCGAGGCCGTGACCTCCACGCCCGCGACCGCGCCCAGGTGCCGTACGGCGAAGGCCAGGACGGGCGTGGGCAGCGGGCGGGGCAGGAGCGCCGCGCGCAGCCCGGCGCCCACCATCACCGCGGCCGTGTCGCGCGCGAAGTCCGCCGACTTGTGGCGCGCGTCGTAGCCGATGACCACCGGGCCGTGCGTCTGCCCCTTGGCCTTCAGGTACGCGGCCAGGCCCGCCGCGGCGCGGATGACCACCGCGCGGTTCATCCGCATCGGGCCCGCGCCCAGCTCGCCGCGCAGGCCGGCCGTGCCGAACTGCAAGGTGCCCGAGAAACGCTCGCCCAGCGCCCGGAGGTCCCCGCCGTCGACCAGCTTCGCCAGCTCGTCGCGGGTCTCCGGGTCGGGGTCCTCGGCCAGCCAGGTCCTCGCCCGGTCGAGCAGTTCGCTGCTGCTGCCTTCAACGGTCACGGTTCGCATTCCTTCTTCGGGGCTTTCGGGCGGCTCGGATTCTCGGGCTCTCGGGCTCTCGGGTGGCTCAGATCTTCGCGAGGACGCGCGTCAGCAGCTCACCCATGCGGGCGGCCGAGTCGCGGCCGGCCTGGAGCACTTCCTCGTGGTTGAGCGGCTCGCCGGACAGGCCCGCGGCCAGGTTCGTCACCAGGGAGATGCCCAGGACCTCGGCGCCCGCCTCACGCGCGGCGATCGCCTCCAGAACGGTGGACATGCCGACCAGGTCGGCGCCGAGGACGCCGGCCATGCGGACCTCGGCGGGCGTCTCGTAGTGCGGGCCGGGGAACTGGGCGTAGACGCCCTCTTCCAGGCTCGGGTCGATCTCCTGGCACAGCGCGCGAAGCCGCGGCGAGTACAGGTCGGTCAGGTCGACGAAGTTGGCGCCGACGATCGGCGAGGTGGCGGTCAGGTTGATGTGGTCGCTGATGAGGACCGGCTGGCCGGGGCGCATGCCCTCGCGCAGGCCGCCGCAGCCGTTGGTCAGCACGACGGTCTTGGCGCCCGCCGCGGCGGCGGTGCGCACGCCGTGCGCGACGGCGGCCACACCACGGCCCTCGTAGTAGTGGGTACGGCCCAGGAAGACCAGGGCGCGCTTGTCGCCGACCTGGTACGAGCGGACCTTGCCGCCGTGGCCCGCGACCGCGGCGCCGGTGAAGCCCGGCAGCTCGGTGAAGGGGAACTCGGCGGCGGGTGCGCCGAGCGCCTCGGCGGCCGGAGCCCAGCCGGAGCCCATCACGAGGGCGACGTCGTGGGTCTCGGCACCGGTGAGCTCGCGCAGGCGCGCGGCGGCGGCGTCGGCGGCGGCGTAAGGGTCGCCCTGGAGGTTGTCCGGAGTAACAGATGCGTTCACGCGGTTGAGGGTAGCGGGTCATCGCCTACGCGCGTAGATGATGAGGCTCACGGGAATGCGATCGTTGTCTTGTCGTTTCCCACGAACCCGCGTGCCCGGAAGCCCGCCGCGCCGCCGACAGGGGTCCGCCGAGCGGCTAACAGGGGCGCTTGCGCAGTTCCATCACATAGTCGTGCGGGGCGCCCGCCGACTCCGCCGCGTCCGCGATCTCGCCCAGGTAGCGGGCGGAGGGCAGGCCGCCCTCGTAGCCGTTCAATACGTACACCCACGCGGGTTCCGCGCCGTCCAGTGTGTCCACGCGGACGCGCATGCGCCGGTATATGTCGAGGCCGACGCCCTCCCAGCGGTCCATGGAGTCCTCGTCCATGGGCGCGATGTCGTACAGCGCGACGAAGACCTGCGAGCGCGGCGCCTCGACGATCGTGGCGAGGGCGCCCTCCCAGCCCATGTGCTCGCCCCCGAAGGTCAGCCGCCAGCCGTTGAGCCAGCCGGTCGCGCGCAGCGGCGAGTGCGGGGCGCGGCGGGTCATCAGCCGCGCGTCGAGGTTGCCGGCGTACGCGGCGTAGAGCGACATGGAATCGAGGGTACGACAGGGGCCCATGTGTCTCGCGAGTAATGAGAGCTGTCCCTCGTGCGGGTGTGCGGACGCCGGTCGGGCCGGGAGGGGCGGGCCGGGGGAGGCGGGCCGCGGCGGGCCCCGGTTCGGCATCCGCTTGATGGGTGCGGGACAATGGGGTACGTGACTCGGATCGTGATCATCGGCGGCGGACCTGGCGGATACGAGGCGGCACTGGTGGCCGCCTCGCTCGGCGCGGAGGTGACCGTCGTCGACTGCGACGGTCTGGGCGGCGCGTCGGTGCTCACCGACTGCGTGCCGTCGAAGACCCTGATCGCCACGGCAGAGGTGATGACCACCTTCGACTCCTCCTACGAGGAGCTGGGGATCATCGTCGAGGACGAGACCCCGGACCCGCAGAAGCCTGCCCGTGTCGTCGGCGTCGACCTCGGCAAGGTCAACCGCCGTGTGAAGCGGCTCGCGCTCGCCCAGTCGCACGACATCACCGCCTCCGTCACGCGCGCGGGCGCACGCGTGCTGCGCGGCCGCGGCCGCCTCGACGGGCAGCAGGCGCTCGACGGCTCCCGCAAGGTGATCGTCAGCGCCGCCGACGGCACCGAGGAGACGCTCGTCGCGGACGCCGTGCTCATCGCCACCGGCGGCCACCCGCGCGAACTGCCCGACGCCCAGCCCGACGGCGAGCGCATCCTCACCTGGACGCAGGTCTACGACCTCGACGAGCTGCCCGAAGAGCTGATCGTGGTCGGTTCCGGTGTCACCGGCGCCGAGTTCGCGGGCGCCTACAAGGCCCTCGGCTCCAAGGTCACCCTCGTCTCGTCCCGCGACCGCGTGCTGCCGGGCGAGGACCCGGACGCCGCCGCCGTCCTCGAGGACGTGTTCCGGCGCCGCGGCATGAACGTCATGGCGCGCTCGCGCGCCGCCTCCGCCAAGCGCGTGGGCGACCGGGTCGAGGTCACGCTCTCCGACGGCCGGGTCATCTCCGGCACGCACTGCCTGATGGCGGTCGGAGCCGTCCCCAACAGCGCGGGGCTCGGCCTGGAGGAGGCCGGGGTCAAGGTCAAGGAGTCCGGGCACATCTGGACCGACAAGGTCAGCCGGACCACCGCCCCCGGTGTCTACGCGGCCGGTGACGTGACCGGTGTCTTCGCCCTCGCGTCGGTCGCGGCGATGCAGGGCCGCATCGCGATGTACCACTTCCTCGGCGACGCCGTCACCCCGCTGAACCTCAAGACGGTCTCGTCCAACGTCTTCACCGACCCGGAGATCGCCACCGTCGGCTACACCCAGGCCGACGTCGACTCGGGCCGGATCGACGCGCGCGTGGTGAAGCTGCCGCTGCTGCGCAACCCGCGCGCCAAGATGCAGGGCATCCGGGACGGCTTCGTCAAGCTCTTCTGCCGTCCGGGCACCGGGATCGTGGTCGGCGGCGTGGTCGTCGCGCCGCGCGCCTCGGAACTGATCCACCCGATTTCGATCGCGGTCGACAACAATCTTACGGTCGAACAGATCGCGAACACCTTCACCGTGTACCCGTCGCTTTCGGGGTCGATCGCGGAGGTCGCGCGGCAGCTGCACGCGCGCAAGGCGGCCGGGGAGAGCTGACCGGCTTCTGGCGCTCGGTCCAACTCCTCGCTGGTCACGGTGAGTTGTGGCACCCGCGAAGGGCGGGGGCGCGGCAGGTGGACGTTCCTGTCGCGCCTATACCACTTCCAGGGCTGTTGTGCGAACAGAATCTGTAATCCGGCGCAAACTGCTGAAAGCAGACGGTCGTTGGGGTTACTGTCAGTTTCGTGTTCGCTGCAGAACGTCGTCAATTGATCCTCGAAATGGTGCGGGCCAACGGAGCGGTGTCGCTCCGGGAGCTCGCCCGCGTCGTCCAGACCTCCGAAGTGACCGTACGGCGGGACGTGCGCGCGCTGGAGGCAGAAGGACTCCTCGACCGCCGGCACGGCGGTGCGGTACTGCCGGGCGGATTCACGCGGGAGTCCGGCTTTCCGCAGAAGTCACATCTCGCGACCGCGGAGAAGACGGCCATCGCCGACCTCGCCGCGGGCCTCGTCGAAGAAGGCGAGGCGATCGTGGTGGGCGCCGGTACGACCACGCAGGAGCTGGCCCGACGGCTCGCGCGCGTGCCGGGACTCACCGTCGTCACCAACTCCCTCCTGGTCGCCCAGGCGCTCGCCCACGCCAACCGTGTCGAGGTCGTCATGACCGGTGGCACCCTGCGGGGGTCCAACTACGCGCTCGTGGGCAGCGGGGCCGAACAGTCCCTGCAAGGGCTGCGGGTGACCCGCGCCTTCCTCAGCGGGAGCGGCCTGACGGCCGAGCGGGGCCTGTCCACGTCCAACATGCTGTCGGCCTCGGTCGACCGGGCGCTCGTGCAGGCCGCGGCGGAGGTCGTGGTGCTCGCCGATCATTCCAAGCTCGGGACGGACACGATGTTCCAGACCGTACCGACGGACGTGATCACGCGACTTGTCACGGACGAGCCGCCCGCGCACGACGACCGTGCCGCCACGGAGTTGCAGGCGCTGGCCGATCAGGGCGTGCAGATCGCGGTGGCGGGAGCGAGTCCCTCCCGGGGGAGCGGCGGAGCGGGCAACGGTGTCCCGGAGCCGACGGGAGCCGGGGCCGCGTCCACGCAGGGGCGTGCGTCCTCGCGCCGGGACGTGCCGGTTCCGGCGCCCCGGCGCCAGCTCTCCGGAAACGGGCATCCGCTGCGCGGCGCGCCCCCGCTGGACCAGGCGGCGCCGGAGCGGACGTCGGCGCGGGTGGCGGATCTTCGGCGGCGGTAGGCGTCCGTGTCCGCGTCCGGGCCGTGCCCCTCGGCGCCGTGGGGCCCGGGGTCTCGTCCGCGGGTGTGCGCGCCGCTGGTGGGTTCTCGCGCGGTTCCCCGCGCCCCTGACGGGCTCGGGCTTCGCCGCCGCCCACGGTGCGGCGTCAGTCGGACGGGGCGCCGTGTCCCGTCGCCGTGATGCCGCGCAGCGTCAGGCGTAGCAGACGGTCCGCCAAGGCGGGGTCCGAGGGGGTTTCCTCCGCGGCCAGGGCGATCGCGTTGGTCAACTGCAACAGATCGGCGATCGAGACGTCCGCCCGCACCGCCCCCGCGTGCTGCGCCCGAGCCAGCAGCGCCTGCCCGGCCTCCCGCATCGGACCACTGCACCGGGCCAACGCCGAACTCGCGTCCTGCGACGCCGACATGAGGGCCCGGGACAGCCCCCGGTACTCACCGGCATGCGTGATGACCTCGCGCAGCCACGTCACGAGCGCCGCGCACGGCTGCTCCGCGTCGAGCAGCGCGCGGGAGCGGGCGAGCAGATCGCTCACCGCCTCCTCGAACACCGCGCTCAGCAGGGTGTGCCGGTTGGGAAAGTGCCGGTACAGCGTGCCGATGCCGACGCCGGCGCCGCGCGCGATGTCCTCAAGCGACGCGTCGCTCCCGTGCTCGGCGAAGGCACGCCGCGCCTGAGCCAGCAGCCGCTCGTAGTTGCGCCGCGCGTCGGCCCGCTTGGGCCGTCCGTCGGTCGTCATCGGGACCTCCTCGCACCGTGCACACAACGCAGGGCGCCCGCCGGGCCGTCGTCCGGTCCGGCGGGCGCCCGCGCACCTGCGCCTTACTGGCCTGCGCCTGCTGTCTGCCGTCAGTCCTTGATCTCGCAGATCGCGGCGCCGGACGTGAGGGACGCGCCGATCTGCGCGGTCAGGCCCTTGATGGTGCCGGACTTGTGCGCGTTGATGGGCTGTTCCATCTTCATGGCCTCCAGGACGACGACCAGGTCGCCCTCCTTGACCTCCTGGCCCTCCTCCACGGCGACCTTGACGAGGGTGCCCTGCATCGGCGAGGCCAGCGTGTCACCGGAGACGGCCGGGCCCGACTTCTTCGCCGCGCGGCGCTTGGGCTTGGCGCCGGCCGCCAGGCCCGTACGGGCCAGCGACATGCCGAGCGAGGACGGGAGCGAGACCTCCAGGCGCTTGCCGCCGACCTCGACGACGACCGTCTCGCGGCCCGTCTCGTCCTCCTCGCCGGCCTCGGCGGGGGCCGCGAACGGCGGGATGTCGTTGACGAACTCGGTCTCGATCCACCGCGTGAACACCGTGAACGGCTCGTCGCTGCCGGTCAGTTCGGGCGCGAACGCCGGGTCGGCCACGACCTTGCGGTGGAAGGGGATGGCCGTGGCCATGCCCTCCACGTCGAACTCCGCGAGCGCGCGCCCGGCCCGCTCAAGGGCCTCCTTGCGCGTACGGCCCGTCACGATGAGCTTGGCGAGCAGCGAGTCCCACGCCGGGCCGATCACCGAACCGGACTCCACGCCCGCGTCCAGGCGGACACCGGGGCCGGCCGGCGGGTCGAACTTCGTCACCGTGCCGGGGGCGGGCAGGAAGTTGCGGCCCGGGTCCTCGCCGTTGATGCGGAACTCGAAGGAATGACCGCGCAGCACCGGGTCGCCGTAGCCGAGTTCCTCGCCGTCGGCGACGCGGAACATCTCGCGGACCAGGTCGATCCCGGCGACCTCCTCGGTGACCGGGTGCTCGACCTGAAGGCGCGTGTTGACCTCCAGGAAGGAGATCGTGCCGTCCGCGCCGACCAGGAACTCGACCGTGCCCGCGCCGACGTAACCGGCTTCCTTCAAGATCGCCTTCGACGCCGAGTACAGCTGCTCGACCTGCGCGTCCGACAGGAACGGCGCGGGGGCCTCCTCCACCAGCTTCTGGTGGCGGCGCTGGAGCGAGCAGTCACGGGTGGAGACGACCACCACGTTGCCGTGCTGGTCGGCCAGGCACTGCGTCTCCACGTGCCGGGGCTTGTCCAGGTAGCGCTCCACGAAGCACTCGCCGCGCCCGAACGCGGCGACCGCCTCGCGCACCGCCGAGTCGTACAGCTCGGGGATCTCCTCCAGCGTCCGGGCGACCTTCAGGCCGCGCCCGCCGCCGCCGAACGCGGCCTTGATCGCGATCGGCAGGCCGTGCTCCTCGGCGAACGCCACGACCTCGTCGGCGCCCGAGACCGGGTCCGGGGTACCCGCGACCAGCGGGGCACCCGCCCGCTGGGCGATGTGACGGGCCGCCACCTTGTCGCCGAGGTCGCGGATCGCGTGCGGCGGCGGGCCGATCCAGGTCAGACCGGCGTCCAGGACCGCCTGGGCGAACTCCGCGTTCTCCGACAGGAATCCGTAGCCGGGGTGGACGGCGTCCGCGCCCGCGTCCTTGGCCGCCTGCAGTACCTTCGCGATGTCCAGATAACTGGTGGCCGGGGTGTCCCCGCCAAGGGCGAAGGCCTCGTCGGCCGCGCGGACGTGCAGAGCGTCCCGGTCCGGGTCGGCATAGACGGCAACGCTCGCGATCCCGGCGTCCCGGCACGCCCGGGCCACGCGGACAGCGATTTCGCCACGGTTGGCGATGAGCACCTTGCGCACGATGGCTCCCTCCTTGAAACAAGCCGAGTTTAGGGACTGCCGACACGGGCGTACGACCCGTCCCCAATGGTGAGCTTGCCCACACAGAGTGTGATTCGAGGTTCGGTAGAGCTGCTAAACCCCTTGTCGTGGCTGGCCGCGCAGGATCCCTCCGGGCAACCCTAGCCCGCCCATGTGGCGGAGGTCTCTGTGAGGCGGCCCACCGGACCGGCGGCATTCTTTGTGGAGTCCCTACGAATGGCCCAATGATTCTTTGCCTTCGCCGGAACCCTTGTCCGTCGGTTTACCCGTTAGTAGCGTTCGCGCTGTACGGCACGTACTACGGGTAACAGCAGTCGCCGCGACGCAGGCGGGGAAAGTGGGTGGGACCGGTGGCGCGCAGACCGGTGGCGTGGTTGGCCGCGATCGTGCTCTTCGTGGAGGCGTTCGGGATCGTGCTCCTGAACTGGTTCCTGGGCCTGGTCGTCGACAAGCAGGAGATGTCCCTGGCCGGGCTCGACCCGCGGGCGATGTCCGTCGGCTCCTGGATCGCGGGCGGCGTGTTCGGGCTCTACCTCGTGCTGTGCGGGCTGGTCCTGCTGCGCACGGCGATCACCGACCGCGCGCCGGGCGGCATCGGCCGCATCGTGCTGATCAGCGCGGCCGTCGTGCACGGGCTGCTCGGCGCGTTCGCCATCAGCCTGGTGGGCTGGCTCGCGTTCGTCTTCATGATGGTCGTACTCGCCCTGATCGTGCTCACCCTGGTGGCGTACGAGAAGGCGGGCGGCGGCACCGACGGCGCACAGGACGACGGGGGCGCCGCCACCGGGCCCACCGGGCCCACCGGGCCCGCTAGTTCGCCGGAGCCCACAGCTGGGTGATGCCCACTCCCAGCTCCGCCAGCAGGCGGCGCAGCAGCGGCAGCGACAGGCCGATCACGTTGCCGTGGTCGCCGTCGATGCCGTCGATGAACGGGGCCGAGCGGCCGTCGAGCGTGAACGCGCCCGCCACGTACAGCGGTTCGCCCGTCGCCACGTACGCGGCGATCTCCTCGTCGCTGGGTTCGCCGAAGCGGACGACCGTGGAGGCGGTGCCCGAGGCGTAGCGGCCCGAGAGCGTGTCGTAGACGCAGTGGCCGGTCTGCAGGGTGCCCGCGCGGCCGCGCATCGCCTTCCAGCGGGCGGTGGCCTCCTCGGCGTCGGCGGGCTTGCCGAGCGCCCGGCCGTCCAGGTCGAGCACCGAGTCGCAGCCGATCACGACGGCGCCGTGCGCCTCCGGCCTCGCCGCCACCACGGATGCCTTGGCCTCGGCGAGGGCGAGGGCGAGTTCGGCGGGCGTGGGAGCCTTGACGGCGTCCTCGTCGACGCCGCTGACGATCACCTCCGGCGCGAACCCGGCCTGCCTCAGCAGGCCCAGACGGGCAGGGGACTTGGACGCGAGAATCAGGCGGCGCGGTGCGGTCATGAGGCTCAGCGTATAGGTGCGGTCACACGGCTCCGCGCGCGCACGCCCCGCTCAGCGCAGACCGAGCAGCAGCATCACCACGAACATGGCCAGGGCCACCAGGACGCCCGCGCGGCGCAGCATCGCCTGCGTTTCGCGCAGCTCCTCGGGGGGCTCGTCGTCCGGATCTGACCACAGCACACACCGATACTGCGACGCACGCGCGTGTGGCGCCTGAGTACGCGTACTCAGGCGCCACACGCGTAGGTACTAATTCCCCGCCGGGCCCCGCACGCTCACGACGGCCAGTACGTGCGCGACCAGCTCGTCGGGCCCGGAGCCGGCAGGCGGTGCCGGGCGATGCGGGCCGGGTCGGACCACGCGGCGTGGTGCGCCGCCGCGGCCGGGGGCTGAGGCGCCGCCGCGGCGCGGGCCCTGACCACCGCCAGTGCGGCGGCCAGCTCCTCGGGTGTCGGGTTTCCCCGTACGACCTTGATGTTCATACGTGCTCCCGGGGTCCGCGGGGCCTACAGGGGGATGTTGCCGTGCTTCTTCGGGGGCAGGTTCTCCCGCTTCGTACGCAGCTGGCGCAGGCCCCGCACGATGTGCGAACGGGTGTCCGACGGAAGGATCACCGCGTCGATGTAGCCGCGTTCGGCCGCCGTGTACGGGTTGAGCAGGGTGTCCTCGTACTCCTGGATGAGCCGCCCGCGGACCGCCTCCACGTCGTCACCGGCCTCGGCGATGGTGCGGCGGTGCAGGATGTTGACGGCGCCCTGGGCGCCCATGACGGCGATCTGGGCGGTCGGCCAGGCCAGGTTGAGGTCGGCGCCCAGGTGCTTGGAGCCCATCACGTCGTAGGCGCCGCCGAACGCCTTGCGGGTGATGACCGTGATCAGCGGGACCGTGGCCTCCGCGTACGCGTAGATCAGCTTGGCGCCGCGCCGGATGATGCCGGTGTGCTCCTGCTCGACGCCCGGCAGGAAGCCGGGGACGTCGACGAAGGTCAGGACGGGAACGTTGAACGCGTCGCAGGTGCGCACGAAACGGGCGGCCTTCTCGGAGGCGTCGATGTCGAGGCAGCCCGCGAACTGCATCGGCTGGTTGGCGACGATGCCCACCGGGTGGCCCTCGACCCGCCCGAAGCCGGTCACGATGTTCGGCGCGAACAGCGACTGCGTCTCGAAGAACTCACCGTCGTCCAGGACATGCTCGATGATCGCGTGCATGTCGTACGGCTGGTTCGCGCTGTCCGGGACGATCGTGTCCAGCTCACGGTCCTCGTCGGTGACCGCGAGGTCGGCCTCCTCGGGGAAGGCGGGCGGCTCGCTCAGGTTGTTCGACGGCAGGTAGGAGAGCAGCTGCTTGACGTACTCGATCGCGTCCTTCTCGTCGCCCGCCATGTGGTGCGCGACGCCGGAGGCCGAGTTGTGGGTGCGGGCGCCGCCGAGCTCCTCGAAGCCGACGTCCTCGCCGGTGACCGTCTTGATCACGTCGGGACCCGTGATGAACATGTGCGACGTCTGGTCGACCATGACCGTGAAGTCGGTGATCGCCGGGGAGTAGACCGCGCCGCCCGCGCACGGCCCGACGACCAGGCTGATCTGCGGGATCACGCCGGAGGCGTGGGTGTTGCGGCGGAAGATCTCGCCGTACATGCCCAGGGCCATGACGCCCTCCTGGATGCGGGCGCCGCCGGAGTCGTTGATGCCGATGACCGGGCAGCCCGTCTTGAGGGCGAAATCCATCACCTTCATGATCTTCTGCCCGAACACCTCGCCGAGGGCGCCGCCGAAGACCGTGAAGTCCTGCGAGAAGACGGCGACGGGACGGCCGTCCACGGTCCCGTACCCGGTCACGACACCGTCGCCGTACGGCTTGTTGGCGTCCAGGCCGAAATCGGTGGAGCGGTGCCGGGCGAACTCGTCCAGCTCCACGAACGAGCCCTCGTCCATGAGCAGCGCGATCCGCTCACGCGCCGTCAACTTGCCCTTGGCATGCTGCTTCTCGACCGCCCGTGCCGAGCCGGCGTGGGTCGCCTCATCGATCCGGCGCCGCAGGTCCTCGATCTTCCCTGCGGTGGTGTGGATGTCGATCTGTTCCAACTCGGACATCGGGACGCGGCTCCCTGCCTGGTTCGACGCTGCTCACGGAGATGACGGGGGAATCTGCTGCTTACCTGTCGGCGCACCTGCCGACTTGGCTACTGGCTCGTAGGGTAGTGGGGCGAATACCGCTTGGCAGTGCGGCGTTCGCCACACAGCCCGGCCTTTCGGGCGAGCGGATTTCATGATTCAGCGGCACGAGCCGTGTCCGGCGTCTTCCACCCCCGTGTCGCGGCGGGACACGCCGGAGGGGTGACGCCGCGCTCGTGGTCGCGTGCCCGCGCACCGCGGCGCCCGGGGCCGGAATCCGCTCTCCGCGCGGGGCGGGGAGAAGTCAAACCTAGAGTGGGTCGCATGACAACGCCACCAGGTGCATCTGGAAGTCCGCTCAGCGGGAACGGTGAGCCGAGGCCGGGCCGGTGGACCGATCTCGACCGTCCCCCACTCAACGCGGCGGCCCTGCGCCGCGCCCTGGTACGTGACGGGAGCCTGTGGACCGCCCTCGACGTGCTCGACCGCACCGGCTCCACCAACACCGACCTCGTGGCCCGCGCCGCGTCCGGCGCCGTGCCGGAGGGCGCCGTGCTCGTCGCCGAGGAGCAGGACGCGGGGCGCGGGCGACTGGACCGGCAGTGGTCGGCGCCGCCGCGCTCGGGTCTTTTCGTCTCCGTGCTGCTCACGCCGGGCGAGCACGGCGTGCCGGTGGAGCGGTGGGGGTGGCTGCCGCTGCTCACCGGGGTCGCCGTCGCCACCGCCCTGTCGTCGGCGGCCGGGGTGGACACGGCCCTGAAGTGGCCCAACGACCTGCTGGTCACGGTCGACGGCGAGGAGCGCAAGGCCGGAGGGATCCTCGCGGAGGCGTCCGGCTCGGGCGGCGTCGTCATCGGCATCGGCCTCAACGTGTCGCTGCGCGCGGACGAACTGCCCGTGCCGTCGGCCGGGTCCCTGACGCTCGCCGGGGCGAAGCTCCTTGACCGGGAGCCGGTGCTGCGGGCCGTGCTGCGCTCGCTGGAGCGGTGGTACCGGCAGTGGTGCGCGGCGGCGGGCGACCCGGGCGTGTCCCGGCTCCAGGAGACCTACGCGGCGGGCTGCGCCACCCTCGGGCGCGAGGTGCGGGCGGTGCTTCCGGGGGACCGGGAGATGGTCGGGAAGGCGGTCGCCCTGGACGCGGACGGGCGGCTCGTGATCGCACTGCCCTCCGGAGGCCGGGAGGCCGTCGGTGCCGGGGACATCGTGCACCTGCGTCCCGCGTAGCCGGAAGGGGCGCGGGGCCGTGCCGTTGTGCGGCGTCGCCGCGTGGGCGCTGCCCGCCGCGGACGGCCCGCGGCCGCGCCGCGGACAGAACGCGGCAGCCCGGCAGGCGCCCCGGCCGACCGCAACACCGCCCACCCGCTCCGAACGGAGTGACCTGGCGCACAGCTGCCGTAGAGTTGAGGCCGGTCGATACCTGACCGCGGCAGATCGGAAGGGCAGCAGGCGTGACCGTCGACGACTCGGGCTCCGGTACGGGCTCCCCACCCGACCCCGAGAAGCCGGAGCTTCAGGGAGGAGACGAGCAGGACCCGGCGGATCCCCTCGCCCTGCGGCTCGAACAGCTCATCCTGGGCGCCGAGCGGCGCTACACCCCGTTCCAGGCGGCCCGCAGCGCGGGCGTCTCCATGGAACTTGCCTCCCGCTTCTGGCGGGCCATGGGCTTCGCGGACATCGGGCAGGCCAAGGCGCTGACCGAGGCGGACGTGCTGGCGCTGCGCCGGCTTGCCGGTCTGGTCGAGGCGGGACTGCTCAGCGAGGCCATGGCCGTGCAGGTCGCTCGGTCCACCGGCCAGACCACCGCGCGGCTCGCCGACTGGCAGATCGACTCGTTCCTGGAGGGCCTGACGGAGCCTCCGGAACCCGGCATGACCCGCACCGAGGTCACGTACCCGCTGATGGAGCTGCTCCTGCCGGAGCTGGAGGAGTTCCTCGTCTACGTGTGGCGCAGGCAGCTCGCCGCCGCCACCGGGCGCGTCGTCCAGGCGGGTGACGACGAGGAGATGGTCGATCGGCGGCTCGCCGTCGGCTTCGCCGACCTGGTCGGATTCACCCGCCTGACCCGCCGGATGGAGGAGGAGGAACTCGGCGAACTCGTCGAGGCATTCGAGACGACCTCCGCCGACCTGGTCGCCGCGCACGGCGGACGGCTCATCAAGACCCTGGGCGACGAGGTCCTCTACGCCGCCGACGACGCGGGCACCGCGGGCGAGATCGCGCTGCGGCTCATCGAGACCATGGCCAACGACGAGACCATGCCGGAGCTGCGCGTCGGCATGTCGTTCGGCACGGTCACCACACGCATGGGTGACGTCTTCGGCACGACCGTGAACCTGGCGAGCCGTCTGACGTCGATAGCGCCCCGTGACGCCGTCCTGGTCGACGGGGCGTTCGCCGCCGAGCTGATCCGCTCGGGCGAGGCGCCCGAGTCGGAGGCCGAGGCCACCGCGGCCGCGGAGAAGGCCGAGGAGGCGGGCGAGGAGCCCCCGTCCTACCGGTTCGCGCTGCAACCCATGTGGCAGCGGCCCGTACGCGGACTCGGCGTCGTGGAGCCCTGGACGCTGACCCGGCGGACCTGACACCCTTTCCGGTTAACTGGCGTTAACCGGAAAGGGTGAAACATGGATGGCGAGCAGCGGTTCGGGGAGTTCGTCGGCGTACGGCGCCACGAGAGCGGGACGGTCGCCGAGCTGGTGCTCGACCGGCCCAAGGCGATGAACGCCGTCTCCAGCGGCATGGCGAGCTCTGTCGCGGCCGCGTGCGCGGCGCTCGCCGCCGACCGGGAGGTGCGGGTCGTCGTGGTCACCTCCAGCAACGACCGGGCCTTCTGCGTCGGCGCCGACCTCAAGGAACGCAACTCCCTGTCCGACGCCGATCTCGTGCGGCAGCGCCCGGTGGCGCGCGCCGCCTACACCGGTGTGCTCGATCTGCCGATGCCGACGATCGCGGCGGTGCACGGGTTCGCCCTCGGCGGCGGTTTCGAGCTGGCGCTGGCCTGCGATCTCATCGTGGCCGACGCGAGTGCCGTGGTCGGTCTTCCGGAGGTGTCGGTCGGCGTGATCCCGGGCGGCGGCGGCACACAGCTGCTGCCGCGCCGGGTCGGGGCCGCGCGGGCCGCCGAGCTGATCTTCACGGCCCGCCGGGTCGGCGCCGAGGAGGCGGCCGAGCTGGGGCTCGTGGACCAGGTGGTGGAGGCGGGCGGCGACACCGCGGAGGCGCTGGCGCTCGCCGCGCGCATCGCGGGCAACTCGCCGGTGGGCCTGCGCGCCGCCAAGCGGGCGCTGCGCCTCGGCCACGGGCTCGACCTGAGGGCCGGGCTCGAGGTGGAGGACGCGGCCTGGCGGTCCGTGGCCTTCTCCGGGGACCGGGCGGAGGGCGTGGCCGCGTTCAACGAGAAGCGCAAGCCGCAGTGGCCGGGGGAGTGAGGGGCGGGGCGAGTGCCGGGGTGAGCTGCGGGTGGCCCGCGCGGGGGCGATACCCCAGGTCGGGCGTACTGAATTCACCGAAATGCCGGAGTCGTTCCTAGTCTGGATACGTGGGTGACGACCTCCGGCTGCGAGCCGTGGTGACGCTGGCGCAGGGCATGGCCGCTGCGCAGCCCCCCCGCGAGTCCTGGCGGGCGGCCGCGCTCGGCACGTGCCGAGCG
>NZ_JAPHNL010000047.1 GCF_026274175.1 Streptomyces beihaiensis
CCGCCAAGCTCGTCCTCGTCGCCACTCCCGCCGCCGACACCGTCAGGGCCGTCGACGCCGTCGCCCGCCCCCGCCTCAGCGGCACCGTACGGCGGGCGGGAGTGCGGTGGCCCCTCCGCCTCCGCGCTCCACTCCGTGACCGGCCCGAAAGGATCGGCGGCGGGCGCGTCGAACGCGTCCAGGTAGTCCTGGCGGGGCGGCCTGGAGCCCGGGGCCCGCTGGCCAGGCACCCGGGCCGGCCCGACGGGCGGTGCCGCCTGCGGCCCCGGGGTGGCGTTGCGCACCGGCCCGGCCACGTTCGGGCCCCGGCTCCAGCCGTGACCGGGTGGCCGGGCGACCGTCTCCGACTGCTCGGGGTGACCACCCCTCACCTGCGCGTCGCCGGGGTGGGCGGGCGTGTGCCCGCGCCCGGGCGGCGCGTCCGGGGCTGCGGCCCTGCGCCTCCGTCCGGTGCCCGGCCCCGGCTGCGCGGGCTTGTCGGACGCGGGGGGCGTGCTGGTGGTATCGCGGTTGTCCGCCGGTCCGCGGCGACTGTGCCGTCCCACGGGCTGCCTCAGCTCTCCGGATTCGACGTACTCGTAGAAGGTGTGCTCGTAGAAGACGTACCCGTAGGAGACGTACTCGCAGGAGACGTACTCGCAGGAGACGTACTCGTAGGAGACGTACTCGTAGACGGGGTGCTCGGGGAAGACGCGCTCGGTGAGGACGCACCCGGCGAGGACGCATCCGAGGACGGCGTCCGGCTCGCGGCAGCGCCCCTCTCCGCGTACAGCGCGCCGAACTCGGCGCCAGCGGCGGTGTCGGCCAGGAGTTCACGGAACGCCGTGGCGACCGTGGTCGGGTACTCCATCATCGCCACATGCCCCGCGTCCGGGAGCGTGAGAAGGCGCGAGTCCCGGAACGCGCGCGCCGCGCGCGCCGCCATCCGGTAGGAGACCAGCAGATCGCGCCCTCCGTAGACGAGCAGCGTCGGCGCGAGTACTCGCTCGGCCTGCCGCCACAGACCGTGCTGACCGCCGAGCGTGTACGCGTTCACGACGCCGCGCGCGGAGCGGGCCATCGCGTCCCAGAAGTACGGGAGCTGGAGTCGCCGTTCCATCTCGTCGACGGCGGACCTGAAGCCCTCCGGGGTGACACGGTTCGGGTCCCCGTAACAGAGCGCCATGACGCCGCGCACCCGCTGCTCCGGGGTCCAGTCCCGGGTCAACCGTGTGAAGAGCCCGGCCACGCCCGGGATCGCGAGCAGTCCGGTGGGAACGGCGGTGCGCTGCACCCGGATCTCGGGCAGCGCGGGCGACACCAGGGTCAGCGTCCGGACGAGGTCGGGGCGGGCCGCCGCCACGCGCGTGGTGACGGCGCCACCCAGCGAATTGCCGAAGAGATGAACGGGACCACGATTCTGCGAGTCGAGATATCGGATGACCGCGCGCGCGTGCCCGGTCACCGAGTAGTTGCCGTCGTCCGGCGGCGGCGACGCCCCGAAGCCGGGCAGGTCGACCGCCTCCCCGTCGACGAGGTCCGCGAGCAGCGGCATCAGCGCCGACCAGTTCTGCGAGGAGCCGCCCAGACCGTGCACGTACAACGCGGGCGGCAAGCCCTCACGGGCGCCGGAGCGCGAGCGGACCGAGAGCGTGAGCCCCGGTAGTCCGACCGATCTGAGCCGCTCCCCCTCGGCGGCCCTGGCCGCGCTCGGCTGAGCCGCCGATGTGGGGACTGCTGGGGGCACGCGCGGCGAGTCGGTCGAAGCCATGCGGCATATGTTACGAGACGATCACGCAGTGGCTTGTGTGTTCGCCGTCACATGAGGGACCCCACGAGCTTCGGGGTGACGCCCACGCGGCCCGCATGACACCGTCCGGGTGGTGTGTGGCAACACCGCGTAGCGTCCGCACCGGGACTCTTCTACGCTCGATGTCAGGGCACCCGTCCAATCACGGACAGGTGAGGAAGGGAGCCACTGATGACGGTCGACCCAGGCGACCCGGAGACGTTCTCGGACCGCCAACCCTCGGAGATCGGTGCCGAGGCCCCGGAGGCCGACGCCGCCGAGCAGTCCGCCGATCTCACGCCCGAGCAGGACGAGTCCCCTGACCTGACGGCCGACCCCGACAGTGCCGACGAGGCGGACCGCGCCGAACAGGCCCGGGTCGTGGCGCTGGACGAGGACGACTACCGCTAAGCGGCTACTGGCAGGCAGATACCGGCGGACGGCTACCGCCAGGCAGGTACTCGGCGGGCGGCTACCGGCGGACGGCTACCGTCAGGCAGGTACTGGGCGGGCGGCTACCGGCAGGCAGGATCTGGCAGGCGGCCCCGAGCCCGTCGCGCGGCGGAATATCCCCTTTGCGGGCAGAGGTGGCGGACGTGGGGCTTTCGCGGCCGTCCGGTCCGTGAAATTCTGCGCTCGCACCGCGCCATTCACGGTTACCCAAAAGTACGATGTCGATGCGGCGCATACCCGCACACGGACGATTTTGGGAGGCGGCGTGACAGCCATCGAGCAGACGGAGGCAGCGCGCCCCAAGGGCACACGCCTGCCGCGCCGTGCCCGACGCAACCAGCTCCTGGGCGCGGCCCAGGAGGTGTTTGTCGCACAGGGGTACCACGCGGCCGCGATGGACGACATCGCCGAACGGGCCGGGGTCAGCAAGCCGGTGCTCTACCAGCACTTCCCCGGCAAGCTCGAGCTCTACCTTGCCCTGCTCGACCAGCACTGCGAGGCACTGCTGCAGTCGGTCCGCACGGCCCTGGCCTCCACCACGGACAACAAGCAGCGCGTCGCGGCGACCATGGACGCCTATTTCGCGTACGTAGAGGACGAGGGCGGCGCGTTCCGCCTGGTCTTCGAGTCCGACCTGACGAACGAACCCGCGGTGCGCGAGCGCGTGGACCGGGTCAGCCTCCAGTGCGCCGAGGCCATCTCGGACGTGATCGCCGAGGACACCGGCCTCTCCAAAGATGAATCGATGCTGCTGGCCACGGGGCTCGGCGGCGTCTCCCAGGTCGTCGCGCGCTACTGGCTGTCGAGCGAGAGCCCGGTGCCGCGCGACAAGGCGGTGCAGTTGCTGACATCCCTGGCCTGGCGCGGCATCGCCGGGTTCCCGCTGCACGGGGCGTAACGCCTCGCGGCCGCCCCCGGGCACCACCCGCCGCTCGCCCGGGGGCGCCCGCCGGTGTCCCCCGGTCGCCCGCCGCACCTGTTCGCCCTGCCGACTCCGCTCGGTCTGTTCGCTATTGGCGTGCGGGTGGAGCGCCGGGTACATCGCCTCACCGGGCTAATCTTTCCTGCGTACGGCGCGGTCTTCCGCGCACATCACGGATCGTCGGAGGGACAAGGCCGTGGAGGTCAAGATCGGCGTGCAGCACGCGCCCCGCGAGATCGTTCTGGAGAGCGGTCAGTCCGCCGAGGAGGTCGAGAGCGCGGTGTCCGAGGCACTGTCGGGCAAGTCTCAGCTGCTCTCACTCACGGACGAGAAGGGCCGCAAGGTCCTCGTCCCGGCCGACCGTCTCGCCTACGTGGAGCTCGGCGAGCCGACGGCACGCAAGGTCGGCTTCGGCCCGCTGTAGGCGACGCCGCAGGACGAACAGGACGAAGCAGGGCAGGGGCCCCGACGGCACGTCGCCGTCGGGGCCCCTGCCCTGTTTTCCCCTGCCTTTTCTGGCTTTTGCTTTCCGTGGCTTTTTCTGGCTCTCCCCTTGCTCTACGTCCCCTGCTTTCGCCGCATCCCTCTCCCCTGCTGTCGTCGCGTCCCTCTCCACAGGCCACGCACAGCGCGCCCACACGGGGAGGATTGCGTTCCGCTCGCGAGGGGTAGACCGGCTACGACCGTTTTGCACCCCTCGGCCGCGCGGGAGGAATCCTCGCCATGCTGCTCGAAGCTCTCGGCTCCGCACTGCTCGGCCTGGCTCTCGCCTGGACGGCGGGCCGGCGCATCCCGCACCGGCTGCCGCAGCGCGCACTCGTCCTGCCGACGGGCATCGCCGGTGGCCTGTTCGGGGCGTTCGTCACCCACAGCGCGCTCGGCCCCGACCATGAGGCCGCGACCCTCGTGGGCGCGGCGGTCATGGCGACGGCGCTGCTGTCGCTGCTGCTGCGCCCCGGCCGCGGGAGAACGCGGCGCTCAGCCACGGTCTGACCGCGACAGCAGCCGTCAGGGACGGGAGGCGCGAGGGGGCTTCACGCGGGCGTCAAGCGGCCAGCCCCAGCGCGGCCATCCGCTTGGTGTGCGCCTCGGTGATCCGCGAGAACATCTTGCCGACCTCGGCCAGGTCGAAGCCGTCGGCGACGCCGCCGACCAGCATGGTCGAGAGCGCGTCCCGGTCCGCGACGACCCGCTGCGACTGCGACAGGGCCTCCCCCATGAGCCGCCGCGCCCACAGCGCGAGCCGACCGCCCACGCGCGGGTCGGCGTCGATGGCGGCGCGCACCTTCTCCACGGCGAACGAGGCGTGCCCGGTGTCGTCGAGCACGGCGAGCACCAAGGACCGGGTGTCGGAGTCGAGGCGGGCGGCGACCTCGCGGTAGAAGTCACTGGCGATCGAGTCGCCGACGTACGCCTTGACCAGGCCCTCCAGCCAGTCCGAAGGTGCGGTCTGCCGGTGGAAGCCGTCGAGGGCGCCGACGAACGGGTCCATCGCCCCGGTCGGCTCGGCGCCGATCTCCGCGAGCCGGTCGCGCAACTGCTCGAAGTGGTGGAACTCGGCGGACGCCATCTTCGCCAGTTCCGCCTTGTCGGCCAGCGTCGGCGCCAGTTTCGCGTCCTCGGCGAGCCGCTCGAACGCCGCCAGTTCGCCGTACGCGAGCGCGCCGAGCAGGTCGACGACGGCAGCGCGGTAGTTCTCGTCCGCGGACGCGGTGGCCCAGTCCTGGGCGGCGATACCGGTCGCGGCGGGGGTCTGGTCGGCGGACGGCGTGGCGTTGTCAGGCGTCTCCATGAAGCGCACAATAGCCCGCCGGGCGCGTCACGGAACTTCCTGGTCAAGGAGTGTGACAACGGATACGTGAGCTGTTCGGCCATCGCACATGCGCACATCCGGGGTATGGTGGTAAAGAGCCCGCCCAGTGCAAGCTGCCAGCGCAGCCGGAGCAATCTGTGCAATCCGCAGGCCGACCGTCGAATCACGTGAGTCGATCGGATCGTGCCTGGCCGCGTGTCAGCGTGTACGACGGGCCCATGCATGAGGATGCCCGGTCGGTGGCCCGATCGGCTCCGACCCGACAGCCTTCCGGGTCGTGCGTCACATGACGTACGGATCGAGGAAGGGCCCTCAGCGGTACGAGCGCTCGAGCGTCGGCAGTGGTCCCGCGCCATCTGGTTCACCCGCATCCGCGGATCGGACCGGCGTACCAGGCGTACCACCGGCGCGGTTTCGACCCCCGCGTTCGCCTCGCGCCGCGTCTCACAGAAGAGGCAACATCCTGACTACGCAGCCTACGCCCACGACTTTCCGACAGCTCGGCATCCTGCCCGAGACCGCCGAGGCCCTTGAGGCCGTCGGCATCATCAGCCCCTTCCCCATCCAGGAGATGACCCTCCCCGTCGCCCTCTCCGGCACGGACGTCATCGGCCAGGCCAAGACCGGTACGGGCAAGACCCTCGGCTTCGGTCTGCCGATCCTGGAGCGGGTCACCGTCCCCGCCGACGTCGAGGCGGGCCGGGCCACGCCCGAGCAGCTGACCGACGCGCCGCAGGCCCTCGTCGTCGTCCCGACGCGCGAACTGTGCCAGCAGGTCACCAACGACCTGCAGACCGCGGGCAAGGTGCGCAACGTGCGGGTCGCGGCCATATACGGCGGCCGCGCCTACGAGCCGCAGGTCGAGGCCCTGAAGAAGGGCGTCGACGTCGTCGTCGGCACGCCGGGCCGTCTGCTCGACCTCGCAGGCCAGAAGAAGCTCAACCTCTCGCACGTGAAGTGCCTCGTCCTCGACGAGGCCGACGAGATGCTCGACCTGGGCTTCCTGCCCGACGTCGAGAAGATCATCAACATGCTGCCGCCGCGGCGTCAGACGATGCTCTTCTCCGCGACCATGCCGGGCGCCGTCATCGGCCTGGCCCGCCGCTACATGTCGCAGCCCACGCACATCCGCGCGACCGCGCCGGACGACGAGGGCACGACCGTCGCCAACATCGCGCAGCACGTGTACCGCGCGCACAACCTCGACAAGCCCGAGATGGTCGCGCGCATCCTGCAGGCCGACGGCCGCGGGCTCGCGATGATCTTCTGCCGTACGAAGCGGACGGCGGCCGACATCGCCGACCAGCTCAAGCGGCGCGGGTTCGCCTCCGGCGCGGTCCACGGTGACCTCGGCCAGGGTGCGCGCGAGCAGGCGCTGCGCGCGTTCCGCAACGGCAAGGTGGACGTGCTGGTCTGCACGGACGTCGCCGCGCGCGGTATCGACGTCGAGGGCGTCACGCACGTCATCAACTACCAGTCCCCCGAGGACGAGAAGACCTACCTCCACCGCATCGGCCGCACCGGCCGGGCGGGCAACAAGGGCATCGCGATCACGCTGGTCGACTGGGACGACATCCCGCGCTGGCAGCTGATCAACAAGGCGCTCGAACTGGACTTCAACGACCCGATCGAGACGTACTCGTCCTCGCCGCACCTCTTCGAGGAGCTGAGCATCCCGGCGGGTACCAAGGGTGTGCTGCCGCGTTCCGAGCGCACGCGCGCGGGACTGGACGCCGAGGAGATCGAGGACCTGGGCGAGACCGGAGGCCGCGGCGCTTCACCGCGCGGCGGCCGCGGTGGACGTCCGTCGCGTGATCGCGACCGCGACCGTGACCGTGACCATCGGGGCCTTGAGGGAGACGAGGAACGCCCCGCACGCACCCCGCGCCGTCGCCGCCGCACGCGCGGCGGCCAGCCGGTCGCGGGTCAGCCCGCGGGTGCCGTGGAGACCACGGGCGCGCAAGCGCCGAAGGTGACACAGGCCGCGGAGGCCGGTGCCCCGGTGACGCCGATCGACGACGAGGACGCCGCCACTGCGCCGCGTACGCCTCGCCGTCGCCGCCGTACGCGCGGCGGGGCGGCTGCGACGATCGTCGCGGAAACCGTGGCGGAGACGGCGACCGAGTCGGTCGAGTCAGCCTCGCCCGACGCTCCCGTCACTCCGGTCACTCCCGTCACCCCGGTCGCCGAGGCGCCGGAAGCGACCGAGGTGGAGGCTCCCGCCAAGCCCCGTCGTCGTACGCGCAAGAAGGCTGAGGCCGCACCGGCCGAGGCGGCGGAGACCCTCGCCGACACGGTGGAGGCCACCGACGCCAAGCCGCGCCGCACCCGCAAGAAGGCCGCAGCCCCGACCACCGAGCCGACCGACGCCACCACCGAGGCAGAGGCACCGGCCAAGCCGCGCCGCACCCGCAAGAAGGCGACCGCGACCGCACCGGCGGCCGAGGCCACGCTCGACACGGCAGAAGCCACCGACGCCAAGCCGCGCCGCACCCGCAAGAAGGCCGCAGCCCCCACCACCGAGCCGACCGACGCCACCACCGAGGCGGACGCACCGGCCAAGCCGCGCCGCACCCGCAAGAAGGCGGCCGCCGCGCCGGAGGCCGCCGCCGACACGGCCGAGGCGCCCGCCAAGCCCCGCCGGACCCGCAAGAAGGCGGCCGCCGCCGCACCGGCCGAGGCCACCGAGGCCTGACCCGGAGGCACGGAACGGCAGCCGCACGGCATCACACCGGCCCCGGCCCTGGTCCCGCAGACGCGGAACCGGAGCCGGGGCCGGCGCCGTGAACCGCGCCCGCCATCGGCCGTCGACGCCATGGACCTCCTTGCCGACGGCCGCCCACGTCGTCGGCCGCGGCCCCGGCGACGTAACCTCACGGCATGAGCAGGCCCGCGACCTTCACCCCGCCGCCCGGCGTCCGCGCACACCGACTGGCCACCGCCCGAGGCGACTTCGCCACGCTCGTAGCGGAACCGCAGCCAGGCCGTCCGGTGCGCGGCACCGCGCTGCTGCTGCCTGGGTTCACCGGCAGCAAGGAGGACTTCATCGCGCTGCACGGCCCGTTGAGCGCCGCCGGGTACCGCACGGTCGCCGTGGACGGCCGAGGCCAGTACGAGAGTGCCGGCCCGCGCGACGACGAAGCGCCCTACGCCCAGGACGAGCTGGCGCGCGACGTCCTCGCCCAGGCCGCGGCCCTCGCCGGGCAGGGGCGGGCCGAGGTCGGGCCGAAGCTGCATCTGCTCGGCCATTCGCTCGGTGGGCTCATCGCACGCGCCGCGGTCATCGCGGACCCCGCGCCGTTCGCCACTGTGACCCTCATGTCATCCGGCCCTGCCGCCGTGACGCCGTCTCAGCAGGAACGCGTGAAGCTGTTGCGGGACGCCCTGGCCACGCTCGACATGGCGGAGGTCTGGGAGGCCATGCAGGCCTTCGCAGCCGCCGAGGGCGACACGGATGCAGGCATCACCTCCGATGGCGCCGGTATCACCGCCGATGGCGCGGGCATTACGGCCGACGCCAGGGGCAGCACGGCCGACGGCGCGGGCATTACGGCCGACGCCACGGGCAGCGCGACCGGCACCGGCGATAGCGGCGATAGCGGCGACGACGGTCGTGACGGTCTACGGCAGCGCTGGTTGCGCAACAGTCCTGCCCAACTGATCGCCACCGGACGGCAGCTGTGCGGCGAGCCGAATCGGGTGGCCGAGCTGGCGGAGACGCTCTCGGCGGCCGGCGTTGCGGCTCATGTGCTGTCGGGCGAGCGGGACGACGTCTGGCCGGTGCCGCTGCTCGACGAGATGGCCCGACGGCTCGGCGCCGAACGGTCGGTGATCTCCGGTGCGGAACACTCCCCCAACACCGACCGTCCCGAGCCGACGGCGGCGGCCCTGGCCGCGTTCTGGGACCGGCACCCGCACCCTACTCGCTAGTAGTTAGCTTCTCGAAAATTTTCTTTAGCGTAGGGAATGTTTGCTGCGAGCAACTCGTTGTCGCATACAGAACGCGGGGCACTGTAGCCGCGCAATCCACTCTTAACGGTCAGGCAATCGCCTGGCCGTCCTGCGGGACGAGACTTGCGTTCCCGCACCAGTAGTTCTCCTTCAGGAGGATCACCAGACGAAGGGAGAAGCCCGTGCGCTTCGAAATCATGCGACTCGACGACGTCGACGGCACCGCCGTGGACAGCACCGTCGTGGACGCCGCCTCCGTCAACCGGATGGTTCAGCAGGCCGCCGCCATCGGGCAGCGCCTCTACATCCGCCCGACCGAGTCCACCGCCTCGTAACGGCGCAGACGCACAGACGTCGAAGCCCCCGTACGCGCCGCGTACGGGGGCTTCGTGTCGCCCGGCTAACTCGCGTGGATCACCTGGGTCACCCCGTTGATGATCTGCTGCACGGCGATGGCCGAGAGCATCATGCCCGCGAGCCGGGTCACCAGGACGACGCCGCCGTCCTTGATCACGCGGATGATCAGCAGCGAGTAGCGCATCACGAACCACAGCACCAGGTGGATGGCGATGATCGCGGACCACACCGAGACCTGGTTCTGGAAGGTGTGCGCCTTCTGCACGGCCAGGATGACCGAGACGATCGCCCCGGGCCCGGCGAGCAGCGGCATGCCGAGCGGTACGAGGGCGACGTTCACGTCCTTGGTCTGCTTCGGCTCGTCCGTCTTGCCGGTCAGCAGGTCGAGCGCGATCAGCAGGAGCAGCAGCCCTCCCGCGATCATCAGGGCCGGGACGGAGACATGCAGGTAGTCGAGGATCCGCTGGCCGAGGACGCCGAAGACGGCGATGACGCCGAAGGCGACGCACACGGCCTGGAGGGCCATGCGGCGCTGGACCTTGGCGGGCCGGCCGGCGGTGAGGGCGAGAAAGATCGGGGTGATCCCGGGGGGATCCATAATCACGAAAAGGGTGAGGAAAAGGGACCCGAAGACGGCGACGTCGAACACAGTGGGGCTTGCCTTGCGAAGTTGAGCGGGAGGGGGAACGTGGTCCGGGCACATGTGCGCGTCCGGACGCACCGAGCACCAGGGCGCGCCAGTGGGCTCGGCGATGTCAGGAGCCGCGTGGGAGCGGCGGCGGCCGCGGCGGCCGGTCGGTGAGCCGGTCTCAACGACCGGCCGGTCGATCCGTCAGCCTGTCAAGCGGCACCGAGTCCACCGGCGCCCGGGACCGGGAAGGCGCCCGTGGCGCGGCGCGTGATCTCCCCGTAGACCTCGGGGTCGGTCGTGTACTCGCCGAGGAGGCACGTCTTGCGGCTGCCGTGATAGTCGGACGAGCCGGTGACCAGCAGGCCCAGGTCGCCCGCCAGGCCGCGCAGGCGGTCCCGGGTCTCGGCGTCGTGGTCCATGTGGTCGGTCTCCAGGCCGTCGAGACCGGCGGCGGCCAGTTTCGCGATCACCGCCTCGGGGACGGTGCGGCCGCGTTTGACGGCGGCGGGGTGGGCGAAGACGGTGACCCCGCCCGCCGCCTTGACCAGGCGGATCGCCTCGAACGGGTCGGTCTCGTGCTTCTCGACATAGGCCCGGCCGCCGTCGGCGAGCCAGTCCTCCGTGAACGCGTCGGAGACCGTGGGCACGACGCCGAGTTCGACCAGAGCGGAGGCGATGTGCGGGCGGCCGACCGAGCCGTTCCCGGCGATGCGGGAGACCTGCTCCCAGGTGACCGGGACACCGAGCCCGTTCAGCTTGGCGATCACGGCCTTGGCGCGCGGGACCCGGTCGTCACGGACGAGCTCGCGCTCGCGCAGCAGCTCCGGCTCCTCGGGATCGAAGAGGTAGGCGAGCATGTGCATGCTCACGCCGTCGACGCGGCAGGAGAGTTCGGCACCGGTGACGAGCGTCAGCTCCCTGGGCAGCCCGTCGAGCGCGGCGATCGCCTCGGCGTGGCCGCGGGTGGTGTCGTGGTCGGTGAGCGCGACGACGTCAAGACCGGCGGCCGCGGCGGCGCGCACCAGCTCGGCCGGGGTGTCCGTACCGTCGGACGCCGTGGAATGGGTGTGCAGGTCGATGCGCACGGCTGCATACCTCCAGGCTCGAGCGGACGGACGGGTGACCGCTCAAGGATAGCGGCACGGACAACGGGGTCTTACCGCCCGACGCAGCACCCTTCCGGCACACCTGGACACAGCCCCCGCCACCCCGAGGGCTTCGTTCCCCTGCCGCCACCCCCTTTGGGCCGCCGCCCCTCGATCCCCTGCGGCCGCCCCTCGACCTCCGCCTCTCGGTCCTCGGCCGCCACCCCTCGATCCTCGGCCACCCCTCTCGGCCGCCCCCTCGATCCTCGATCATCGCCCCTCGGCCGCCGGTCGCCGGTCACCCCTCGGACGCCGGTCGAATGGTCGCCGGTCCCCGTTACTCCAGGATCCGGGGCGACAACGCCCCGCACGGCACCATCTCCACCTCGGCGCCCGCCTCCCGCAGATCCGCCAGGACCAGCTCGTCGTACATCAGCAACCCGGTCTGTTCCGGCCAGACGATCGCCCAGAGCCAGAGCCCGCGGGCCTCACCCGCGAAGACGGCCCGGTCGTCCGGGGCGCCGGTGACATGCCACAGCGGCGTGGGCCGGCCCGCGGCGAGCACCTTGACCGGCGGCGCGCCCGAGACGTCCATCCGCGGCCCGGGGTCGGGCCCCTCGATGCCCGCGTACCGCGCGCCGAGCCCGACGCCGAGCTCCTCCGCGACGAGCACCATCTCGCCGATGCCGCCGAGCGGTCCGGGGCCCGAACAGGCGACGGCCGTGCCGCGGCCGCCGCTGCGGTCGTCCCCCGCGTTGGCCACGCCGGTGAAGAGCCAGCCGACCGGCAACGGCCACGGCATCCACACCGGCACCTTGGCTCGGCGCACCACGACACTGAGCGCGTCGACGCTGGGCGGGATCACGGGCTGCAGCGGATGCACCGTGCCATGCACATCGCACTGCCACGAATCGGAAAAGAGTCCGGGAGCCCTGACCCGGCCACCACACTTCGGGCAACTGGGTTCGCCCCTCATAAATCCTTACGGTCCTCCCCGCGCCGCGTCGCGTCAAGGACGATCACCCGTCCGGGCGGCTACGGCGTGGGCGTTCCGACCTGGAAGGATTCATGCATCTTGCATTAATTAGCTGCCCTAACTTAATATGTGCATACGTCAACGATCTCCCCGAGGGGCAGGGACCCGGGGAGCGGGAAGGAAGAGGGGCAGGGATGAGCCACAGCAGTACAGGGGGCCCCGCCGGGGCGGACCCGTTCGACGCCGGCGCGGGCGGCATTCTGCGGCAACCGAAAGCGGTCTGGGCGACCGCGGGGGCGTCCGTCGTCGCCTTCATGGGCATCGGGCTCGTCGACCCGATCCTGCCGTCGATCGCCAAGGGCCTGGAGGCGACGCCCAGCCAGGTCTCCCTGCTCTTCACCTCGTACTTCCTGATCACCGCGGTCGCGATGCTGGTGACCGGGTTCGTCTCCAGCCGGATAGGCGGCAAGAAGACGCTGCTGGCCGGGCTCGCGCTCGTCGTGGTCTTCGCCGGGCTCGCCGGCACCTCGGGCTCCGTCGGTGAACTGGTCGGCTTCCGGGCGGGCTGGGGCCTCGGCAACGCGCTGTTCGTGTCGACCGCGCTCGCGGTCATCGTCGGCGCGGCGGCGGGAGGCAGCGCCGCCGCGATCCTGCTGTACGAGTCGGCGCTCGGGCTCGGCATGGCGTGCGGGCCGCTGGTGGGCGCGCTGCTCGGCTACGCGAGCTGGCGCTACCCGTTCTTCGGTACCGCTGTCCTGATGGCCATCGGGTTCATCTGCATCACCGCGTTCCTGCGGGACCAGCCCAAGCCCGCCCGCAAGACCGCGCTGCTCGACCCGATCAGGGCCCTCGGCCACGGCGGTCTCGCCTCCGCCGCGGTCTCTGCGTTCTTCTACAACTACACGTTCTTCACGGTGCTGGCCTTCACGCCGTTCGTGCTGAACATGACTCCGTACAAATCCGGCGGCGTCTTCTTCGCCTGGGGTGTGCTGCTCGCCCTGTTCTCGGTCGTCGTGGCGCCACGCATGCAGGCCAGGTTCGGCTCGCTCAAGGTGCTCGGCGGCTCGCTGGTGCTGCTCGCCGTGGACGTGCTCGTCCTCGGGTACGGCAGCCACACCGCGGCCGTCGTCTGCACGATCCTTTCCGGCGCGTTCATCGGCGTGAACAACACCGTCTACACAGAGCTGGCGCTCGGCGTCTCGGACGCGCCGCGTCCGGTCGCCAGCGCCGGGTACAACTTCGTGCGCTGGTTCGCGGCCGCGGCCGCCCCGTACTTCGCGCCGAAGATCGAGGAGTGGAGCGACATCCACATCCCGTTCGTGGTCGCCGCGGTGACGGCGGTGCTCGGTGCGGGCGTGGTCTGGGCGCGCCGCGGCTCGCTCACCCACGAGGCGGAGGAGCTGGCGCCGCGGCACGCCACCGAGGACGGCGTCACCGTCTTCGCGAGCTGAGACTTCGGGCCGGTGGTCCGGAGACTTCAGGCCAACGGCCTGTCGGGCCCCCAGGGCCAGTCCGGCGGATTGCGCCGGGGTCGCCAGCCCTGGCACGCCGGCCTGCGGCGTTGTCGTCGGTTGCCGACGCTGCGCGTCGCCACCCTTCTTCGCCTCGCCTCTCGACGCACCAGGCCCCGCTCAGCAGCACCGATCGGCACGGTCGACCGAATCCGACCTGATCCGCCGGACCGGCCCTAGTCGAGCGGAACGGACCTGCGCAGCGGATCGCGCAGGTCCGTTCCGGCGCTCAGCCACTTCTCCTGCAGCGCGTCCGCGCCGTGCACCCGCTTCCACGCCGCCTCGTTCCCCGTCATGGGCAGCAGCGGCAGGAACCGTACGGGCTCCATCGGATCGTCGAGCTCCAGGTTCTCCACCAGGCCGCCCGGCTCCGCCACCAGGACCGAGGTGAACGGGGCGCCGGGCCACAGCGGCTCCCCCACGTCGAGCGAGGCACCCGGCGCCACGACGACGCCCTCCACCTGCGGCGACGCGGCGAGCACGGCGAGCGGGCGCAGTACCTTGTCCGTGTCGGCGAGGCCCGCGCGGACGGTCAGGACGAGTTCCGCGCGTGGGCCCTTGAGCGGGTCGGCGAGGGCGGCGGTGGGGTCGGACATCGGAGAGGCCGACATGCCGAGGGTGGCGTATCTGACCACGCCCGGGCCGGGCCCCTTCCCCGCCGTCCGCCCGGCGTCCCGCCCGCTCTCCCGCCCGGCCTCCTGACCGGTCTCCTGCCCGGCCTCCTGACCGGGATCGGTGAACCTCAGCACCTCGATGCGGTCCGTACCGAGGAACGTGACGGACGCGCGCGCGTCCGGCTCGCCCAGGGCCGTCCGCAGCCGGGCCTCGACCAGCGCTAGAACTTCTGCCATTCCGTGAGCATAGAACTCGCCCGCAACGGGTAAAGACGAGGCCCGCCACCGTCAGTGGGCTGATAGTCTTGGCCGCTGGTCGGGACGGTACGCCGAGCGTGCTCTCGAGTCCCGGCCCGACAGACGTCCCCTGACAGGGGATGAGACGTCCCCCACGGGGGACCGGCCGGAGGAGGTGGGGCTGTCATGGATCGAAGTCGACCGTGCAGTACCACCCGTTCTTCCGGCCTCTAGGGCCGCACACCGTTCCGTTTCGCAGTCGGCGGCACTTCCCGTGCCGGGCCGCCCGGGTGTGCCGGAAGAGCACTTCGTTTCCGCCTGATTTCCGCGATCCACGTGATCCACGTGATCCGCGTCAGTAAGCGAAGCCGCCCCAGCGTCGGTGCGGTGCTCCCCGCTTTGTGGACGTGCGGCCTGCCCGTATGGCCAGGACGTCCTCATTCCGGGTAGTTCCACCCGCCGCGCGGCGGCCCCCGCCCGCGAAGGAGCCTGCCCATGTCGATGATCCGCGACCTGCGTGCCGCCGTCCGCCCCGCGCTGCGCAAGAGCGCCGCCCCTTACGGGAGCGAGGACCTCCGCGGAGACGCCGGGCGCTGCGCCCCCGACGTCTCCGCGGTCGTGGACTGCGCCGTGTACCGCGACGGCGCCCGCGTCGAGTCCGACGAGTGCCTGACGCCGCGTGAGGCACGGCTGCGGGTGCGCCGCGACGGCGGATTCGCCTGGATCGGCCTGCACGAGCCGACCGAGGCCGAATTCGCCGGTATCGCCGAGGAGTTCGGGCTGCACCCGCTCGCCGTGGAGGACGCGGTCCACGCCCACCAGCGGCCCAAGCTGGAGCGGTACGACGACACGCTCTTCACCGTCTTCAAGACGATCCACTACGTCGAGCACGCCGAACTCACCGCCACCAGCGAGGTCGTCGAGGCCGGTGAGGTCATGTGCTTCACCGGGCGGGACTTCTTCATCACCGTCCGGCACGGCGGCCAGGGCTCGCTGCGCGCCCTGCGCCACCGCCTCCAGGACGACCCGGAGTTGCTCGCCAAGGGCCCGAGCGCCGTCCTGCACGCCATCGCGGACCACGTCGTGGACGGGTACCTCGCGGTGGCGGAGGCGATGCAGGACGACATCGACGAGGTCGAGACGGACGTCTTCTCGCAGCCAGGCAAGGGCTCCCCGCGCGGCACCGACGCGGGCCGCATCTACCAGCTCAAGCGCGAGATCCTGGAGTTCAAGCGCGCGGTCGGCCCGCTGCGCCGCCCGCTTCAGCTGCTGAGCGAACGGCCGATGCGGCTGATCGACCCGGACATCCAGAAGTACTTCCGCAACGTCGCCGACCACCTGGAGCGCGTCCAGGAGCAGGTCATCGGCTTCGACGAACTGCTCAACTCGATCCTCCAGGCCAACCTGGCCCAGGCATCCGTCGCCCAGAACGAGGACATGCGCAAGATCACGTCGTGGGCGGCGATCATCGCCGTGCCGACCATGGTGTGCGGGGTGTACGGCATGAACTTCAAGTACATGCCGGAGCTGCACTGGCGGTACGGGTACCCGTTGGTGCTCGGCGTCACGATCGCGGCGTGCTTCGCCATCCACCGCATCCTCAAGCGCAACGGCTGGCTGTGAGGCGGCCCGCGGGCGGGGCGGTGTCAGTGGCGCTCGTTACGCTGGCCGCATGACGACTGAACTGCTCGATGCGGCCCTCGTCGAGGAGGCCACGAAGAAGTCCGGGCTGATCTGGGTCCGTGGCGGCGTGGACGCCTCGGGGCCCGAGCGCGCCCTGTGGCACGTGTGGGCCGAGGGCGCGGCGCTCGTGGTCGGCGACGGTCCGGGCGAGCAGCCGCTGCCCGGCCTGGTCGACGGCGGCGCGGCGACCGTCACCGTGCGCAGCAAGGACAAGGGCGGGCGACTCGTCGGCTGGCGGGCGAAAGTCGTGGAACTGGCCTCCGGCACGCAGGAGTGGGACGCGGCGGTCGGCGACCTCAAGGGCAAGCGGCTGAACGCGCCCGACGGCGAGGCCATGCCGGAGCGCTGGGCGCGCGAGTGCCGCGTGGTGCGCCTGGAGCCGGTGAGCGGCGCCGCCACCGTGCCCGCGACGGACGGTTCGCAGGCGGCCAGGCCGCTGCCGACGCCCGCGAACACCCGCAATCCGGTCCCGGCCGGCCTGCCCAAGCTGCTCGCCCGCCGCGGAAAGCG
>NZ_JAPHNL010000048.1 GCF_026274175.1 Streptomyces beihaiensis
TGCCCAGCCCGCAGGCGGCGGAAGGGACGGACGGCACCGTCCAGTTCGCCGACCTCCAGCGCGACGCGACCGTCGCCGACGTGCTGCGGGCCGCGGGCGCGGGCCTGCGCTCGGTCGAGCACGTCAAGCGGTACACCACCATCGGCACCGCCCACGACCAGGGCCGTACCTCCGGCGTGCTGACCTCCGGCATCGTCGCCGAGGCGCTCGGCACCTGCGTCGCCGACCTCGGCACGACGAGTTTTCGGCCCCCGGCCGTGCCCGTCGCGTTCGCCGCGTTCGCCGGACGGAGCCGCGGCGCCCTGTTCGACCCGGTCCGGGTAACCGCGCTGCACGACTGGCACCGGAGCCACGGCGCCCTGTTCGAGGACGTCGGCCAGTGGAAGCGCCCCTGGTACTACCCGCGGCCCGGCGAGACCATGGACGAGGCCGTGCAGCGCGAATGCCGGGCAGCCCGCACCGGCGTCGCCATGATGGACGGCTCGACGCTCGGCAAGATCAGCGTGCGGGGCCCGGACGCGGGAGAGTTCCTCGACCGGCTCTACACCAACATGATGAGCACGCTCAGGCCCGGCCGGATCCGCTACGGCGTCATGTGCGGCATCGACGGCATGGCCCTCGACGACGGCACCGTCATCAGGGTCGACGAGCACGAGTACCTCGTGACGACCACCACCGGCAACGCCGCCAAGATCCTCGAATGGATGGAGGAATGGCTTCAGACCGAGTGGCCCGGACTCCGCGTCCACCTCACCTCCGTCACCGAACACTGGGCGACGATCCCGCTCGTCGGCCCCCGCTCCCGCGAGGTCCTGGCGCGCGTCACCGACGGCGACGGCCTGGACGTCTCCAACGAGGCGTTCGAGTTCATGAGCTGGCGCGACACCACCATCGCCGGTGTCGCCGCCCGCGTCTGCCGCATCAGCTTCTCCGGCGAACTCGCCTATGAGGTCAACGTGCCGGCCTGGTACGCCACTTCGGTCTGGGAGGCGCTGTACGAGGCCGGAAAGCCGCTCGGTATCACCCCGTACGGCACCGAGACCATGCACGTGCTGCGCGCCGAGAAGGCGTACCCGATCATCGGGCAGGACACCGACGGCACGGTCACCCCGCAGGACCTCGGCATGAACTGGGTGATCTCCAAGAAGAAGCCGGACTTCGTCGGCAAGCGTTCCTTCGCCCGTGCCGAGAACCAGCGCCCCGACCGCAAGCAACTCGTCGCCCTGGTGCCCGCCGACGGACACACCCTGCTGCCCGAGGGCGCCCAGATCATCGCCACCGCCACCGTCCCCGAACCCCCGGTCCCGATGCTGGGCCACGTCACCTCCAGCTACCGCAGCGCCGCACTGCGCCGCACCTTCGCACTCGCCCTGCTGCGCTCGGGCCGCGACCGCGTCGGCGAGACCCTCTACGTCCCGCTCGACGGCCGCACCGTCCCCGTGACCGTCGCCGAACCCGTCCTCTACGACAAGGAGGGAGCCCGCCGTGACGGCTGACACCCCCGTACGCCCCGTACGCACCAGCCCCCTGCACACGTGGGGCGAGACCTTCGCAAGCCTGCCCGGCGGGCTCCGGGTGCGCGAACTCCCGTTCCTCACCCAGCTCACCTTGCGCGTCACTCCCGGCAGCCCGGCCGCCCGCGCCGTCGAGAAGCACCTGGGCCACGCCCTGCCCGGCGCCTGCCGCGCGCACCTGGACGCCGACGTCAAGGCGCTGTGGCTCGGCCCCGACGAGTGGCTGCTCGTCGCCCCCGCCGACCGCGCCGAAGAACTCACGGCAGGGCTGCGCGCCGCGATCGGCGACGAGTTCGCCACGGTCACCGACACCTCCGCGCAGCGCACCGTGCTCTCGCTCACCGGCGACCTGGTGCCGGACATCCTCGCGCACGGCTGCGCCCTCGACCTGGTGCCGCGCGGCGCCGGTGCGGGCGCCTGCCACACGACGCTGCTCGCGCAGGCCGGGGTGACGCTCGTGGTGCGCGAGGAGGGGCCGCACAGCGTCTGGCTCCTCGTGCGGTCGTCGTTCGCCGCATACCTCGCGGCGTGGCTCGTCGACGCCTGCGTCGAGTACGGCGACGGTACCGCGCACGGCGAGCACGGCGGAGGGACCTGATGAGCATCAGCGTCTTCGACCTGTTCAAGGTCGGCATCGGGCCGTCCAGTTCGCACACGGTCGGGCCGATGCGCGCCGCCTCGATGTTCGCGCACGCCCTGGAGAGCGACGGCGTCCTGGCCCGTACCCACCGGGTGCGCGCGGAACTGTTCGGCTCGCTCGGCGCCACCGGCCACGGCCACGGCAGCGTCAAGGCCGTCGTCCTCGGCCTGGCAGGACACGTGCCGGAGGAGGTGGACCCGGCGATCGCCGAGCCGACCGTCGCCCGCGTCGAGGAGACGGGCCTGCTGCGGCTTCTCGACAAGCAGCCGGTGTCCTTCGCACCGGGCACCGAAACCGGCGGCGCCGCCGACGGCGCCGACGCCCCCGACATCGTCCTGCACCGCGACAAGCGACTGGAGTTCCACTCCAACGCGATGGTCTTCGAGGCCCGCGACCGGGACGGGCGACTGCTGGCCTCCCGCACCTACTACTCGGTCGGCGGCGGCTTCGTCCTCGACGAGGACGCGGCGCACGGCCCCCGGATCGTGCAGGACCGCACCCCGGTCCGCTACCCGTTCACCACCGCCGAGGAACTGCTCGCCCACACCCGCGCCACGGGCCTGCCGATCAGCTCCGTCATGATGGCCAACGAGCTGTCCTGGCGCAGCGAGGAAGGCGTGCGCTCCGGTCTGCTGCACATCTGGTCCGTCATGCAGGAGTGCGTACGCGCCGGCTGCGCCGCCGAAGGCACCCTGCCCGGCGGCCTCAAGGTCCGGCGGCGCGCCGCCTCGCTCAAGGCCCGGCTCGACGCCGCCCAGGACAGCGCCGAGACGGACTCGCTGTACGCGATGGAGTGGGTGACGCTGTACGCGCTGGCGGTCAACGAGCAGAACGCGGCGGGCGGCCGGGTCGTCACGGCGCCGACCAACGGCGCCGCCGGGATCGTCCCCGCCGTCCTCCACTACTTCGCCCGGTTCGCGCGCGGCGCCGACGCGGACGGCATCGTACGGTTCCTGCTGACAGCGGCGGCCGTCGGCGTCCTGTTCAAGGAGAACGCGTCCATCTCCGGGG
The DNA here is from genome assembly GCF_026274175.1 of Streptomyces beihaiensis. GTDB lineage: Bacteria > Actinomycetota > Actinomycetes > Streptomycetales > Streptomycetaceae > Streptomyces > Streptomyces beihaiensis. The sequence goes on from NZ_JAPHNL010000048.1 coordinate 3,166, forward strand.
CCGAGGTCGGCTGCCAGGGGGAGGTCGGCTCCGCCTGCTCCATGGCCGCCGCGGGCCTCGCGGAGGTGCTCGGCGGGACGCCCGAACAGGTGGAGAACGCCGCCGAGATCGGGATCGAGCACAACCTGGGCCTCACCTGCGACCCGGTCGGCGGCCTCGTACAGATCCCGTGCATCGAACGCAACGCCGTCGCCGCGCTCAAGGCGATCACCGCCGCCCGGATGGCCGTCCACGGCGACGGCCTGCACCACGTCTCGCTCGACAAGGCCATCAAGGCGATGCGGGAGACCGGCGCCGACATGAAGGACAAGTACAAGGAGACCGCGCGCGGCGGTCTCGCCCTCAACGTCGTGGAATGCTGAGGAGTCAGCCGTGAGCAAGCAGTACATCCTGACCCTGAACTGCCCGGCCCGCCCCGGAATCGTCCACGCCGTCACGGCCTTCCTGGTCGGCCTGGGCTGCGACATCACCGAACACCAGCAGTTCGACGACACCGACAACGGCGTCGTCTTCCTGCGGACCAGCTTCACCGCACCCGGCTCGGCCGCGCTGGACAGGCTCCAGGAGGGCTTCTCGACGACGGCTGAGCGGTACGCCATGCAGTGGCGGATGCGGGACGCCGCCGTCAAGCCGCGTGTCCTCGTCATGGTCTCGCGGTTCGATCACTGCCTTGCCGACCTGCTCTACCGGTGGCGCAGCGGCACACTCGGCGGGGACATCGCGCTCGTCGTCTCCAACCATCCCGATCTGCGCGCCCAGGCCGAGCAGGCGGGCGTCGCGTTCCACCACGTTCCGGTCAGCCGTGACACCAAGCCTGAGGCGGAGGAACAACTGCTGCGGCTCGTCGACGAGCACGACATCGACCTGGTGGTCCTCGCCCGGTACATGCAGATCCTCTCCGACGACCTGTGCAAGAGCCTGGAGGGGCGGGCCATCAACATCCACCACTCGTTCCTGCCGAGCTTCGCCGGCGCCAAGCCCTACCACCAGGCGCACCAGCGCGGCGTGAAGCTCGTCGGGGCCACCGCCCACTACGTCACCGCCGACCTCGACGAGGGGCCGATCATCGAACAGGAGGTGATCCGCGTCGACCATCGGCAGAGCGCGGACGAACTGGTCCTGGTCGGCCGCGACGCCGAACGGCTCGCCCTGGCGCGAGCGGTCAACTGGCACTGCCAGAGCCGCGTCCTGCTGCACGGCAACCGCACGGTCATCTTCAACTGAGCCGGGGAGAGGACCATGACCACATCCGTCATGCTCGACGGCAACGCCGTCGCGGCCGACATCAAGGCCGAACTCGCCGACCGCGTCGCCGAGCTGAGGTCCCGCGGCATCACGCCGGGCCTCGGCACGGTCCTGGTCGGCGACCATCCGGGCAGCCGTGTCTACGTCGCGGGCAAGCACCGGGACTGCGCCGAGGTGGGCATCGCGTCGCTGCGAGTCGAACTGCCCGCCGACGCCACGCAGGCGGACGTCGAGGCGGCCGTGCTGGCGCTCGACGCCGACCCGGCCTGCACCGGATTCATCGTGCAGCTTCCCCTTCCGCCGCACCTGGACACCCACGCCGTCCTGGAACTCATCGATCCGGCCAAGGACGCGGACGGGCTGCACCCCGCCAACCTGGGGCGGCTCGTCCTCGGCATGCCGGGGCCGCTGCCCTGCACGCCGCGCGGCATCATCGAGCTGCTGCGGCGCCACGACGTGCCGATCACCGGCGCCACGTTCTGCGTGATCGGCTGCGGGATCACGGTGGGGCGTCCGCTGGGCCTGATGCTCACGCGCAGCAGCGAGCACGCGACCGTGACCATGTGCCACGAGCGGACCGAGGACATCGCGGCGCACGCCCGCGCCGCGGATGTCGTGGTCGCGGCGGCCGGGGCGGCGCACCTGGTCAGGCCCGACTGGGTCAGACCCGGGGCGACCGTGCTGTCCGTGGGGATCACCCGCACGATCGAGGGCGTCCTCGGCGACGTCCACCCGGGCGTCGGCGAGGTGGCGGGACGGCTCGCTCCCACCGTCGGAGGCGTGGGTCCGATGACCCGGGCGATGCTCCTGACGAACGTCGTGGAGGCGGCGGAGAGGGGCGGCCCGCGGGAGGGCGGCTGAGGGGGTCGCCGGCGGGACGTCGGCTGAGGGGGCGGCGGAGGGCGGCGGCGTCGAGCCGGCCGCTTCAGCTCAGGTAGCCCATCCTCCGGCTGATCTCCTCGGCGCCGTCCACCAGGATCGGCGCGCACTCGTGGATGCGCTCCTCGGTGAAGCGGTAGGCGGGGCCCGATGCGCTGAGCGCGGCGATGACTTCGCCGTCGCGGGACCGGATCGGTGCCGCCACGGCGTGCAGCCCGATCTCGAACTCCTCCAGCGTCACCGCGTACCCGCGCTCACGCGCCGTGGCCAGATCCTTCTCCAGCTTGCTCTTGGCGGTCAGGGTGCGGGGTGTCAGCTTCTCCTGACCCGAGGCCGACAGCAGATCGGAGAGGGCCCGCGAGGGGAGGTGGGCGAGCAGCATCTTGCCGCTCGACGTGGCGTGCGGGGGAGTCAGCTGGCCCACCCAGTTGTGCGCGCCGACCGCGCCGGGGCCGCGCACCTGGTAGAGGTTGACGGCGTAGTGCTCCTGGAGAACGGCCATGTTGACGGTCTCGCCGATCTCCTCGGCGAGCCGCTCGCACACCGAGCGGCCCTGCTGGGTCACGTCGAGGCGCCCGGTGACGGCACCCGCCAGCATCACGATGCCGAACCCGAGCCGGTACTTGCCGCGCTCCGCCGCCTGCTCGACCAGATTGCGCGCTTCCAGCGCCCCGAGCAGGCGGAACGCCGTCGACTTGTGCACGTCGAGCTCGGCGGCGACCTCGCTCACGCCGGCCTCGCCGCGGTGCGCGAGGATCTCGAGCACGCTGACCGCGCGGTCCACGGACTGCACGCCCCCCGACGCGGGGCTCGACGTACCGGTCTCTCCAGCATGGTTGCTCATGGCGCAACTATACGCACGAGTAGCCAAGACTCCAGCCCCGGTGAGTGAACCTTTGGCCTCCGGTTTTGCCTGCCCATGCCCGGTGGCGAACGGCCGGTTCCGCGGTGCCGTGATCCCCAAATCCCCTGCCGCATCCGCCCCTTGACAAGCCGTCGGCGCGCCCGGCACTGTGCGTTGCGTCATATGAAGTCCGTTGCGATACAAGCAACAGGAGGTTGAGATGACGGAACCACGAGTGGTCATCATCGGGGCGGGTGTCGTGGGGGCCGCGCTGGCCGACGAACTCTCCCGGCGGGGCCGGACCGATGTGACGGTCGTCGACCAGGGGCCGCTACCCGCGACCGGCGGATCCAGCTCGCACGCGCCCGGCCTCGTCTTCCAGACGAACCCGTCCAAGGCGATGACGGAGATGGCCCGCTACACCGTCGAGAAGTTCAGCGCGCTCGACGTCGACGGGCAGCCCTGCTTCCTGCAGGTCGGCGGCCTGGAGGTCGCCACCACCCCGGAACGCCTCGCCGAGCTGCACCGCAGGCGCGGCTGGCTCGCCTCCTGGGGCGTCGAGGCGCGCGTGGTCGACGCCGACGAGTGCGTACGGCTACACCCGCTCGTCGCCCGCGAACGGGTCCTGGGCGGACTGCACATCCCCACCGACGGCCTGGCCAAGGCGGTCCTCGCCGTCGAGGCCCAGCTGCGCGCGGCCCGCGAGCGCGGCGTCCGCACCCTCGGCGGCCACGAGGTGCTCGACATTCGCTCCAGGACCGACGCGGACACCGGCGAGCAACACGTCACCTCCGTCGTCACCGACCACGGCGAGATACCCGCCGACATCGTCGTGTGCTGCGCCGGCATCTGGGGCCCCAAGGTGGCCCGCATGGTCGGTATGGAACTGCCCCTGACCCCGCTCGGCCACCAGCTCGCCTGGACCGGCGAGGTGCCCGCGCTCGCCGGCCAGGCCGAGGAGGCGGTCCGGCCGATCCTGCGCCACCAGGACGCCGACCTCTACTACCGCGACCACTACGGCCGGCTCGGCATCGGCTCGTACGGCCACCGTCCCATGCCCGTCTCGGCCGACGACATCCTGCCGATGAAGGAGGCCGAGGAGATGCCCTCCGTCCTGCGCTTCACCGAGGACGACTTCGCCGAGGCATGGACGGAGACGCAGTCGCTGCTGCCCGCCACGAAGGAGGCCGGGATCGCCGAGGGGATCAACGGCCTGTTCTCCTTCACCACCGACGGCATGCCGCTGCTCGGCGAGTCCGCGCGGACCAAGGGGTTCTGGGTGGCCGAGGCGGTCTGGGTCACCCACTCCGCGGGCGTGGGCCGCGCCATGGCCGAATGGCTCGTCGACGGCTACAGCTCGACCTTCGACCTGCACGAATGCGACGTGAACCGCTTCGAGGAGCACCAGCTCGCCCCCGAGTACGTCCTCGCCCGCGACTGCCGCAACTTCGTCGAGGTCTACGACATCATCCACCCCCACCAGCCCACCGCCGAGCCCCGCCCCCTGCGCACCAGTCCCTTCTACGAGCGTCAGCGCGAACTCGGCGCCGTGTTCCTGGAGGCGAACGGCTGGGAGCGGCCCCAGTGGTACACCGCCAACGAGAACCTGCCGTACGTTCCCGAGGTCCCGGTCCCCGGCGACTGGGCGGCGCGCCACTGGTCACCGGTGGTCGGCGCCGAGGCCCGCGCCACCCGCGAGGGCGTCGCCCTGTACGACATGACGGCCCTCAAGCGCCTGGAGGTGACCGGACGCGGCGCCGCGGCCTTCCTCCAGCGGATGACCACGAGCAACGTCGACAAGTCGGTCGGCTCCGTCACCTACACCCTGATGCTCGACCACGGCGGCACCGTCCGCAGCGACATCACCGTGGCCCGCCTCGCCCGCGACCGCTACCAGATCGGCGCCAACGGCAGCGTCGACCTCGACTGGCTCACCCGCCACCTGCCCGCCGACGGCACCGTCCAGGTCCGTGACATCACCGCGGGCACCTGCTGCATCGGCCTGTGGGGCCCCAAGGCGCCCGACGTCCTCCAGCCGCTCGCCGACCGGGACTTCTCCAACGCGAGCCTGAAGTACTTCCGTGCGCAGCGCGCCCACATCGGCGCCGTCCCCGTCACCGCGATGCGCCTGAGCTACGTCGGCGAGCGCGGCTGGGAGCTCTACACCGGCGCCGACCTGGGTCTCAAGCTCTGGGACACCCTCTGGGAGGCAGGCCGCCGAGCCGGGATCATCGCCGCCGGACGCGGCGCCTTCAACAGCCTCCGCCTGGAGAAGGGCTACCGCGCCTTCGGCACCGACATGACCTACGAGCACGACCCCTACGAGGCGGGCGTCGGCTTCGCTGTCCGGATGGACAAGGGCGACTTCGTCGGCAGGGCGGCGCTCCAGCGGCGCGTCGAGGCGGGCGAGCCGCGCCGCCGCCTCGCCTGCCTGACCGCCGACGACCCGGCCGGTGTCGTCATGGGCAAGGAACCCGTCTACGCCGGCGACACCCCGGTCGGCTACGTCACCAGTGCCTCCTTCGGTCACACCATCGGCAAGGCCATCGCCTACGCGTGGCTGCCCGCCGAACTCGCCGTCCCCGGCCGGGCCGTCGACATCGGCTACTTCGACCGGCGGGTGCGGGCCACCGTCACCGCCGAGCCGCTGTTCGACCCCGAGATGAAGCGCCTGCGCGGCTGACGCGGCCCACCGTCCTCAACCCCGGGAGACCAGATGTCCATCCGTGCCATCGACGAAATGCCCCTGACCGGATTCCATCGAAAACTCACCTGGGCCTGCGCGGGGGGCCCGTTCCTCGACGGCTATCTGCTGAGCATCGTCGGCGTCGCGCTGGTCGGCATGAGCGGCGACCTGGCCCTGACCACCGCGGAGCAGAGCATGATCGGCGCCTCCGCGCTGGTCGGAATCTTCTTCGGCGGCCTGTGCATGGGCCCTCTGACCGACCGGATCGGACGCGAGGCGATGTACACCGCCGACCTGGCGGTCCTGGTCGTCGGCTCCGTCGTGTCCGTCTTCGCGGACGCGGCCTGGCAGATCATCCTGCTCCGCTTCGTCCTGGGCGTGGCCATCGGCGCCGACTACCCGATCGCGACGTCGCTGCTCGCCGAATGGGCACCGACCCGCCACCGGGGCAGGCTGCTCGGCTATCTCATCCTCGCCTGGTACGTCGGCGCGGCCGCGGCCTACGTGATCGGGTACGCCATCGCCGAGAGCGTCGGCTCCGGCGCCTGGCGCTGGATGGTGGCCTCCGGGGCCGTACTGAGCGCTCTCGTGCTGCTGATCCGCGTCGGCACGCCCGAGTCGCCGCTCTGGCTGGTCAACAAGGGGCGTACGGCGCAGGCACAGAAGGCGATAGAACAAGCCATCGGGCGGACCGTGCCGGTGCCCGAGCTGCTGGCCGCGGCGGCGGTCGAGCAGTCCGCGTCCACGTACCGCCTGCGCGACCTCTTCAAGGGCGTGTATCTGCGCCGCACCTTGTTCTGCGGGCTCTTCTACACCTGCCAGATCACGCCGATGTTCGCCCTCTACACCTTCGGCCCCGCCATCCTGGTCTCCTTCGGGCTGCACGACGGCAACACGGGAAATCTCGGCTCCGCCCTGATCAGCCTGGTCTTCGCGCTGGGCTGTCTGCCCGCCCTGCGGATGGTGGACCGGATCGGCCGACGGCCCGTCATCATCTGGTCGTTCGCCCTGATGGCCGTGCCGCTGGTCGTCCTCGGCGGCGGCGCCGCGCTGCCGCTCGGCGTGGTCATCGCCTGCTTCTGCGCCTATGCGCTCTTCTCGGGCGGACCCACCGTCCTGGAGTGGTCGTATCCCAACGAGCTGTTCCCCACCAGCATCCGCGCCACGGCCGGCGGTGTGGCCACCTCGCTCAGCCGCGTCGGCGCCGCCGTCGGCACGTTCCTGCTGCCGATCTCCCTGACCGGTCTGGGGGTCGGCACCACGATGCTGATCGGCGCCGGGATCACCCTCGTCGGCTGGGTCGTGAGCGTGGCGTGGGCGGAGGAGACCAAGGGGCGCACCCTCGCCGAGAGCAGCGGCCTGCCCGGCGACGCGCACAGCGCACCCGCCGACAGTCGTGCGGTACCACGCTGACCTGCGCCGACACCGCGCCGAAACACACCTGACCGAGCGGCCCCGAACAGCCGCCGCGTCGCCCCGCGGGCACCCGCCTGCGGGCTGACGCGGCGGCTGTTCTCGCGTCCGGATTCCGTACGAACAAGTAGCTTTCCAAAGCCACTTGACACCAGTGGCCCACGGGCGAGACTGTTGCTCATAACGAAGCAACTCGCGCTATACGCAACAACAGCTCGATAGTCGCCCGGTCCCGTGTCCCCGTCCGGCACCTCGCGAACAGCGGAGTTCGCCGCCATTTCGCCCCGCGCCACCGTGTCGCTCCGCAGGAGCGACGGGACACCCCTTCCTTGTCGAGGAGAACCAAGTGACACATGAGGTACGTGCGGTCGTCGCCCGCACCAAGGGCGCCCCGGTCTCCCTGGAGACCGTGATCGTGCCGGACCCCGGCCCGGGCGAGGCGCTGGTCGGCGTCCAGGCATGCGGCGTCTGCCACACCGACCTGCACTACCGGGAGGGCGGCATCGGTGACGCGTTCCCGTACCTGCTCGGCCACGAGGCGGCCGGAGTCGTCGAGTCCGTCGGCGACGGCGTCACCGACGTCGCTCCCGGCGACTTCGTGATCCTCAACTGGCGTGCCGTGTGCGGTCGTTGCCGCGCCTGCCGCAAGGGTCGGCCCCAGTACTGTTTCGACACCCACAACGCCGCGCAGCCGATGACGCTCGCCGACGGCACCCCGCTGAGCCCCGCCCTCGGCATCGGCGCCTTCGCGGAGAAGACCCTCGTCGCCGCCGGCCAGTGCACCAAGGTCGACGAGCGGGCCTCCGCCGCCGCGGCCGGACTGCTCGGCTGCGGCGTGATGGCGGGCTTCGGGGCCGCCGTCAACACCGGCGGCGTCGGCCGCGGCGACTCCATCGCCGTGATCGGCTGCGGCGGCGTGGGCATGGCCGCCGTCGCGGGCGCCAAGGTGGCCGGGGCGAGCCGCATCATCGCCGTCGACGTCGACGAGCGGAAACTGAAGTGGGCCGAGGAGTTCGGCGCGACCGACACGGTCCACTCCTCCGGCACCGACCCCGTCGAGGCGATCCGTGCCCTCACCGGCGGCTTCGGCGCCGACGTCGTCGTGGACGCGGTCGGCCGCCCCGAGACCTACCGGCAGGCCCTCGACGCACGGGACCTGGCCGGCACGGCGGTCCTGGTGGGCGTGCCGTCGCCGCAGGCGACCGTCGAACTGCCGCTGCTCGACGTCTTCGGCCGCGGCGGCGCACTGAAGTCCTCCTGGTACGGGGACTGTCTGCCCTCCCGGGACTTCCCCGCGCTCGTCGACCTCCACCTCCAGGGCCGCTTCGACCTCGACCGCTTCGTCAGCGAGCGGATCGCCCTCGACGAAGTCGAGGAGTCCTTCGACCGGATGCGCCGCGGTGACGTGCTCCGCTCGGTGGTGGTCCTGTGACCGCCCGCGTCGAGCACCTGGTCACCTCCGGCACCTTCGAACTCGACGGCGGCAGCTGGGACGTGGACAACAACGTCTGGCTGATCGGCGACGACCGCGAGGTCCTGGTCGTCGACGCCGCGCACGACGCCACCGCGATCGCCGAGGCGGTCGACGGCCGCCACGTCGTCGCCGTCGTCTGCACCCACGCCCACAACGACCACGTCGACGCCGCACCGGAACTCGCCGCCACGACCGGCGCCCCGGTCCTGCTGCACCCGGCCGACGACGTGCTGTGGAAGGCCGTCCACCCGGACCGCGCACCCGACGGTGACCTGGCCGACGGCGACGTACTGACGGTCGCGGGCACCGCACTGCACGTCCTGCACACACCGGGGCACGCGCCCGGAGCCGTCTGCCTGTACGCGCCCGAGCTGGGCGCCCTGTTCTCCGGCGACACCCTCTTCCGGGGCGGGCCGGGCGCCACCGGGCGGTCCCACTCCGACTTCGGCACCATCATCGCCTCCCTGCAGACCAGGCTTCTCGGCCTCCCGGCCGACACCGCCGTCCACACGGGCCACGGCCCAGGCACGTCGATCGGGGCCGAGGCGCCTCACCTCGACGAGTGGCTGGCCCGCGGCTATTGACGTCCCGTCAGGCAGCGGACCCGACCGAGCACGGATCCCCGTCCGAAGCCGGGGCCGGGCCGCGCCCGACCTCAGAACCCGAGAGATGGACACATGCCTCCTACGTACGACGTGATCGTCGTCGGCCTGGGCGGGATGGGCAGCTCCGCCGCCTACCACCTCGCCGCCCGAGGCCGACGCGTGCTCGGCCTCGAACGCTTCGGCCCCGCCCACAACCTCGGTTCCAGCCACGGCGGTTCGCGCATCTACCGGCAGGCCCACGGCGAGAACGACGCCTACGTCCCGCTGCTCCTGCGCGCCCGTGAGCTGTGGGGGAAGCTGGCCGCGGACTCCGGCCGCGACGTGTTCACCGAGACGGGCGGCCTGGTCGTCGGCCGGGAGGGCAGCCGCGTCCTGACCAGCGCCCTGCGCGGTGCCCGCCGCTGGGGCCTCGACCACGAGGAACTGGACGCGGGGCAGATCCGGCGCCGCTTCCCGACGCTGGCCGCGGCCGACGAGGACCTGGGCTGCTACGAGCCGCGCGCCGGGGTGGCCCGCCCGGAGGCCACCGTCACCGCCCACCTCGAACTGGCCCGCGCCCACGGCGCCGAACTCCACTTCGCCGAGAGGGTCCTGGGCTGGCAGGCCGAGGGTCCGGGCGGCGCGGCCCGAGTGGTGACCGGCCGGGCCACGTACACCGCCGACCGACTCGTCCTCGCCCCAGGCGCCTGGTCACCCGACCTGCTGCCCGACCTCGGCGTACGCGTCGAGGTACGGCGCCAGGGCATGTACTGGTTCCAGCCGGCCGGCGGCACCGCCCCGTTCGCACCCGGCCGCCACCCCGTCTACGTGTGGGAGGACCCGGACGGCACCCGGCTCTACGGCTTCCCGTCCCTGGACGGCCCCGACGGCGGAGCCATGGTGTCCCTGCTGCGCGACGGCGCGCCCAGCGTCCCCGACGCGCTCGACCGTACGGTCCGCCCGGACGAGATCGCGGCGGTCGCCGCGCATCTGCGCCCTCGCGTACCGGCGCTGCCCGGCTCGTTCCTCAAGGCCGCGGCCTGCATGACCAGCACGACCCCGGACGGTCAATTCGTGCTCTCCCAGCACCCCGAACACCCCGACGTGACGGTGGCCTGCGGGTTCTCCGACCACGGCTTCAAGTTCGTCCCCGTGATCGGCGAGATCGTCGCCGACCTCGCCACCGACGGCACCACCGAGCACCCCATCGCCCTCTTCGACGCCCGCCGCGTGCGCGTCTGACACCACCGAGGTGACCTAGATGACCACCTTCGCCAGCGAGTCCCCGAACACCGGCGAGGCCGCGAACGCCGACGAGCCCTCCAGCCTCATCTCCACGCTGCCGGGTGACTACTACACCGATCCCGCGATCTTCGCCCTCGAACAGGAGCGCGTCTTCGAGACCATGTGGTTCTGCGCCGTGCGCGCCGCGGACCTCACCAAGCCGGGCAGCTTCCGCACCGTGCAGGTCGGCCGGGAGAGCGTGATCGTCAGCCGCGCCCGGGACGACTCCGTCAAGGCGTTCTTGAACGTGTGCCGGCACCGCGGCGCCAGGCTCTGCACGGACGAGTCCGGTGAGGTCAAGCGCGCCTTCCAGTGCCCCTACCACGCCTGGACGTACGGTCTGGACGGCAGGCTGATCGCCGCACCGAACCTGACCTCCATGCCCGACATCGACCGCACCGAGTACGGCCTGTCCCGCGTCCATGTGCGCGAATGGCTCGGCTACGTATGGGTCTGCCTCGCCGACACGCCCCCGTCCTTCGAGGAGCAGGTCATGGGCGACGTGATCGACCGGCTCGGCGACATCGAGTCGATCGACAACTACGCCGTCGCGGACCTGGGGCTCGGCCGCCGCATCACGTACGACGTGAAGGCCAACTGGAAGCTCATCATCGAGAACTTCATGGAGTGCTACCACTGCGCGACCATCCACCCCGAACTCACCGAGGTGCTGCCCGAGTTCGCGGACGGATACGCCGCCCAGTACTACGTCGGACACGGCGCCGTCTTCGGCGAGCAGGCCAAGGGCTTCACCGTCGACGGCTCCGAGGGCTTCGACCGTATCCCCTCCGTCAGCGCCGAGCAGGACCGTCGCTACTACGCGATCACGGTGCGGCCGCAGGTGTTCGTCAACCTCGTCCCCGACCACGTGATCCTCCACCGGATGTTCCCGCTGGCGCACGACCGGACCGTCGTCGAGTGCGACTGGCTCTACCTCCCGCACGTCGTCGGCAGCGGCATGGACGTCGACCGCTCCGTCGAACTGTTCCACCGCGTCAACCAGCAGGACTTCGACGCCTGCGAGCGCACCCAGCCGGGGATGAGCTCGCGGGTCTACCGCAAGGGCGGTGTCCTCGTCCCCAGCGAGCACCACATCGGCGCGTTCCACGCCTGGCTGCGGGAGCGCATCGGCCGACTGCCCGTCGGATGAGCACCGTCCCTGAACAACTCCCTTCCCGCTCCGTCCCGTTCCACCGCCCCGGAGGATCCCCATGATCACGGTGTGCCGCATCGAAGAGCTGCCCCCCGGCGAGTCGCTCCGCATCACCGACGGCGTTCCCGCACCGATCGCCGTGTTCAACGCCGACGGCACCATCTACGCCGTCGACGACACCTGCACCCACCAGGACGCCTCGCTCGCCGACGGCTGGCTGGAGGGATGCTTCGTCGAATGCCCCCTGCACACGGCACTGTTCGACCTGCGCACCGGCATGCCGACCTGCGCGCCCGCCAAGACGCCGGTCCGCACCCACCAGGTCTCGGTGGAGAACGGCCACATCCTGCTGCACATCAGCGTCGGGGAGCCCGCATGAAGCACATCACCGTCGTCGGCGCCTCGCTCGCCGGTCTGAGCACGGTCCGGTCGCTGCGCGCCGAGGGGTACGACGGGGCGGTCACCGTGGTCGGCGAGGAGCGGCACGCACCCTACGACCGGCCGCCGTTGTCCAAGGAGTTCCTGCTCGGCGACGTCGACGCCGCCGCCCTCGCGCTCGGGGACGCCGACGAGGACGAGGCGCTGGCCGCCGACTGGGTGCTCGGCGAGCGCGCGGTCGGGCTCGACACGGCCGACCGGTCCCTCACCCTGGCGAGCGGCCGCCGACTGCGCACCGACGGCGTCGTCATCGCCACCGGAGCGAGCCCGAGGGCCCTGCCCGGCGCGGAGCACCTGACCGGCATCCACACCCTGCGCACGCTGGACGACGCCCAAGCGCTGCGCGACGCCCTCCGGGGCGGCTTCGCCCCGCGTGTCGTCGTCATCGGCGCGGGATTCATCGGCGCCGAGGTGGCCTCCACCGCCCGCCGCCTCGGGGCCGACGTCACCGTCGTGGAGGCCGCCGAGACCCCGCTGGAGCGCCAACTCGGCCGGGAAATGGCCGAGATCGTCGCCTCGCTCCACGCGGACAACGGCGTCCGTCTGCTGCGCGGAACCGGCGTCGCGGGCTTCACCGGCGACAGCGCCGTCACGGGCGTCCGTCTGGCCGACGGGCGGTTGCTGCCCGCCGACGTCGTGGTCGTGGGCGTGGGGGTCAGGCCCACGACCGACTGGCTCGCGGGCACCGGCGTCCGGGTGGACGACGGCGTCGTCTGCGACGCGGGCTGCGCCACGGACGTGCCGGGCGTCGTCGCCGTGGGGGACGTCGCCCGCTGCCCCCACCCGTTCACCGGTCGCCACGCCCGTATCGAACACTGGAGCAACGCCACCGACCAGGCGAGGACCGCGGCCCGCACCCTGCTGACCGGCGCCCCCGCCGTCCCCCCGGCCACCGCCCCGTACTTCTGGTCCGACCAGTACGGGGTGCGCATCCAGATGGCCGGGCACGTACCGGCCGGGGCGGTGCCCGAGATCGTGGAGGGCGACGTCGAGGAGCGGTCGTTCGTCGCGGTCTACCGGTACGGGGAGGCGGCGTCCCCGGTGGCTGCCCTCGCCCTGAACCGGGCCAAGCTCTTCAACCGCCTGCGCCGCACCTTGGCCCCCGCCACCACGACCGCCGTCGCCTGACGACGAACAGACGAACGAAGGGAGTCGGGCTGTGTCTCTTCTCGATCAGCCCCTGCACGTGCTGGATCCCGAGGTGGCGGCGGCGGTCGACGCGGAGCTGGGGCGTCAGCAGTCGACGCTGGAGATGATCGCGTCGGAGAACTTCGCCCCGGT
>NZ_JAPHNL010000049.1 GCF_026274175.1 Streptomyces beihaiensis
GGCGGGGCCGGTCGGCTCGGCGTCCCCGGACGGTTGGGGGTCGCCGACGATCCCGACCGGGCGGACGCCGCTGAGCGGGTGGCGTTGCAGCGCGGCGGCGACCGGTGCCGCCACGGACTCGGGGCCCACGAGCAGCGTCGGGCAGGGGTGGCGTACGAGCGCGCGTCTGCGGCGCCGGTAGACGAGCGCGCGCACCGCCACGGCGAGCACGACGTGCAGCGCACAGCCCCGCACCACCGATTCCGCGGTGGGCTCCGCCAGCACGGGCAGCGCGGCGCAGACGGCGGTCAGCGCGCACCAGGCGACGACGAGACGCCCGGCGACGGCGGGTGCCTCGTCGAGCACGTACCGCTCCCCGACCCGCCGGTAGAGCCCCGCGCCCCGCTGCAACGCGAGCACGAGCAGCACGAACGCGGCGACGAGCGCGGCGACGAGCGCGGGACGCGGCCCCGGGAGTCCGGCGACGGGCCCCGCGGCGGCGAGCGCGGTGCCCGCGTCCGCCGCGACCAGGACCGCGCGGTACGAGCGGTCGGGCCCGCCGGCGGCGCTGTGCGGCACCTTGGCGCGGGCCGCGGCCGTCCGCTGGGCGACGACCGTGCCGAGCGCGCCGGGTTCCGCCGCCGACGGCGGCCTGCCCACGGATGAACCGCTGGCCGATGAGGTGGCAGTGCGTTCCGGGGTCACGTGGTGATCGGCTCCCTGTGCGCGGTGGACTGCTGGCCCAGGACGTCGCCGTACACGTCCGCCATCGCGGCGACGGTGCGCCGCACGTCGTGGTGGGCGTGCGCGTGCTGGTGGGCTTCGAGGCCGAGAGCGGTCAGACGCTCGGGGGCGCGCAGTAGTGCGACAAGCGCGCGGGCCAGGGCGTGCGCGTCCTGCGGAGGCACCAGGCCCGCCTCCGCGAGCCCCGGCGGCAGGCTCTCGCGCGCCCCCGCCACGTCCGTGACCACGACCGGGCTGCCGCAGGCCATGGCCTCAAGAGGTGCCAGCGCCATGCCCTCCCAGCGGGACGGCAGGACGAGCAGGCGCGCGGCCCGGTACCAGGGCACCGGGTCGGCGACGGGTCCGGCGAACGAGACCGAGGCGGGCGCCGCCGCCCGCAGCCGTGCGCCGTCCGGGCCGTCCCCGACCAGGACGAGCCGGGCGTCCGGCACCTCACGCACCACCTCGCGCCACGCGTCCACCAGGACGTCCTGGCCCTTCTGGCGGCACAGGCGGCCGACGCAGACGACGAGCGGGCGGGTGGCGCTGGTGAGCGCGGCGGCGGTGCCCGCGGGCGGCCCCGGGCAAAAGCGGTGCAGGTCGACGCCGTTGGGCACGAGGGTCCAGGGCGGTTCGATGCCGTGGGCGGTGCCCGTGCGGTGTTCGGCGCGGCTGACGCAGACCAGGCGGCTCGTCCAGCGCGTGGCGAAGCGCTCCCATTTCAGGGCCGCCCGCGCCCCGGCGCCGGTGACGGCCTCGAACGACCAGGCGTGCGGCTGGAAGACGGTGGGCGTGCGGCCGCGGACGGCCAGGCGGGCGGCGAGGCCCGCCTTGGCGCTGTGGGCGTGCACGACGTCGGGCCGCACCCGGTCCACGATCGCGGCGAGGCGGTGTGTCTCGCGGGGCACGGTGGGGCCCGGGGAACGGGTCGCGTGCCAGGCGATGTGCTCGCACCCCGCCTCGCGTACGAGGCCGGGCAGCGCGCCGGAGGGCGGGCACGCCACGACGACCCGTATCCCGGCGGCCTGTTGACCGCGCGCGAGGTCGGCGACCACGCGTGCCACTCCCCCGTCGACGGGCTGCGTCACATGCAGGACGCTCGGTGTCCGGGTCCCGGACGTCACATGCATCGCCTCCTGTTCGCATTTCGCCGAAGCGGTTCGGGCTGTGGGCTAGGAACGGGCCTCGGCGGCGCCCTCGGCGTCGACCGCGCCGAACAGGACACCGGCCCAGGCCCGGTCACCGGCGGCGGCGAGCCTGAAGTCCAGGGCCCGGCCGCCGCGGGCGAGCGCCCGGTCGAGCGGGAACACGTCGGAGTCGTAGCCGAGCGTGTTCTCGTAGGCGGGCACGCGCGCGAACGGGCGCGAACCGGGCCCGCTGATCGTCGAGTTGAGGACGTCGTCGGCCGGGTCGGCCCCGTCCGACAGGGCGACGCGCGGCCCGCCCGTGCCGCGTACCGTCAGGGAGTCGCCGGTGGTGCCGCGGTCGCCGTTGTAGGCGACGAGCCCGGCGTAGCCGTGCGCCCCCTTCGGGTAGGGGGCCTTCACGTGGAACGCCTGGGCGTCCGCGCCCGCGCCGACCGCGTCGAACCCGTCCGTCAGGAACACGTGGCGCAGCGGCTCGGACGGCTTCTCGTAGGCGGCCACGAGCGTCCAGCCGCCCCAGGCCCCGGCGGCGCTGCGTCCCATCGCGACGTTGATCTGCGCCACCGTGTACGCGCCCGAGCCGCTGGCCCGTACGAGTCCGGTGACGTCCGCGGACGCCTGGTAGGCGTCGGCGCCGCGGGCGGTGCGGTGTCCGACCACGGTGTCGGCGAGGACCTGCTTGTAGGCGCCGCCCGGCTCGGCGATCAGCACGCGCCCGTCGTCGCGCGGCGGCTTCTGCTCGCCGACCCTGAGGTTTCCGCCCCAGTACAGGCGCGCGTACGTGACCCGCGCGCCCCGGGGGACGCGGAGCTCGGCGCTGCTGGAGTTGTACGTGTTCGGGTCGTGGTCGACGTCCGTGTAGAACATGTCGAAGTCGCCGTTGGCGGCCCGCGCGCCCGAACGCGCCGCCGAGCAGGGCACGTTCTTCACGGAGTCGGCGCCGCGGCAGGTGATGGCCGCGTTGGCCGCGCGGACGACTCCGCCGTGCAGCACGGCGTCGTAGCGGTCCGTGAAGGGGACCCGCTGCCGCTCCTTCGGCGGGGCGGGCGGGGCGTCGGTCGCCGTGGCCGGTGCCGTCGCCGTCGCCCGGCCCGGCACGGCGAACGCCGCCAGCGCCAGCAGCCCCGCCGTCAGACAGCTCTTGATTTTCAGCACGGCTCGCTTCCCTTCCAGAGGGAAATACTCAAGTAATACTTATTCGTCAGCCCCTCGTTCCGGTAATCGCCCGAACAGGGAGGGGCCAACAGTAGCGATCGGACCGTCTGTTTCACGCGACCCACCGTGTGTGTTGGAGTTGTGAAATTGACGTCCGGCTCGCGTGGAACTGCTGCGACGCACTTCAATGACCTAACGGATATTCACCCGTTCGGAGCCGAAACTGTTGGCAGGGTCTTCGCGTTGCATCCAGAGCCAGGCCAGGCAGCCGCCCTGGTCGACCAGAACGACCCCCAAGGAGCAACTTTCATGTCGCGTACCGCGAAGGCAGTCGTCTTCTCCGCTGTGGCCGCCGCCGCTGTCGCCGGCAGCGCCGGTATCGCCGCCGCCGACGCCGGCGCGCACGGCACCGCCGCCGGCTCCCCCGGCGTCGCCTCCGGCAACGAGCTGCAGGTCCCGATCCACGTGCCGGTCAACGTCTGCGGTAACACCGTCAACGTCATCGGCCTGCTGAACCCGGCGTTCGGCAACACCTGCACCAACGCCTGACGGGTACCCCCGGGCTCTTCCGCGGCCGCTCCTCCTGCGAGGGGCGGCCGCTCCCGTTTTTCCCCGCGCCCCTACCCCGCCGTCCCCCACATGGCGGTCGGCCGACACGGAGGGCGGCTGTTCGGTTGCAGGGCGTAGAGGGGCGTCCGACGGTGAGAACTCAAGCACCGACACACCCTTGAAAGGGAAAAACATGCCCGCATTGCCCGTACGGCGCCTCGCGACCTCCGCTCTCTGCGCGTCCGTCCTCATCGGCGTGGCATCTCCCGTGATCGCCGCGCACGCCGCCAGTGAGCACGTCGCCAGCCGCACGGAAGTGGCCTCCGACGCGCCCGTGCCGAACGCCGGCGCCCTGCTCTCGCAGGTGAAGGCGCTCGGCGACACCGGCGGCGTCCTCACCCCGGTGAGCGGTCTGCTCACCACGGTCCTCAAGGCGGACGGCGGAAAGCTCCCGGCCGCCGACGCGACGCGCCTGACCAACCAGATCGACGAAGCCATCAGCACGGCCAAATCCCAGGCCCACTCGCAGCCTCCCGCGGCCGACTCGACCTCTTCCGCACTGCCTTCGACGGCCCCCTCTGCCGCACCTCCGACGCCGCCCTCAAGCGTGTCCTCCCTGGCGCCGACCCCGGCCACCGACCTCGACGCCAAGGCTCCGCGCAGCACGAAGGCGCTCATGGACGTGAAGTCCGACGCCCTCACCGCACTCCAGTCCGCCGTCGACGCGCTCGTGAAGGCCGCGACGGCCGGTGACGCGACGGCCGTCGGCACGCAGGCGACCGCCGTGGTCACCGCGCTCGTCAACGTCGTCGCCGCCACGCTCCTCGGCAGCGGCCTGCCGGCCCCGAACCTGCCGGGCCTGCCCCCGCTCCCGTCGCTGCCGTCGACGCCCTCGCTGCCGTCGACGCCGTCGCTTCCCAGCTCGCCGACCTCGGCGCTGCCGTCGCTGCCGACCTCCGGCCTGCCGTCGGTACCCGCGGCGTCGGGTCTGCCCTCGCTGCCGTAGCGGCACCGCGACGACCGGTGGGCGGCCCGTGCCGGGCCGCCCACCGGTCATATTTAGGCGCCGCGGGGTTTCCGTACGCCCCACCGCTCGTTGAGTGGATCGAATGCCGCTCGCGGCGAATCCTCGACTGTTCCAGGCCGACGACAGAAGAGTCGTCGAAGAAGGGAAAAACAATGAAGGCTATGAAGGCCGCTGCCGTTGTCGCCGGTTCCATGGTGATCGCCGGTGCCGCCGCTCCCGCCTTTGCCTCCGACCTCACTCCGATGAGCCTCAACGGCGCCTTGGACACGATCACCAGCCAGTCGACGCTCGATGCCGCGCCGGTGGACAGCAACCTGCTCGACCCCAAGAACGACGGCGGTGTCGTCGGCACGGTCTCCAAGGCCGCGCACGGCGTGAACCCCGGTGGCGCGAACGCGGCGGGCAGCCTGCTCGGCGGCCTCCCGGTCGGCTGACCGTCCGTTCCCGGCGCCGCCGCCCACGCCTCCCACGCGGTCGGCGCCCGGCGTCTGACGCCCTTTGAGCCATGTATCGAAGACCGGTTCGGAACGTACGTTCATGAACCGGTCTTCGGCATGTCACGCTCCCGTGGGACCCGTTGAGCCAATGGGGTGACAGCACGTCAGGTCACGGGCTCTCCTCTGGCTAGTCTTCGGCGGGTGACTTCAACGTCGAGCACCGAGACCACACTCCACCCCGCGGACCTGGGCACCATGGCCGTCATCCCCTGGAGCGGGCAGCACGTCACCGAGGACGACGAAGGCGACATGCCTTACCTCCTCGCCTACTCCATGGGAGATTCCCCCGCGGGCCCCGAAGGCACCGAGAAAGCCGTACGCACCCTGCTGGTCAACAACGGCCTCACCGTGGGCGAGACCGTCCACAACGGGGCGGAACATCCGAGCTTCCCCGTCTCCCTGCTCGTCGAGGCCGGCCAGGCCGTCGTCTCGATGCCGCTGCTCAACGCCCAGTGCCCGGTGCCGCCCGAGTGGCTCGCCGCGGCCGAGGAGCGCGGGACGGCGTACTTCATGTTCACCACCCGGCCGTGGCCCGAGGCGACGCCGGGACAGCCCGTCAGCGACGAGCAGCTGCGGGCGTTCGCGGGCGACGAGGCGACCCTGACCAACGCCGCGCACTGCCTGCTGCCCATCCGGCGCATCCGCGCCTGACGCCCCTCCCACGCCGGTCACGCGCACGCCCCGTCACACGCACGGCGACGTGCCCGCCGCCGAGGCGGTGGACACGTCGCCACGAACCGCTCAGAGCAGGTCGAGATCCAAGCCGAGCAGGTTGTGGTCGTGGTCGTGGAACCAGCCACCGTGACACGGCCAGTCGTACCCGCAGGGATGGGCGGACGACACGGCCGCCGCGGCCGGTGCGTGAGCCGGAGCGGCCTGCGCCGCACCGGCGAGCGGAAGGGCGGCTGCGACAGCGATCAGGGCGGCCACCGAGGCCCGCCGAACAGTCTTCTTCACAGGAGAAATCCTCTCCGTCTTGCGTGTGGGGACGTGATCGACGCTAAGCGCGCCGTACGCGCCTGTCGCGCCGAGTTCCACCAGGAGGTTCAGTGAGTACCGACCACCGAGAAGCAACAGCCGCCGTTCCGCGCCAGGCGGGACCGGGCGCCGGGCAGGCGCCGGCCCGCGTCGGCGCGGGCCCGGCCCTCGCGGTCCTGCTCGTCCTGACCGGGGCCGCCGGGGTGCTCGCCTCCTGGGTCATCACCCTCGACAAGTTCAAGCTGATGCAGGACCCGAACTTCACGCCCGGTTGCAGCCTCAACCCCGTGATCTCCTGCGGGAACATCATGAAGAGCGCGCAGGCGTCGGTCTTCGGGTTCCCCAACCCGATGCTGGGGCTCGTCGCGTACGGCGTGGTGATCTGCGTGGGCGCGAGCCTGCTCACCGGGGCGCGCTTCCCCCGCTGGTACTGGCTGGTCTTCCAGGCGGGCAGCCTCTTCGGCGTCGGCTTCGTGAGCTGGCTGCAGTTCGAGTCGCTGTACCGGATCGGCGCCCTGTGCCTGTGGTGCTGCCTGGCCTGGGTCGCCACGATCGTGCTGTTCTGGCGCCTCGCCGCCTTCAACATCCGCAACGGATTTCTGCCGGCGCCGTCCTGGACGCGTACGTTCTTCACGGATTTCCCGTGGGTGCCGCCCGTACTGCACATCGCGGGAATCAGCCTGCTCATCCTCACTCGCTGGTGGGATTTCTGGACGAGCTGAACCCGGCGAATTGGTTCCGCCGGGGGAATTCCGCGCTGCCGCTGCCGGACGGTCGTTACCCAGATGTGCCACCATCCCGACTTGAAGGGGACCACCCGGAATGAGCATCAACGTAAGAGGAACTCTCGCCGTCCTGGCCGGCTGCGTCGCGGCGGCCGCCGGCGCCGCGGGTGCCTCCCCCGCCGTGGCGGCGGAACAGGTGCCCGTGACCGTGCCGCTCGGCGGGCTGGAGAGCGCGCTGCAGACGGACGTTCCCGACGTGAGCACCGCGGCTCCCCTGCTGACGCCCGGCACGCCCGAGGGGCCCCGGTTCGAGAAGAGCCACGTGCTGCCGCAGGGCCTCGTGCCGAAGCTGCCGCTGGGCACCGAACTGCCCGCCACCCACGCCGAGGTGCCGCTGCCGAGTCTCGTGGCCAGCCAGGACCTCGACCGGGTCGGCGTGAGCACCGAGGGCTCCGCCGTGCACACGGAGACCGCGGGCGCATCGGTCAACCCGCCGCTGACCGGCCCCCGCGCCGAACGCCTCGGCGTGCCGGACGTGTCGGCGCCGCAGCTCGCCCTCGGCGCCCCGGACGTGCAGGCCCGGCCGGGCGCGGACGTGGCGGTCCACTGACGCCGGGCCTGACCACCCCGGGTGGGGCCACCCGGCCCCACCTCTGCCTCTGCCCGTTGCCCGCCGTCCGCTGAAGGAGAAGGCCGTGAACCCGAACGCGTCCGTCACCGGCGCCGCCCCGGGCGGAGCACGCCCGCTCCTGACCCGCCGCACCCTGGCCCTGCTGCTGCTCGGCGGCGCCGCCGGCACCACCGCCACGTTCGCGCTGCGCACCGCGGTCACCGGCTCCGAGGGCCGCGCCCCCACGGCGGCCGGCGGCGCAGCGGCGGCGGCGTTCGACGAGACGTACCTGGGCCGCCGCATCGTGGGCGCGGCGGTGCCCGGTTCCGAGGTCGACGGAACGCCCGCGTGGCGGGTCACCGTGGACGGGCGCCGGCTGCACCTCATGCGCCGGGCCGACGGCACCTACATGAGCATGGTCGACCACTACGCCACCTATCCCACGGCGCTGGCGGCGACCCGGGCGGCGGTCGAGGAGATCGGCCACCAGGCTCTCCGCGCGAGGATCTGAGGGGAAGACCATGGCGGCGAAGACGGTCCGGCAGAACCAGCGCACGCTCACCAAGGCGCAGAAACGGCGCTTCGTGGACGCGGTGCTGACCCTCAAACGGCAGGGCAGGTACGACGAGTTCGTGCGCACGCACATCGAGTTCTACCTGGGTGACGGCGAGGGACGGACGCGCGTGGCGCACATGGCGCCGTCGTTCCTGCCCTGGCACCGCAAGTTCCTGCTGGAGTTCGAGCGGGCGCTGCAGAGGGTCGATCCGGGCGTCTCGGTCCCGTACTGGGACTGGACCGTGGACCGTACGCCCGCCGTGTCGCTGTGGGCCAACGACTTCCTGGGCGGCAACGGCCGCCGCTCCGACCACCAGGTGACCACGGGCCCGTTCGCCCGGCGGCACGGCCACTGGGACATCACGGAGTCCGTCACCGACGGCGACTTCCTGATGCGGGACTTCGGCCGTCCCGACCACGATCCGACCGGCCTTCCGAGCAAGGCGGAGCTGGCCGAGGCCATGCGGGAGACCGTCTACGACACGGACCCGTGGAACTCGCTCTCGCCGGGCGGCTTCCGCAACAAGCTGGAGGGATGGTCGGCCGAGCGCGGCGCGCGCGTCTGGTACAACCACAACCGGGTGCACCGGTGGGTGAGCGGTCACATGCTGGGAGCCGGTTCCGTCAACGACCCGGTCTTCTGGCTGCACCACGCCTTCGTGGACCTGTGCTGGTCGCGGTGGCGGGCCCACCACCCGAAGGCGGAACCGTATCTGCCGCTGCGCGAGCCGCCGATCGGTGATCCGCAGCACGACAAGGTCGTACCGGCGAACGACACGCTGCCGCCGTGGGACACCCCCGTGCACGACCTGCTCGACCACGGTGACCTGTACCGGTACGCGTGACGGCCCCCGGCGCCCTCGCGCCAGGGGCCGTCACGCAGGGGTGTCAGCCGCCGTAGCCGCCGGGGCCACCGGGCATGCCGCCCTCGTCGGTGTTGACGCACTGGTTGCCGAACGCCGGGTTCAGCAGGCCGATGACGTTCACGGTGTTACCGCAGACGTTGACCGGCACGTGGACGGGGACCTGGAGCAGGTTCCCCGACAGGACGCCCGGCGAACCCACGGCCGCGCCCTGGGCACCGGCGTCGGCCATCGCCAGACCGGCGCCGCTGAGCACCACGGCACCCGTGCCGAGCGCGACACCGGCTGCCTTCGCGATGCGAGACATCACGTTCTCCTTCTGCTTGGCAGATGCGGCCGCGTGGTCGCAGCCGTCGACCTGCTCAACGGTCGTGACACACACTCAGTAACGGGGCCAAACGTGGATACTTGGGATACTTCCCGACAAGGATAAGAATTCAGCTGATTCGTACGTTTTGGTCACAGTACGGGAGGTACGCGCGCGTGAAGGTGACCTGTGCCGGAGGCGGCCCCGCCGGTCTCTACCTGGCCATCCTGCTGAAGCTTCGGCAACCGGACCCGGACGCCATCGACGTCACCGTCCACGAGAAACACCCGGCGGGCTCGACCTACGGCTGGGGGGTCACCTACTGGCCCGACATGCTCGACACCCTCAGGGCGCACGACCTGCCCTCCGCCCGCGCCATCGAGGCGCGATCGGTGCGCTGGCGCGACGGCGTCGCCCACGTGGGCGACCGCACCACCGTGCACCACGGCGACGAGGGCTTCGCGATCGGCCGCCACAGCCTCCTGGCCGTCCTGGGCGAACGCGCGACGGAGCTCGGCGTACGGGTCACGTACGCAAGCGCCTACGGGCCCCCGCACGCAAGCACGCACGACCTCGCTGCCGATGCCGACCTGGTGGTGGCGGCCGACGGTGCCCACAGCACGCTGCGCGACCGGCACGCGGACCACTTCGGCACGCGTGTCACCGAGGGCCGCAACCGGTTCGTCTGGCTCGGCACGACCAAGGTGTTCCGCTCGTTCACCTTCGCGTTCGTCGAGACCGGGCACGGGTGGGTGTGGTGTTACGCATACGGGTTCGACGGCGAGCACAGCACCTTCATCGTCGAGTGCGCCCCGGCGACCTGGCGGGGCCTCGGTCTCGACACCATGCCGCGCACCGCCGCCCTCGGCCTGCTGACCCGCCTGTTCGCGGAGCCGCTCGACGGGCATCCGCTGCTCGGCCGCACCGACCTCGACGGGCCCGCGCAGTGGCGGACGTTCCCGACCGTGACCAACCGCGTGTGGTCGCACGGCAATCTGGTCCTGATGGGCGACGCCGCGCACACCACGCACTACTCGACCGGCGCGGGCACCACGGCGGCGCTGCGCGACGCCATGGCCCTGGCGGAGGCGTTGACGCGGACGTCGCCTCCGGGCGAGCGCTCCTCCAGCCGACCCTGGGACCTCAAGGCAGCCCTCGCCGACTACGAACGCACCCGTAAGCGGGAGTTGCTGCCGTTGCAGAGCGCCGCGCGGCACAGCGCCGCCTGGTACGAGAACGTCACCCGGTACATCGGCCTTGAGCCCGAGCGGATGTTCGCCCTGCTCGGCCAGCGCCACTCGCCGCTGCTGCCGTACGTGCCACCGCAGTTGTACTACCGGATCGACCGCGCGGTGGACCGTTCGCAGTCGCTGCGCGCCCTGAAGCGGCGCGTCGGCCCGCGACTGGCGCGGCTGCTGCAACGGAACATTGCGTCGGGATAACACGCGGTTTCCCCACGCCGCGCGATTCGTTGACCACGGTATGGAGATGAGGAACAGCGATCCGGCGGCGTATCCGGGCCGCATGAGCCGTTCGGAGCTGCCTTCGCCGTCGGACACCCCGATCTACGAGACGGTGCTCCGCCTCTGGACCTCGTACGGCCGGACGGTCCCGCGCCCGGCCCGGCCCACTCGGGCGGCGCGACCGGCGCGGGAGGCCGGGGGCTGGGTCCGGGTGGAGCCGTCGGGCACGCATCGGCGCTGACACGCCCTCCGACGGCCCAATTGGGGCGTCCGCGCCCTCTTTCGCAGTGTGATAGGTGTGTCATATTCCCTCACCTATACGGGAGAAACGATGCGTCTTCGCGCATTCGCGGCCGCCGCCGTGCTGGCCGGTACCTCCGTTCTGGGTTCAGCGGCCGTCGCCTCCGCACTGGACGGCCCCGGTGGCGGCGCCAGCGCCCAGGGTTTTGTCGCCGGCAGCCCCGGCGTGCTGTCCGGCAACCTTGTCCAGGTCCCCATTGACGTACCGATCAACGCGTGCGGCAACTCGCTCGACCTGATCGCGGCGCTCAACCCGGCTTTCGGCAACACCTGCGTCAACCGATAAGCACGCTGTGCGGCGGCGTCCGGGCCGGGCGGAGCCGGCCCGGACGCCGCCGTGTTCACAGGTCGAGAACGAGGCGGTGGCATGCCGCCGCCGCGCGGGAGACGCAGATCAGCATCGTGTCGTGCGCGGCCCGTTCGTCGGGCGTGAGCAGGGCGTCACGGTGGTCGACGGTGCCGTCGAGGACAGCCGTCTCGCAGGTGCCGCAGGTGCCCTCGCGGCATGAGAACAGG
Organism: Streptomyces beihaiensis; assembly: GCF_026274175.1. GTDB lineage: Bacteria > Actinomycetota > Actinomycetes > Streptomycetales > Streptomycetaceae > Streptomyces > Streptomyces beihaiensis. Next base: position 11,393 of record NZ_JAPHNL010000049.1, read on the forward strand.
ACGTCCACGCCCGCCTGTTCGACGGTTTCAAGGACCGAGGAGCCGGGCGGCACGGTGAGCGTGGTGCCGGTACGGGCGAGCTCGACCTCGAACGCGGCGTCCGCGAGGGGCGGGCCGGGGGCGGGTGGGGTGAAGCGTTCGGTGCGGAGCGTGCCCCTCGGCCAGGACGCGCACCGTCGCTCGGCGGCGCGCAGCAGGCCCTCGGGGCCGCAGCAGTAGACGAGGGTGTCGGGCCGTGGGGTGCCGAGCAGGGCGTCGAGGTCCGGCAGCCCTTGTGTGTCCTGCGGGACGAGGCGTACGCGGGCGTCGCCGTACACCGCGAGCAGCTCCGCCCGGAAGGCCATGGCGGCGAGGCTTCGGCCCCCGTACACCAACTGCCAGTCGGCGCCCGACCGTTCGGCCTCGGCGAGCATCGAAAGGAGCGGTGTGATGCCGATGCCGCCCGCGAGGAACAGGTAGCGGGGCGCGGGGTCGAGCGGGAAGTGGTTGCGCGGGCCGTGGACCGCGACCACGTCACCCGGTTCCAGCTCGTCGTGCACGTACGCCGATCCACCCCGGCCGCCGTCCGCCTCGCGCGCCACCGCGACCTGCCAACGCCTGCGGTCGGCCGGGTCGGAGCAGAGGGAGTAGGGGCGGATGAGGCCGTCCGCGAGGTGGAGGTCGACGTGGGCGCCGGGGCGCCAGTCGGGGAGGGGGGCGGGGTCGCCGTCGGGCCGGGTGAGGGTCAGGCGGACGATGTCGGGGGTGAGGGACTCCTTGGAACGAAGGACCAAGGAGCTCGGCGCGGCCGCCGCGGTCGGCGAGGTCGGCAGGGCGGGGGTGCTGGTCATGGGGATTCGTTCGTCCGTGTCCGGTGTCCGTCGGGGTGGGCGAGCAGCCACTCCCAGAGCGCGACCGGGTCGTCGAACTCGGCCTCGGCGCCGCAGTGGCAGACGGCGAGCAGGTGGTCGGTGCCGGGGAGCCAGTGGATGCGGTGGACCTCGCTGGCAGAGGGCGTGGCGGGGGGCGGCGCGTCCATCAGGCCGGTTCCGCTGCCATGCGGGCCAGGATGCGGCGGGCGGCGAGGCCGCCGGTGTCGATGTTGATGGAGAGTTCCTGGTAGCCGGGGGGCTCGGTGTCGAGGGCCTTCTGAAGGGCGTTGAGGGCGACGACGTCCTGCATGACGACGGTGTGGTTGCTCTCGCGCAGGAAGTCGGTGACCTTCTGGTCGTCCAGGGCGAAGTCCCTGGCCACGGCCCAGAAGTCGTACGTGGTGTGTTCCGTGGACGGGGTGATGCCGTAGACGACTTCCACGTGGAACGCCCGCTCGTCGGTGCCGACCGGGGCGACGCGCGAGTGCAGCAGGTACAGGCACGGGGCGTGGTACTCGATGTCCTGGTGGCGGGTGATGCGTCCGGTGATGCCGGTGGACTCGGCGTAGAAGGGCGGGCAGGCGGCGTCGTCCATGTGGCGGCTGACGCGGACGACGCGGCTCTTCTCGTCGACCTCGGTGGTGATGGGCGTCTCGGCGACCTCGGGGGTGCCGATGTAGCCGCCGTGGAGGTACGTCTCGTGGGAGAGGTCGAGGAGGTTGTCGACCAAGAGGCCGTAGTCGGCGTCGAGGGGTTCCATGCCGCTCACGACGGTGTGGTCGGGTGAGTCGAGCCAGGGGGCGCGCGGGGGCAGCGTGTCACCGGGGTCGCGGTCGCCGATCCACACCCATACGAACGCGTCCTGCTCGACGACCGGGTAGCCGGTGAGCCGGGCGGTGCGCGGGATGCGTCGCTGGCCGGGCACGGACACGCAGCGGCCGTCGGGGCCGTAGGTGAAGCCGTGGTAGCCGCAGACGACGCGGTCGCCGTCGAGCCGGCTCGGCTTCTCGGAGAGCGGGAACCGACGGTGCACGCACCGGTCGGCGAGGGCGACGGGGCGGCCGTCCTCGGTGCGGTAGAGGAGGACGGGCTCGCCGAGGAGGGTGCGGCCGAGCGGGGTGCGGCCGACCTCGTGGGCATAGGCGGCCACGTACCACTGGTCGCGGATGAAGGCGGTCATGATGCGGCTCCGGTTCCGGCCCGAAACGGGCCTGCGGGAACGGGTGTCGCCTCATCGTCCGGACGGGCCCGCCGGGCGGACAGGCGGTTTCCCGCATGCCGGGAAGGAATCGGGCGCGGAGTCAGCGGGCCGGGCCGGCGAGGGCACGGCTGATGGCGCGGGCGCTGGTGCACACGAGGGGCGCGAGGGAGTGCGGGGGCCGGGTGCCGCGCCGCACGACGAGCGAGACGGCGGCGATCACGGGACCGTCGGGGCCGGGGCCGGTGACGTGGCCGGTACCGGTGACGGAACCAGAGCCGGGTCCATGCACCGGGGCGGCGACGGAGACCGCGTCCATCGTGACCTGACGGTCGCTGACGGCGTAGCCGTCGTGGCGTACGTCGCCGAGCATGCGGCTGAGGGTGAGCGGGTCGGTGACCGTGCGTTCGGTGAAGCGCGGCAGTGGCCCGGCGAGCACCTGTTCCTGTATGTGGGCCGGGGCGTGGGCGAGCAGGACGAGCCCCACGCCCGTGGCGGTCAGGGCGAACCGCCCGCCGACGCGGGTGAGCACGGGCACGGCGCCCGTACCGGCGATCCGCTCGACGAAGACCAGCTCGCACCCTTCACGGACCGCCAACTGGACGTTCTCGCCGGTCACTTGGAAGAGGTCTTCCAGATACGGCAGCGCGCGCTCGCGCAGGCCCTGCCCGCGCGGTGCGAGCGCGCCGACCTCCCACAACCGCAGCCCGACCCGGTAGCGCCCGTCGTCACCACGCTCAAGCGCGCCCCACGCGGTGAGTTCGCCGAGCATGCGGTGCACGGTGGACGTCGGCAGCCCGGCCCGGCGCGACAGCTCACTCAACGTCATGGCCCGGTGCTCGGCCGAGAACGCACCGAGAACCCGCAGGGCCCGTCCCAGGACCGGCCCTGAGCCCGCGCCCGAGTTCGCCCCGGAGTCCGTTGCCGAGCCCGTTCCCGCGCGCGGCCTCTCGGCTCCTCTTCGCGTCATGGCGCGCCCCTTCCGCTGCCCCGGGGGTGACCGTAGCGCGCCCTTGGCGTGGCCCTCGCCGTGCGGCGCCGGGCTACGCCGCGTCGATCTCGGCGATCAGCGACTCGACGCGGGACCTGATCGCGTCGCGGATCGGGCGGACCGCCTCGACGCCCTTTCCGGCGGGGTCCGCCAGGGACCAGTCCAGGTACTTCTTGCCGGGGAAGACCGGGCAGGCGTCGCCGCAGCCCATCGTGATGACGTAGTCGGACGCCTGGACGGCCTCGGTGGTGAGCGCCTTCGGGGTGGCGGCGGAGATGTCCACGCCGATCTCCCTCATCGCCGCCACGGCGGCCGGGTTGACCTGGTCGCCGGGGAGCGATCCCGCCGAGCGGACCTCGACGCGGTCGCCCGCGAGGTGGGTGAGGAACCCGGCGGCCATCTGCGAGCGGCCCGCGTTGTGGACGCAGACGAACAGGACCGACGCCAGCGGGGCCGGTGCGGCGGACGAGGACGATGCGGGGTTGGAAGCGGTCATGGGACGTGAAAGTATCAGCCCATGATGACGTCAGTCGACACTGACCTGATCCGTGTCCTCGCCGACCCGCTCAGGCTCGAGATCGTGCACCTGCTCGCCCACGAGACCCTGTGCACCACGCACCTGGTCGAGGAGACCGGGGCCCGGCAGACCAACCTCTCCAACCACCTCAAGGTGCTGCGGGAGGCCGGGGTCGTGGAGACCGAGCCGTGCGGGCGGTTCACGTACTACCGGCTCAGGCCCGACGTCGTCGCCGCCCTGGCGGGCCAGTTCGCCGAACTCGCGCAGACCGCTCGTACGACCGTCGAGACCGGCCGGAAGCGGGCCTGCTGATGACCTCCCCCACCGGCCCCGGCACGACGACCGAACCCGGCACCACGGCGGCTCCCCCGGCGACGACCCCGACGGCTCCCGCGGCGCCCGGCACCCGTGACGCCTCGATCGTCGGCAAGCTGTCCACCCTCGACCGCTACCTCGCCGTGTGGATCCTCGCCGCCATGGCCGTCGGCCTCGGCCTGGGCCGCCTGGTGCCCGGCCTGGACGGCGCGCTCGCCAAGGTCGAGATCGGAGGCGTCTCGCTGCCCATCGCCGTCGGGCTGCTCGTGATGATGTACCCGGTCCTCGCCAAGGTCCGCTACGACCGGCTCGACACGGTCACCGGCGACAAGCGGCTCATGGTGTCGTCGCTCGTCGTCAACTGGGCCGTCGGCCCGGCCGTGATGTTCGCGCTCGCCTGGATCTTCCTGCCTGACCTGCCCGAGTACCGCACCGGCCTGATCGTCGTCGGACTGGCCCGCTGCATCGCCATGGTCATCATCTGGAACGACCTCGCCTGCGGCGACCGCGAGGCCGCCGCCGTCCTGGTCGCCCTCAACTCCGTCTTCCAGGTCGTCGCGTTCAGCCTGCTCGGCTGGTTCTACCTCGACCTGCTGCCGCGCCTGCTCGGCCTCGGCGACGGCCAGGGCCTGGACGTGTCGGTGTGGCACATCGCCCTCAACGTCGTCGTCTTCCTCGGCGTCCCGCTCGTCGCCGGGTTCCTCACCCGCCGCGTCGGCGAGAGACGGATGGGCAGGGACTCGTACGAGGCGAAGCTCCTGCCGCGGGTCGGGCCGTGGGCGCTGTACGGGCTGCTGTTCACCATCGTCGTCCTCTTCGCCCTCCAGGGGCACGCCATCACCTCGCGGCCGCTCGACGTCGTCCGGATCGCGCTGCCGCTGCTCGCCTACTTCGCCGTGATGTTCTTCGGCAGCTTCGCGCTCGGCAAGACGCTCGGGATGGCGTACGAGCGGACGGCGACGCTCGCCTTCACCGCCGCCGGGAACAACTTCGAGCTGGCCATCGCGGTCGCCATCGCCACGTTCGGCGTCACCAGCGGGCAGGCCCTCGCGGGCGTCGTCGGACCACTGATCGAGGTACCCGTCCTGATCGGGCTCGTGTACGTCGCCCTGGCGTGGCGGCGGAGGTTCGCCGCCTAGTAGTGCTTGGTCAGGTCGTCTGTGGGAGAGCGTGTCTTTGAGGTTGGGTGGGCGTTGAAGATGGCGTGACTC
>NZ_JAPHNL010000050.1 GCF_026274175.1 Streptomyces beihaiensis
CCACATGGACCGGCGCCTGCCCCACCTGCCACCGCGACATACCCACCCCGACATCAACCTGACCAAGCACTACTAGTTGTCCGGGACTTCTGGAGCCGGAGCGACCCCCGTCGGACAGGACCCGCCCCAGCCGCCATCGGAAGGGTCACTCAGCTTGACCCCCGTCCCGCCGATCCCGCAGTACCCGGCCGGATTCCTGTCGAGGTACTGCTGGTGGTAGCCCTCGGCCGGATAGAAGGTGCGCCCCCGCGCCGGCAGCAGCTCCGTCGTGATCGTGCCGTGGCCCGACGCCGTCAGGACCTTCTGGTAGGCGTCGCGCGACGCCTCGGCCGCCGCGGCCTGCTCGGGGGTGTGGGTGTAGATCGCCGAGCGGTACTGCGTGCCCACGTCGTTGCCCTGGCGGAAGCCCTGCGTGGGGTCGTGTGCCTCCCAGAAGACCTTGAGCAGCTGCTCGTACGTCACGACCGCCGGGTCGTACACGACCCGCACCGCCTCCGTGTGGCCGGTCAGGCCCGAGCAGACCTCGTCGTACGACGGGTTCTCGGTGAAGCCGCCCTGGTAGCCGACGAGCGTCGTCCACACGCCGGGCGTCTGCCAGAACTTGCGCTCCGCGCCCCAGAAACAGCCCAGGCCGAAGTCCGCGACTTCCAGGCCCTCCGGGTAGGGGCCCAGCAGCGGGTTGCCGAGCACCGTGTGGCGGGACGGAACCTCGAACTCGGGGACCGGGCGGCCCTTGAGCGCCTGGTCGGGGGTGGGCAGGACCGGGGTGCGGCCGAAGAGTGCCATGGGTGGTGCCTCCGGGGCGTCGACGTGTCTTCGTGCAACGCCCCGGGGGCCCGTCAGATTCCGGCTGCCCGCGTGGCGCAGAAGTTCCGTACGCTGACGTACCGCAGTGCCGGGTCGGACCGGTACGACCGCGGGAGGGCTCCCGCGTAGCCGTCGACCTGGCGGAACTGTTCGAGCGCCGCCTCGTGGCGTCGCTTACGCCGACACCGCGAGCGTCTGCCGCAGCCCCGACGTGTCCGGCACGTCCGCCACCGCCGCGTCCAGCGCCTGCTCGACCCGCTCCGCGAGGCCGTCCGCCATCCGCAGCTCGGCCGGGCCCGTCCAGGACAGTTCGAAGCGCGCCGCGCCTTGGCCGATCAGCTCCCCGGTGACCAGGGCCGACAGCATGGCGCGCAGCCGGGGCCGGGCGAACTCGCGGGCGGCGCGGCCCGTCGCGGCAGCGGCCTCCTCGGACTTGGGCAGGTGGTCCGCGATCTGCCACAGCGTGCCCGCGTCGACCGCCGCGAGCGTGTCGGCGAGCGACCCGTCGCCCCCGCGCACCGCGCGCACCGCCTCCCGCAGCGGCTCGGCGGAGTTCGCGGCGTACGTCGTCATCGACGCGTGCACGAGCTGCGGCCAGTCCTCGGCGCGGCGCATGGCGAGCGCCCGCGGGGTGAGTGACACCTGCTCGACGGCGGCGAAGGCGGCGGCCGGGTCGGCGAGCAGGCCGGTCCCGGGACCCGACGCGGTCGCCGCGCGCCCGTCGTCGGCCAGCTGCTCGATACGGGCCACGCGCTCCGCGATCGGCGGGTGCGTGTCGTACGGCGACGGCTCCTCCTGCGGCAGTTCGCGGCGCAGCTTGTCGAGTTCGTCGTGGCGCGCGGACAGCAGGTGGCGCAGGCCGCCGTAGAACTCGCCCGGCGGCGGCAGCAGCCCCGCGCCGGTGCCGAGCGTGGCGTAGCTGTTCAGGTAGAACCCGAACGCGGTGTCCAGGACCGGGATCTCCCGCAGCGCCGACGCGACGGCGTCGCGGCCCGCGATCCGAGCGGCGGTATGGTCGGCGGCGAACTCTGCGCGGCGCATCGCGCCGCGCATCGACCGTACGTAGAACGCGCCGTACCAGATGAAGGGCTTGGCGGCGAGGCGGTAGCTCAGGCCCGCCTGCCCGGAGTCGGCGTCGGGCGACGCCTCGCCGTCCGCGGTCTTCTGGGCCCGCTTGGCCTCGGCTCGCCCCATGAGCGTGGTGACCGTACGGCTGATCTGCTCGAAGCCGCGCCGGTTGATCGCGCCGAGCCGGGTGTCGGCGTTGGAGTAGTGGCCGAACTCGTGCGCCAGTACGCCCATGAGCTGGGCCTCGTCGAGCCCGGTGAGCAGCGGGACGCCGATGAGCAGGACACGGCGGCCCGACCGCAGACCGAGCAGCCGCGACTCCTCGTGGACGGCGGCGTTCACCTCGGCGACCAGGTAGATCTCGTCGGGCGCCCGGGTCCCGGTCTGCTCGGCGAGCCGGCGCACGGCCGCCCACAGGCGGGGCTCCGCGTGCTCGTCGACGCGCACGCCGGCGGGCGGCTCGAACTTCGGGGAGCGGATGACGAACAAGCCCTGCACGACGGGTATGGCGACGATCACGCTCAGGATGACGAGTTTCATCACGCCGACGCCGACGTGGCCGCCGGAGACGAGACCCCAGTCGAGCGCGCCCAGGGCGCCGAGCAGTATGAAGCCGATCAGATAGAAACCGAGCAGCAGGATCAGGGCGCGGGCGGCGCGCAACGTCGAACCCATCCGGGTGTGTCTCCCCATGGCACAGCAAAGGTGTCGTTCTCTGGCGTGTGGGGGGAACGGGAGTATGCCACGGATCGGCCGGACGGGGGGAACGCGCCTTCGAACGCTCAGTGCCGCAGCGTCGCCGGGCTGCCGCCGTTCGCCTCGTACCCGGCCACCGCGAGCGCCCGGTACACGGCGTACGACAGGGCCGGGTCCTCCTCAGCAGTCCACGGGATCGCGCCGACGTGCCCGTCGACATGCACCAGCTGCTGCATCGCCTCGGCCCACCGCTCACCGCGGACCAGGAAGAACACCAGCAGATGCCGTACGTGGGCGAGCATCGGGTCGTCGGGACGGGCCGCGTGCACCGCGAACATCGCGCCGTGCAGCGCCTTGGTGACGACCTCGCTCTCGTGGAAGCCGCGTACGAGGTTCACCTCCGGCAGGTGTTCGTACAGCGCGAACAGGGGCAGCGCGGCCAGCAGCGAACCACGCGGGGCGCGTGCCGCGGCCGCCTCGGCGAACGCGAACGCCTCCTCGCGCGAACCGTGCCACTTCTCGGTCCAGTACCGCAGGCCCGCAAGGTGGGCGCCCATGTGGCCGGGAGCCGTGTCGAGGATCTTCAGCCACAGCTGCTCGAACTCGGGCCGCGAGTAGCCCAGACCGCGCGCGACCGCGAGATGCGTGATGTGCGGGACCGGGTCACCGGGCGCCAGCAGCGCGGCCCGGTCGCACGCGTCGCGCGCCTCCTCCAGGATGATCCGCTGCTCGTCCGGCGTCCCGCCGCTGCGCCAGGCCTGCTGCACCAGGAACTCGGCGAAGACCTGCGCCCCGCCCGCGTCCTTGGGCCGCTGAGCGCGCCAGGCGTGCAGCCACCCGGCGCCGAGCCGCGGCGCGCGCTGTAGTTCGAGGGCGGCGGCACCGGCGATGGCCTGCACCCGCTCCCAGCGGGCCTCGGTCTCCTTGCCGGTCCCGGCGAGCAGCTGCTCGGCGGCCGTGAAGTCCTGGTTGCGCTGCACCACGGCCATCACGTCGAGCAGGTCCTGGTCCGGGCCCGGCAGCCGCACGTCCAGGTCCTCCTGGCGTACGAAGCCGTAGTCCGCGGGGTCGGCGGCGTCCGGGGACCCCGGGGCGACCTGCCGGATGCCGCCCCGGCGGCGCAGCATCACCACCCAGGCGATCATCAGCACGGCCATGAGCCCCCAGAGAATTCCCATACGTCAACGCTAACCCGACCAGCTGACACTCCGGAGGGCCTGCGGGACGGACCGCCTGAGGGGCGCGGGGAACCGCGCGAGCGGCCGCGGGCAGCCCGCACCCGCCCACGGCGAACAACCGCAACGGTGCGAATGCGCCACCCCGACCCCGCCCGACGGCATACCCTCGGTCCCCATGAGCGACACGCAAAACCCCAGCGGCAGCGCCCCGCGTGGGTTCGAGACCACCGCCATCCACGCCGGCAACACGGCAGACCCCGTGACCGGCGCCGTCGTCCCCCCGATCTACCAGGTCTCCACGTACAAGCAGGACGGCGTCGGCGGCCTGCGCGGCGGCTACGAGTACAGCCGCAGCGCCAACCCGACCCGTACCGCACTGGAGGAGAACCTGGCCGCGCTCGAAGGCGGCCGCCGCGGGCTCGCCTTCGCCTCCGGGCTGGCCGCCGAGGACTGCCTGCTGCGTACGCTGCTGAGCCCCGGCGACCACGTCGTCATCCCGAACGACGCGTACGGCGGCACGTTCCGCCTGTTCGCGAAGGTCGTCTCGCGATGGGGCGTGCAATGGTCCGTCGCCGACACCTCCGACCCGGCCTCGGTGCGCGCCGCCCTGACCGACCGCACCAAGGCGATCTGGGTCGAGACGCCCTCCAACCCGTTGCTGGGCATCACCGACATCGCCGCGGTCGCCCAGGTGGCGCGCGACGCGGGAGCCCGCCTCGTCGTCGACAACACCTTCGCCAGCCCCTACCTCCAGCAGCCGCTCGCCCTCGGCGCCGACGTCGTCGTGCACTCGATGACCAAGTACATGGGCGGCCACTCCGACGTCGTCGGCGGGGCGCTCGTCGTCGACGACCAGGAGCTCGCCGACGAGCTCGCCTTCCACCAGAACGCCATGGGCGCGGTCGCCGGGCCGTTCGACGCCTGGCTGGTGCTGCGCGGCATCAAGACGCTGCCCGTGCGCATGGACCGGCACAGCGAGAACGCCACCAAGGTCGCCGACATGCTCACGCGGCACGCGCGCGTGACGAAGGTTCTCTATCCGGGGCTGCCGGGGCACCCGGGTCACGAGGTCGCGGCCAAGCAGATGAAGTCGTTCGGCGGCATGGTGTCGTTCCAGGTCGAGGGCGGCGAGGAGGCGGCCGTCGAGGTCTGCAACCGGGCGAAGCTGTTCACGCTCGGCGAGTCGCTCGGCGGTGTCGAGTCGCTGATCGAGCACCCGGGCCGCATGACGCACGCCTCCGCGGCGGGTTCGGCCCTGGAGGTCCCGGCCGACCTCGTCCGTCTCTCCGTGGGCATCGAGTCGGCCGACGACCTGCTCGCCGACCTCAAGCAGGCGCTCGACGGCAAGTGACGAGCGAGCCGTGACTCACCAGCCGGTGAGCGGGGGAGTCGTCCGCGCGGGCGGCTCCTCCCACGGCCGGGCCACCGCCGCCCACACCGTGAACGCCGCCACGGCGGCGAGCAACACGCACCACAGCACCCGCCGCGCGGTCCGCCGGCGCCGCAGAGTGCGCTCGCCCCGGCGCATCGCCTCGGCGCACAGACCGGGCGGCACCACGGGCCGCGGCGCCCGGTCGAAGACCGCGCGGACCGCTGCCTCCTTGCGCTCCTGAAGGCTCATGGCGCGGCCCCGGGACTCATGGCGCGGCTCCGGGACTCATGGCGAGACCCTGGGGGCTCATGGCGCCGCCCCGCTCATGGCCGGGCCGTCCGGCGCCGGCCCGCGCGGGGGATGCAGAACCAGCGCCATCGCGCGCGCGTGCAGCGCGCCCACCCGCTCCTGCGGCAGCCCGAGCAGCGCCGCCACCTGCTCCTCACCGACCCCCTCGAACAGCCGCAGCACGAGCACCAGACGCTCGCGCGCCTTCAGGTGCGCCAAGGGTCCGTCGGGTGGCGGGCCGCCGCGGTGCCAGGCTCCGCGCGCGTACCGCAGGGCCAGCTCCCTGCGCGCGCAGTCGTACGGGTCCTCGCCCCTGAGCCGGTCCCAGGAGGCGTACGTGTGGGCGAGGGAGGCCGTGAGGAGCTGCCGGGCGCGCGGGTTCGCGTCCGTCGGCTCGGCGGTCAGCAGCGTCGCGGCATGCAGCAGCCGCCCTGCCGCGCCCGCGACGAACGCCTCGAACTCCCGGGCCCGGCGGGCGCCTCGCACCGCCTGCCGCTCACGCACGCTTCATATGAGGCCCGCCGCGCCCGCCGGGTCAAGAGGCGTACGCGAAGTGGACGACCGGACTACGCGAAGCGGGCGGCCGGACCACGCGAAGCGGGCGGCGGGGCAGGGCCGGGGACGGCTGTGCCGGACAGGGCAGGGGAGGCCGGCGCCGGAGAGGCCCGGGGACGGCCGCGCCGGGTTCTAGGAGGGGCGCGCCGGGCCGGGCTGGTTGGCGTGGCTCGCCTGGTGCTCCGAAAGGGCCGTGTTGAAGCGTGTGAGGAGCGCGCAGAACTGCTCGCGCTCCCGCGGTTCCCAGTCGTGCGTCAACCGCGCCATCAACTCCTGCCGCGAGGAACGCACTTCCTCCAGGCGCGTCGCACCGCGCGGGGAGAGCTGGAGCACCACCGCGCGCCCGTCCTCCGGGTGCGAGGTGCGCTTGACCAGGCCCGTGTCGACGAGCGGCGCCACCTGACGGGTCACCGTCGACGAGTCGATCCCCATGCCGGCCGCGAGCGCCTTGACGCCCATCGGGCCTTCCTTGTCGAGCCGGTTGAGCAGCAGATATGCGGCACGGTCCATCGAGTTGCGCACCTGCCCGACCCCGCCGAGGCGGGTCTGTTCGGCACGTCGCGCGAAGACCGCGACCTGGTGCTGCAGAGTTTCGAGGAGGCCGGTGTCCTGGGCCGTCGTCATGTCCATCGTTTCTGGTGGTGTGGGCATGGCCGGGTGCTCACTTCATGCGTGGGTGGAGGACTGCTGGAACGGGCCACAGGGTACGCGGCGAAAGCGCCTGCCGTACCGGCCGTGCACGATCGGGTCCCGCGGTGTGGACTCACCGGGAGAGGCCCGGCGTGAGCTGCGACACTGCCGTCATGAGCAACCGTGCCACTCGCCCCCGCCCCCACCCCGGCTCCCGCGCCCGCTCTCGTTCGCTGCCCGCCGTCACCCTCGACGACGTGCGCGGCGCGCAGAAGATGCTGGCCGGGGTGGCGCGGATGACCGCGATGGCGCACAACCACCACCTCTCGCAGCTGCTCGGCACGCCCGTCCACCTCAAGTGCGAGAACCTGCAACGGACCGGCTCCTTCAAGCTGCGCGGCGCCTACGTACGGATCGCCGGGCTGCTGCCGGAGGAGCGCGCCGTCGGGGTGGTGGCCGCCAGCGCGGGCAACCACGCGCAGGGCGTGGCGCTCGCCTCGTCGCTGCTCGGTGTGCGCTCCACGGTGTTCATGCCGGTCGGCGCGCCGCTGCCCAAGGTCGCCGCGACGCGGGACTACGGCGCCGAGGTACGGCTGCACGGGCAGGTGGTGGACGAGACGCTGGCCGCCGCGCAGGAGTACGCCGAACGGACCGGCGCGGTCTTCATCCACCCCTTCGACCACCCGGACATCGTCGCCGGCCAGGGCACGCTCGGCCTGGAGATCCTGGAGCAGTGCCCGGAGGTGCGCACGCTGGTGGTCGGGGTCGGCGGGGGCGGGCTCGTCGCCGGGATCGCCGTCGCCGTCAAGGCGGTCAGGCCCGACGTGAAGGTGATCGGCGTGCAGGCGGCGGGCGCGGCTGCCTACCCGCCCTCGCTGGAGGCCGGGCATCCGGTCTCGGTGCCGCACCCGGCGACCATGGCCGACGGCATCAAGGTGGGGCGCCCCGGCGACGTGCCGTTCCGGCTCGTGGAGGACCTGGTGGACGAGGTCCGTACGGTGTCGGAGGACGCGCTCTCCAGCGCCCTGCTGCTGTGCCTGGAGCGGGCCAAGATGGTCGTCGAACCGGCGGGCGCGAGCCCGGTGGCGGCGCTGCTCAGCGATCCGGAGGCGTTCGAGGGACCGGTGGTGGCGCTGCTGTCCGGCGGAAACGTGGATCCGCTCCTGATGCAGCGCATCCTCACGCACGGCATGGCGGCGGCGGGCCGCTACCTGTCGCTACGGCTGCGCCTGACCGACCGGCCCGGCGCCCTGGCCACGCTCCTCGGGGTGCTGTCGGTGGCCGACGCCAACGTTCTCGACGTGAGCCATGTCCGTACCGACCCGCGGCTCGGCCTCACGGAGGCGGAGGTGGAGCTGCACCTGGAGACGAAGGGCCCGGCGCACTGCGCCGACGTGCGGGAGGCGCTGCGCGAGGCGGGTTACACGGTCATGGACTGACCGGCATCGTCGGGGCTGTCCGGCGTCGGGACCGTTCGGGGTCGGGACTCTTCGGGGTCGGGACTCTTCGGGGTCGGGACCGCCCCGGGCTCGGGACCGCCCTGGGATCGGGACCGTCCGGGGCCGGGACCGTCTGAGACCCGGACTCGGGAAAAGTCCTTGCCGATACGCGATACATCGCGATAGCGTGACAGGTGTCGCGTCGGGGTCGCTGTCCTTGCCCGACCGTCGGGCGGGACCCACCCGCCCTACCTAGACTCTTGAGAACCCGGGCCACGTATGACCCGGGTCACACATCTGGGGGATGACATGCCAGGCGCCATCCATGCCGAAGGTCTGGTGAAGACCTTCGGCGACGTAAGAGCCCTGGACGGGGTCGATCTGGACGTACCAGAAGGCACCGTCCTGGGTCTGCTCGGGCCGAACGGCGCGGGCAAGACCACGGCGGTCCGCTGCCTGACGACGCTGCTCACACCGGACAGCGGCAAGGCGACCGTCGCGGGCATCGACGTGCTGAAGCACCCCAACGAGGTGCGCCGCTCGATCGGCCTGTCCGGCCAGTTCGCCGCGGTCGACGAATACCTGACGGGCCGCGAGAACCTTCAGATGGTCGGCCAGCTCTACCAGATGCGGGCCAAGGCGGCGAAGGCCCGCGCGGCCGAGCTGCTGGAGCGCTTCGGCCTCGCCGACGCCGCCGACCGCCCCGCCAAGACGTACTCGGGCGGCATGCGCCGCCGCCTCGACCTGGCGGCCGCGCTCATCGTCTCCCCGCCCGTGATGTTCATGGACGAGCCGACCACCGGACTCGACCCGCGCAACCGCCAGTCGCTGTGGGACGTCATCCAGGAGCTCGTCGCGGGCGGCACGACCCTGCTGCTCACCACCCAGTACCTGGAAGAGGCCGACAAGCTGGCGCACGACATCTGCGTCGTCGACCACGGCCGTGTCATCGCGCGGGGCACCTCCGACCAGCTGAAGGCGCAGACCGGCGGCGAGCGCGTCGAGGTCGTGGTGCACGAGCGCGACCACATGGCCACGGCCCGCCAGGTCCTCGCGGGCTTCGGCAAGGGCGAGACCACCGTCGAAGAGCACACCCGCAAGCTGACCGTCCCCGTCACCGGCGGCGCCAAACTGCTCGCCGAGGTGATCCGGGAGCTGGACGCCCGCGGCATCGAGATAGACGACATCGGCCTGCGCCGCCCCACCCTCGACGACGTGTTCATCTCGCTGACGGGCCACGTGGCGGAGGAGACCGGCCCCACCGCCGGTACCGAAGGGGCCGACGAGGCCACGACCAGCGCCCCGAGCGCGAAGGAGGCCGGCAAGTGAGCGCCGTCACCGACACCGTCCGGGTCTCCGTCGCGAAGGGCGGAGGCGTCGGCCAGTCGATCAGGGACTCCCTGGTCATCGCCCGGCGGAACGTGGTCCGCATGCTCCGGATCCCCGAGGTGGTCGTCTTCGGGCTGATCCAGCCCATCATGTTCGTGGTGCTGTTCAGCTATGTCTTCGGCGGCTCCATCAGCATCCCCGGCGCCGGTATCAGCGCCTCCGGGTACCGGGAGTTCCTGATGGCCGGCATCTTCGCGCAGACCGTGACCTTCGCCGTCGCGGGCTCCGGCGCGGGCATCGCCGACGACATGCACAAGGGCCTCATCGACCGGTTCCGCTCGCTGCCCATGGCGCGCGGCGCGGTCCTGACCGGGCGGACCATCGCCGACCTCGTGCAGACCGCGCTGACCCTGGTCGTCCTCGCCGTCGTCGCCGTCATCGTCGGCTGGCGCACCCATGAGAACTTCGGCAAGGTCCTCGCGGGCTTCGGCCTCCTGCTCCTGCTCGGCTACGCGTTCACGTGGATCGGCGCCCTGATCGGCCTGTCGGTGCGCACCCCCGAAGCGGCCACGTCCGGTGGCCTCGTCTGGCTGTTCCCGCTGACGTTCATCTCGAACGCCTTCGTGCCCTCGCAGAACATGCCGGCGTTCCTGGAGACCATCGCGAACTGGAACCCGTTCAGCGCCACGGTCCAGGCCAGCCGGCAACTGTTCGGCAACATGCCGGCGGGCTACCCGGTGCCGGACGCCTGGCCGATGCAGCACCCCGTGTGGGCCTCGCTCATCTGGTCCGCCCTGATCGTCCTGGTCTTCCGCACCCTGGCGGTACGCAAGTACCGCTCGACCTCGGCGTAGTCCCCGCGGACCGGCCGAAGGCCCCTGGAGCTGCCGCTCCAGGGGCCTTCGGCGAACGGCGGGGCGGGCGGTCCGGCCGGACCGGGCGGGTCAGCCGTTGCAGGGCTCAGCCGTTGTAGGGCTCAGCCTTGAGGATCCTGACCGAGGCCATCTTGCCGTTCGGCAGCTCGTAGACCGCGTCCTCGCCGACCTTGTGGCCGTTGACACCGCCGCCCAGCGGCGACTGCGGCGAGTAGGTCTCGATGTCGGAACTCGCGTACTCGCGCGAGGCGAGCAGGAACGTCATGGTGTCGTCCTCGTCGCCGTCGAAAGCGATCGTGACGACCATGCCCGGGGCGACGACCCCGGACTCCGCCGGAGCCTCGCCGACCTTGGCCTTCTCAAGGAGCTGGGTCAGCTGCCGGATGCGGAGCTCCTGCTTGCCCTGCTCCTCCTTGGCCGCGTGGTACCCGCCGTTCTCCCGCAGGTCGCCCTCCTCGCGCGCCGCCGCGATCTTGGCGGTGACTTCCTCGCGCGCGGGACCAGACAGGTACGCAAGCTCTTCCTTGAGCTTGTTGTACGCCTCCTGCGTCAGCCAGGTGACGTCTTCGCTGGTCTGGGTCACAGGTCGCTCCTCGTAGGTACTGGGAATACAAAGCATCGCCCTACCCAGAAGGATGTTCCCTCACGAGTGGGCGAAACCACGAGCCTAACAATTCAGCGGGGAAAGAGGGAGGACATAAGGCATCAATTTTCCGTCAGCGCAGGTCAGCCCCAGTCAACCCGAGGCCGTGGTCAGTCCGCGTGGCAGCCGATCAGCTCCGCCGTCGTGCCCCTGCCCGTCGTGCGCAGCGTGACGACCTTGTCGATGCGGTCCTTTTGCTGGTCGAAGCGGAAGTCGGCGCGGCCCACCTCGGCACCGGCGGCGTCCTGCGAGCGCACCGTGCAGTAGCCGCTCGCGTCGGTGGCCTTGCGGATCTCCAGATGGACCGAGACGTGGTCCTTGTGGGTCTGGAAGGCGATGACCTCGCCGCTGAACTTGCTGCCGCCGACGACGTAGTACCAGCCGAACCACGCGAGCATCGCCGTGAACAGGGTGCCCAGGACGATCGCGGCGATCTTCAGCCTGCGGTCGGCGCGGGCGTCGGCCGCGCGCGAGGCCCCGTAGCGGCCCTCGGGCAGCTGCTGCACGGCGCTCATCGGCCAGTTCCTCTCGCATCCCCCGCCGAGCCGACGGGCACCGGAATTTTCCGCCCCCCGGTTCGGTCACTATAGAAGCCGCACATTGCGCCGAACGACACCAGGGCGCCTTATTCACCGAGGATCTTGTTTTGACTGAGCAGCTGCGACTGATGGCCGTTCACGCCCACCCCGACGACGAGTCGTCGAAGGGCGCGGCCACCATGGCGAAGTACGTGTCCGAGGGGGTGGACGTGCTGGTCGTCACCTGCACGGGCGGGGAGCGCGGCTCCATCCTCAATCCGAAGCTCCAGGGCGACACCTACATCGAGGAGCATATCCACGAGGTCCGCAAGAAGGAGATGGACGAGGCCCGCGAGATCCTCGGGATCAAGCAGGAGTGGCTCGGCTTCGTCGACTCGGGACTGCCCGAGGGCGACCCGCTGCCGCCGCTGCCCGATGGCTGCTTCGCCCTGGAGGACGTGGACAAGGCAGCCGGTGAGCTGGTCAAGCAGATCCGCTCGTTCCGCCCGCAGGTGATCACCACGTACGACGAGAACGGCGGCTACCCGCACCCCGACCACATCATGACCCACAAGATCACGATGGTGGCCTTCGACGGTGCGGCCGACGCCGAGAAGTTCCCGGAGCCGGAGTTCGGCCCCCTCTTCCAGCCGGGCAAGCTCTACTACAACCAGGGCTTCAACCGTCCCCGCACCGAGGCGCTGCACAACGCGCTCATCGCCCGTGGCCTGGAGTCCCCGTACGAGGAGTGGCTCAAGCGCTGGGCCGAGTCCGGACGGGCCGAACGGACGCTGACCACGCACGTTCCGTGCGCCGACTTCTTCGAGATCCGCGACAAGGCGCTGATCGCGCACGCCACGCAGATCGACCCCGACGGCGGCTGGTTCCGGGTCCCGCTGGAGGTCCAGAAGGAGGTCTGGCCGACCGAGGAGTACGAGCTCGCGAAGTCGCTCGTGGATACCTCCCTCCCCGAGGACGACCTCTTCGCGGGCATCCGCCACAATGCCTGATGTGAACGCGAATCTGGCATTGACCCATCTCGTCCCTCTCGCCGAGGTCGACGAGAACAAGGTGACCCCGGGGGTCCTCGGCTTCATCGTCTTCGCGGTGATGGCGCTGGCCGTCTGGCGGCTGATGAAGTCGATGAACCGGCACATGGGCCGGGTCGACTTCAAGGAGAAGTCGTCCGAGGCGGGCGACGCCACCTCCGCCGACGACGCCCGCAACCAGGCCTGACCGCCGCCGAGTGCCGGGCTTCGTCGGCGGGCAGCGGGTCACCGTCACCGAAGGTCCGTTCATGACGATGCGGGCGACGGTCACCCAGCCGCCCCGGGGCGTGATCGAGCTCTTCGGGAAGGGCGTGGCCGTGGTGCTCGCCGCCACCGCGAACGGGGTCTCGGCCGCGCCCGACCGCTCGGCGGAGGCCGCCCGGCACGCGACCGCGCCGCGCCACTACGGGACCGTGGGGCGCATCGTCGCCGGACCCGGAACAGGCCGTTATGTCCGCATCGACCGGAATGGCGGCGCCGTCGGGGCTGACGCCGGTGCCGACGCCGGGGTGTTCATCCTGGTCGCCCCCGACCCCGCCATGCGTGTCGACCGCGACGCCGAATGGGTCCAGGACTGGGCGGCCGTCGAGGAGACCTTCCTGCGCGACGGCCGCCGGGTCGACTGGGACGTCGACCGGGGCTGAGCGCTTCGGCCGTGCCCTGCCGTGCCGTGCCACGCGATGCCGGGGCGGGGCGGGGTGGGGCGGCGAGGATCGGTCTGCCGGGTGGCGTACGAAAACGCCCATCGGACGATCTTGCGGAAGCCCTCCCGTCCGGTCGCCGTCCGGGGCGGTGAGCCCCACCGTCCGGCAAGGGCGGCGCCGCGGACACGAACAGCGGTGGAGGCAGGTCGCGAACGATGCCTTTCCGCCAGAATTTCGCGATACCCCCTAAGTCGGAATATCGACTGCTAGCGTCGACGGCGCACAGCACGTTTCTGCTTCTGGGGAGGGAACATGCGACTTCGAAGGACCTTTGCAATGTTCGCGACCACGGCGGCCGGTGCCCTGCTCTGGGCCCCCAGCGCACATGCCGCCACGGACAGCTCCGTCAGTGCCCAAGGCACCTACGAAGGCTGCCCGTCGGGGTACGTCTGCATGTACCCCAACGCCTCCTGGAACGGCGGCGTACCCGAGCACAAGTACTACACGTACGGCGTCCACAAGCTGTACAACGAGTACGGCTCGCGCCGGATCTTCAACAACCAGACCGGCGGCGCCACCGAGCGCGAGTGCAAGAACAGCGACGGCACCAACTGCGGCTCCAAGCTCCTGCCCTGGACCTACCGGGACGTGGACATCACCCCGATCAACTCCATCCGCCTGGACCCGAGCTGATTCACCCCGTGCGCGCACGAACCCCCCACCGGACCGGTGGGGGGTTCGTGCGTGAAGCGCGTTTCGCGCGGGTCTCCGTCCGTCCCCGCGCCAGGGCCGTGTCCGCGCGCTGAGCGGGTTCCGCACGACCCGCCACGCCCAGCTCCAGCCCCCGGCCTCGGCCCCTATCCCTCAGCCGTCGCGACTCCCATCACATCCCGCGCATGCCGGTTCGGCACCATGCCGAGGCGCCACGCCTGCCAGCCCGCGTCCAGGTCGACGCCGCGTTCCAGGAGCAGCCCGTACGCCTCCACGCAGTCGCCGAGCTTGGCGTCGCGGGTGGGGTGGGCCGTGCGGGACAGGGCGGCCAGCTCCTCCTGGGCGACCGCCGTGCCGACCTCCGAGCCGCCCGGTGAGGCGTACGGCAGCAGGGTGCAGCGCAGGAACGCCGCCCAGTCTCCGCCCCTGAGGTCGCCGTAGGAGGCGAACAGCTCCGCCGCCTCGCCGCACAGACCGAGGGCCTGCGCGAGGCGGGTGTTGCCCGCGTCGATCACCGCCAGTTCCAGGCAGGTCCACGCCTCACCGTGGGCTACGCCGATGCGCTGGAAGTCGGCGCGGGCGTCCACGAGCAGCTGGCGGGCGAAGCCGGAGTTGCGCAGTGAACCCGTCTGCGCGGCCCGCTGGTCGCGGGTGACGCGCGCCGAGTGGTGGCGGGCGCAGCCGAGGCCGTACACGTCGCGCATGCGGGAGAACATCGTGCGGGAGCGTTCCAGTTCGCGGACGGCCTGGTCCAGGCGGCCCGTCTCCTCCAGGGCCTGGCCCAGGTAGTAGTACGTCCACGCCTCGCCGCGCGCGTCCTCGTTCTCGCGGTGCCGCGAGGCCGCCTGGCGAAGCCCGTCGACCGCCGCCGACGCCTCACCGGCCACCAGCCTGGCCCGCCCCAGCTGCGTCATCGCCCACGCCTCGCCGCGCGCGTCCCGCGTGCGCCCGTACCGGTCAAGGGCCGCGCGCAGCTCGTCGTCGGCGCCCGGCACGTCGCCGAGGCGCAGCCGCAGCTGCCCCAGCTGGAAGTGGGCCCATGCCTCGCCGTGCAGCGACTCGCTCTCCCGGTGCAGCGCGAGCGAGTCGGTCAGCAGGGTCAGCGACTCGGCCAGGCGGCCGCGGTCCCGCTCGACCGCGGCGAGGGCGTGCAGCGTCCAGCCACGGTCGCCCGCCGTCTGCGGCGTCACCTGCAACGCCAGCGCCTCGCGGAGCTTCGCGGCGGCCTCGGTCAGCTGGCCCTGGTGGTGCAGGGTGATGCCGAGCGAGCACAGGGCGCGCGCCTCGCCCGCCTGGTGGTGGGCCTCGCGGTACAGGCCGACCACCGACGTCAGGGTCGTACGGGCCTGATCGAGCTCACCGAGCTGGCGGGCCGCGATACCGGTGCGCCACTGGACCGAGCGCAGGAGAAGGCCCTGGTCGACGGCTTGCGTGAGCTCGCTGATCTCGCCGAGCCGGTACAGGTCGCCGCGGAGCAGGCAGTAGTCGCACAGGGCGCCGAGCAGCCCGAGTACGGCACCCTGGCTGACGCCCTCCGCGTGCCGCAGGGCCGCCGTGATGAAGCTCGACTCGTCGTCCAGCCAGCGCAGCGCCGCGTCCAGGGACGTGAAGCCGTGCGGGCCCATCTGTCCGGCGCGGGTCGACTTGTTGCCGTCGACCAGGCGGATCACCGAGTCGGCGAGGTCGGCGTAGTTCTGGATGAGGCGTTCCTGCGCCGCGGCGCGCTCGGCCGGCTCCTCCTCGTCGGCGAGGCGGGCCAGCGCGAAGGCGCGTACGAGGTCGTGCAGCCGGTAGCGGCTGCCGCGGACATGGTCGACCAGTCCCGCGCGGGAGAGCGCGGTCAGCTGCCGGGTGGCCTCCGCCTGGTCGGTGGCGAGCAGCGCGGCCGCCGCCGCGGCGCCGAGCGAGGCCCGTCCGGCGAGCGCCAGTCGGCGCAGCAGGCGGCGTGCCGTCTCGGACTGGTCCGAGTAGCGCAGCCACAGGGCCCGCTCGACCGGGTCCACGGGCCCGTACGCGTCGAGGTCGGCGGCGAGCTGCCGTACCGTGCGTGGGCCGATCGCCGAGCCCGCGACGCGCAGCGCGAGCGGCAGACCGGCGCACAACTGCCGTACGGCGTCGCAGGATTCGGCATCGTAGGGGTCGCCGGTGTCCTGTGCCGTCTGGCGGAGCAGCTCCTCGGCGCCCGCCGCGTCGAGTGCTTCGAGCGGCATCTGGTGGACCCAGGCCGGAGTGTCGTCGGGCAGGTCGAGCGGGGTGCGCGAGGTGACGAGGACGAGGCTGTCGGAGCGCTCGGGGACGAGGGCGCGCACCTGTTCGGCGTCCTGCGCGTCGTCGAGCACGATCGTCACCGCGAGACCCGTCAGGTGCTCCTTGTAGAGCTCGCTGAGCCGTTTGACCTGCTGCTGTGGTGAGGACCGCTCGCGGAACAGCAGCTGTTCGCGGGGTGCGCCGAGCCGGTTGAGGAGGTGGAGCAGCGCGTCCCTGGTCGGCAGCGGAGGCTCGTCGGGGCGGTCGCCGCGCAGGTCGACCAGGCAGGCGCCGCGGAACTGGTCGCGCACGTCGTGGGCGGCGCGCACGGCCAGCGTCGTACGGCCGCAGCCCGGCGGGCCGTGCAGGACGACGACGGTGGGCCGGGTCGTGGTGCCGG
>NZ_JAPHNL010000051.1 GCF_026274175.1 Streptomyces beihaiensis
TCTCCCTCAACCCCGACATCGTCTCCACCGCCTGCCCCTTCTGCCTCGTCATGCTGACCGACTCCGTCAACGGCAAGGCCGCGTCGAACAGCGGCTCCGCCGCGGGCGACGGCAAGCAGAAGAAGTCCGTCCAGGTCGTCGACGTGGCCCAGCTGCTCCTCGACTCCGTCAAGACGCCCGCCGACGAGACGGAGAGCGATGACGACGTACAGCTTCCCGTGTGAGACCGCTCGTGCGACTCAAGAATCGCTCCGACGTCCGTACAGCGGTGGTGGACTCCGCGTATGGGCGGCATGTGGTGCCCCTTGCTCCGGGAAACGTAGTCACGGTCCGTGCGGTTTGCTTTGAAGGCAGCCGGAGAACAGCTCGGGCCCGACACAGACGGAGACCCCCATGAACATCAAGGTGCTCGGCGCCTTGGACGTCAGGGAGAACGGCATCGTCGTGACGCCCACCGCGCCGAAGCCACGCCAGGTGCTCGCACTGCTCGCGCTCCACGCCGACCAAGTGGTCCCCATGGCGGCGCTCACCGAGGAACTGTGGGGCTCCGCCCCGCCGCGCAGCGCGCGGACGACCCTGCAGACCTATGTGCTGCAGCTGCGTGAACTCATCGCCGGTGCCCTGGAGAAGGACGCGGCACAGGACGGTCCGTCGCGGCGCAGCGCCAAGGACGTCCTGGTCACCGTGGAGGACGGCTACCTCCTGAACAGCGGCGGCGGCACCGTCGACGTCCGTGAGTTCGAACGGCTCGCCACGCTCGGCCACGCGGCCATGGAGACAGGTGACTTCCAAGGGGCCGCGCGGCTGCTGCGCCAGGCCCTCGGCCTGTGGACCGGGCCCGCCTTCGCCGGGGTGCGGGCCGGGCAACGCCTCACCACGGAGACCAGGCGTCTCGAGGAGACCCGGCTGTGCGCCCTGGACCGCCGCATCGACGCGGACCTGCGGCTGGGCCGCCACCGCGCCCTGCTCGCCGAACTGACCGTCCTGGTCGACCGCTACCCGACCCACGAGACGCTGCGCGGCCAGTACATGCTCGCCCTGCACCGTTCGGGGCGGCGCAGCGAGGCGCTGGAGACCTACCAGAAGCTGCGGGCCACGCTCGTGGGCGAGTTGGGGCTCGAACCGTCGGCGGAGCTGCGGCGGATACAGCGGCAGATCCTCGCGGCCGGTCCCGAGGACCCGCGCGACGCGGAGAGGGCGGGGGACGCCTGGGGGCTGGCGCCGCAGGTCTGCCCGCCACCGGCCGCCTTTTGAGGGAGGGTCGGTTCCCAAGGGATCGACGAGCTCTGAGATCTCTCCCGGTGAACCCGGGATGTGCTCTCCGATCCTTCTCCGTGTTCTTCGATGTTCATGTTCTTCCGCGTTCTTCTGTTTTCTTTTGTGTTCTTCCATGTTTTCCCGGCGCCTGTCGCCGTCGGTTTTCCGTCGAGGACGGCTCGAATACCACTGCAGGATTCAGTGCTTCCGGCGCGAGCGCGGATAGCGTGCGGGTTCGCTGATGACTTTCCGCCATCGGGAGTGCCCCACCCGCTCGCCCGGGCCGGTGAGCCGCGCAGAGAGGTGTGTCGGATGTCTGGAGAGCGGGCCGGCAGAGCAAGGCACCGCATCCATGAGGCCGCGGCCGCCGGCCCGGCCTGCGCCGTGACCGCCGATGCGACGAAGCCTCCGCTGTGCTGCCCGGAGTCGGACGGGGAGCGGGCGCGCCGCACCGTACGCACCGCGCCCGGTCCCGGCGGCACAGTGCGCAGGCCCGCCTCCTTCCTCGCGGCTCCCGGGTGACAGCGAAGTGCGGACCTGGATACGAGGAGGTGCTTGCGTGAGTCGCCGCATCGAGGAGTTCGAGGAACTACGGCCTCTGCTGTTCTCGATCGCCCACCGGATCCTGGGCAGTGAGAGCGACGCCGAGGACGCCGTGCGCGAGGCCCGCATCCGCTACGAGGCGGCCCCCGCCGTGTCCGCGCCGCTCAACGAGTTCCTCCCTGACATGGTCGCCCAGGTGTCCGAGGACATTCGGTGCTCCGCCCGGCCACGGCCGCGGCGGCAGCCCGGCCACGGGCGTGCCATCGGCCTGCCGGGCCGAACCCCGGAGCCGCGCGGACCGGCGGAGCCGGCCGGTCCGTCGGCGGCGACGGCCGTGGCGCTGCTCGAGCGGCTCCCCCCGCTCGAGCGCGCGTACTTCGTCCTGCGGGAGATCTTCGGGTGCGACACGGCGCGGATCGCCTCCGCCATGGGCCGTCCGGAGGCGGACTGCCGCCGCCTGGGCGCCGCCGTGTCCCGGGCGGGCGGCCGCCGCAACGGGCCGCCGCTCTGGCCCGGCGTCATCACCGGGTCCGAACGGGTGGCTCGGGCGATGGCCGCCGTCTTCCCCGCCCTGCTCACCATCGGCGTCACCATGGAGCAGCAGGCCGTGCTCTCGGGTCCGGGCATCGTCTTCCGCGACCGCACCGGCGCGGTGCTCAGCGCGCTGGCCCTGGAACTGCTCGACGGGCGGATACAGACCATCCGATGGGTGAGGGACCCGCTCACGGGGTCGGTCGCGGACGCGGCCTCGTGATCCGGTTACTGCTCGTCGACGACCAGCCGCTGCCGCGCTGCGCGTTCCGCGCGATCCTCCAGGCCGAGGACGACATCGAGGTGGTGGCGGAGGCCGACGACGGCCACCGGGCCCTGGACCTCGCGCGCGAGCGGGTGCCCGACATCGTGCTCACCGGCATCCGCCTCGCGGGCCTGGACGGCATCGAGGTGACCCGGCGTGTCAGGGCGGACCGGGCCCTGGCCCGGGTCCGCGTGGTCATCCTGACCGGCGACGGCCTCGACACCGAGGTCTTCGAGGCGCTGCGGGCCGGCGCCGCCGGGTATCTTCTGCAGGACGTCGCGCCCGAGGAACTGGTGCGGGCCGTACGCGTCGTCGCCCGCGGCGGCGCCCGGCTGGCTCCCGCCGTCACCCGCAAGGTGATCGGTCAGCTGGTCAGCCGGCCGCTGCGGCTGCCCGTCGCCGCTGGTTTGGACAAGCTGACCGACAGGGAACGGGAGACGGTCACGCTGGTGGCGCGCGGGCTGTCCACCGAGCAGATCGCCGACCGCATGGTGATCAGCCCGCTGACCGTGAAGACGCACATCGACCGGGCCAAGGCCAAGCTCCGCGCCCGCAACCGTGTCCAACTCGTGGGCCTGGCCTACGAATCGGGCCTGGTGTCCCCCAGTACCCTCGCGGCGTTCGGGATCTGACGGCTACCGGGGCCGGCGGCGGGCGACGGCGGCCGGAACCGGAGGAGCCGTATGAGCGAACTGGTCAGTTCATGGACCGGCGGGCCCGGTTCGCCGCGCTGCTGATCGCCCAGGCGTCCGCCACCGGGCCCAGATGGGCGAGCTTGTCGGGGTTGCTCACCGAGTGGAGGGTCTGAATCTTCCCGTCCAGGACGTCCAGGGTCCAGGCGGCGAGCACCTTGTCGTCGCCGTCGCGCAATATCGCCCCGGGCCGCCCGTTGACCTGGCGGGCCTCCAGGGCCACGTCCACCCGTGCGAGCGCGGGGACGATCGCGGCCAGCAGCCGGGCCACGTTGCCGGCGCCGCTGACGGCGCGGGCCAGTTGGGGAGCCTTGCCGCCGCCGTCGCCGACCACCTGCGCGTCGGCGGCCAGAAGGTCACGCAGGCTGTCGATGTCGCCCTCCGTGAGGGCGAGGAAGAAACGCTCGGCGAGTTCGGCGCGTTCGGCCTCGTCGGCCTCGAAGCGGGGGCGCTCGGCGTTCATGTGGCGGCGGGCGCGCACCGCGAGCTGACGGCAGGCGCCCTCGGAGCGCCCCACCGCCGACGCGATCTGCGCGAAGTCGAAGCCGAAGACGTCCCGCAGCACGAAGACGGCCCGCTCCGGCGGGCTGAGCCGTTCGAGGAGCAGCAGGGCCGCCATCGACAGCGAGTCGGCGAGTTCCGCGGAGCGTTCCGGGTCCTCGTAGGGGTCGGTGAGCAGCGGCTCGGGCAGCCACGGGCCGACGTACACCTCGCGCCGGGCGCGGGCCGAGCGCAGTACGTCGATCGAGACGCGGGTGACCACGGTCGACAGGTAGGACTTGGCCGACTCCGGCCGGGTCGGGGAGGCGTCGAAGCGCAGCCAGGTCTCCTGGACGGCGTCCTCGGCCTCGCTGACGCTGCCCAGGATCCGGTAGGCGATCGAGAACAGCAGGGGCCGTGACTCTTCGAACGCTTCGATCCGGCTCACCGCGGCCTCCTCAGCCTCCTCCTCGGCCTGCTCCTCGGATCCGCCGGACGGGTCCGGGGGCCAGGCCGGACAGCAGCCTTCCGCCCCGCCTCACCCTAGCGGCGGCGCCGTCTCACGTTCCGTACCCGCGAGCGGAGTTCGAGCGGGCACCGAGCGGACGCCGAAGGGACCGCGAAACCGGCCAGGCCGGGTGAGGAAGGTCTGCTCACGGCCGGTCAGGGCGGACCGCCGCCCGCACAACGTCATCCAGCCGCCGAGTGTCATGACAAGCCCATGGCAAGGTGGCGCTCCCCCGTCACAGGGAATGTGGCAGGAATTTCGTTCCGGCGCCCGGCGTGGCAGCGCACAGGCACAAAGTGCGCCCTTGAACCGTCACTCCTGAGCGCCCTCACTCATTTCGTTGACGCCGCTTCGGGCCGCTCGGCACTCTCGGATCACCTCGACCCGCCGATCCGGGAGACACCGCAGATGACGAACACGAAGAACCCTCAGGCTCTTCACCAGAATTCATGCGTCACCAAGAAGGTGATTCTGGCCGAGCCGCGCGGATTCTGCGCCGGTGTGCGCCGTGCGATCTCCATCGTGGAGGAGGCATTGAACAAATTCGGCGCCCCGGTGTACGTGCGCAAGGAGATCGTGCACAACCATTACGTGGTGCGCTCGCTGGAGCAGCGCGGCGCGATATTCGTGGACTCCGAGGAGGAAGTGCCCACGGGCGCGGTCTGTGTCTTCTCCGCGCACGGCGTCTCCCCCGCGGTCCGCAGCAACGCCGCCGACCGCGAGCTCGACGTCATCGACGCGACCTGCCCGCTGGTGTCCAAGGTTCATCAGGAGGCCCGGCGTTACGCCCGGGACGGCAAGACGATCCTGCTCATCGGGCACGCCGAGCACGAGGAGGTCGAGGGCACCTTCGGCGAGGCGCCCGAACGCACCATCATCGTCGAGGACGTCGAGGCGGTGGCCCGGCTCGACCTGGCACCGGACGCGAACATCGGCTACCTCTCCCAGACCACTCTCTCCCTCGACGAGACGTCCGGCATCATCGACGCACTGCACGAGCGCTTTCCGTCCTTGGACGGTCCTGCCAAGAGCGACATCTGCTACGCGAGCCAGAACCGGCAGAACGCGGTCAAGGCGATCGCGGCACGCAGCGAACTCGTCCTGGTCGTCGGCTCCACGAACTCCTCGAATTCCATCCGCATGGTGGAGGTGGTCCGGGGTCTTGGCACCGCGGCCCACCTGGTGCCCGAGGTCGGCGATCTGGACCCGGCCTGGCTCGAAGGCGTCACCAGCGTCGGCGTCAGCGCCGGCGCGAGCGCTCCGGAGATTCTCGTGGAGCAGGTCCTGGAGCGGCTCACCGAACTCGGCTACACCGGACTGGAGATCGAGAGTTCCGCCGTGGAGACGGAGGTCTTCGGACTCCCCGCGTCTCTCACCGCCCGCACCGGCCGGTGACGCGCCGACGCTGATCCCGGTCGTCCCGCCGGACCTCCGCGCCCCTTGCCCGCTTGCCCCCCTCTTGCCCGCTCGCCCCTTCATGCGCTTGTCCGCTTGACCGCTTGACCTCTTGACCGCGAAAGCGGGCCCCGTGCGGCCAGGGCGGCAGGTAATCGCCCGCGTGCCACCCGTCTGTCCACGACCAGTGAAGAAGGCCACCATGACGACCGTCGCCCCCCGCCACCCCTTGGCCACCGACGCCGCGATACAGCAGAGCCGCGGCGAACTGCTGCACCTCGTCGAGGAGCGGATGCTCGGCTTCCTCGCCAACGAGCAGGCGCGCTGGCAGGACGTGAACGCACGCGCCGCCCAGCCCGTGGCGGCGCTGACCACCTTCCTCGCCAACGGCGGCAAGCGGCTGCGGCCCACCTTCTGCCTCAGCGGATACCTCGCCGCGGGCGGACACCCGGCCAACTCGGTCGCCGTGGACGCCGCGGCCGCCCTGGAACTCCTGCAGACGTTCATCCTCATCCATGACGACATCGCCGACAATTCCTCGCTGCGCCGCGGCGCCCCGACCGTGCACGAGGTGTTCGTGTCCGAGCACCGGGAGCAGGGCTGGCAGGGCGAGTCGCGCCGGTTCGGGGAGGGCGTCGCGGTCCTCGCCGGTGACCTCGCCTTCGTCTACGCCGACCAGCTCGCCGAGCGCCTGCCCGCGCCCGCCCGCACGGTGTGGAACGAGATGCGCGCCGAACTCGTCATCGGCCAGCATCTGGACATGGCGATCGCCGCCGAGGGCGTCGTCGACCCGGGTCTGTCGCGCTGGGTCGCGGTGCAGAAGTCCGGCCGCTACACCATCCACCGCCCCCTCGTCCTCGGCGCCACCCTCGCGGGCCGGCCCGACATGGCCGCCGCCTTCGAGGGCTACGGTCTGGCGCTCGGCGAGGCGTTCCAGCTGCGCGACGACCTGATCGACGCGTTCGGCTCCACCGAGGACGCGGGCAAGCCGACGGGACTCGACTTCGCCGAGCACAAGATGACGCTGCTTCTCGCCCTCGCCGCCGAGCGCGACCCGCGGGTGGCCGCTCTTCTCGACAACGAGGAGGGCGAGCCCTGGGACGCGGAACTCCTGCGGACCGCCCTGGAGGAGAGCGGCGTGCGGGCGGCGGTGGAACGCACCATCGCGAACCTGGTCGACAAGGCCTGCGCCTCCCTCACCGGTTCGGGCCTCGACAAGGCCTGGCGCCACGAGTTCGCCCGCCTGGCCACGCAGGTGGCCTACCGAAGCCACTGATTCCCGACCTCTCGACGGAGTGAACCGAGATGCCAAGGACCCTGATCGTCGGATTCGGCCGAGCCGGCCACGGACTGCACTGGAGCGTGCTGCGGCGCCTGCGCGGCATGGAACGCTGCGCGGGACTGTTCTCCAGCGAGCCGCCGGTCGTCTACGACTGCGACCCGCACACCGCGCAGCTCACCGACCCGACCGTGATCGCCGTACCGGACCTCGAGCGGGCCAGGGAGATCCTCGACCCGGACGACACCATTGTCCACCTGTGCACGCCGCCCACTCACCGCCTCGGGCCCCTGACCGAGCTGGCCGGCCTCGGGTTCAAGCGCATCCTCGTGGAGAAGCCGCTGGTCGCCACCGTCGCCGAGCTGCCCGCCATCGACGAGCTGCGCCGAAGCCACGACCTGAAGCTCATGGTGGTCGCGCACTGGCTGCAGAGCGCGCTCACCCGCCGCCTGCGCACCCTGGTCCAGGGCGGCGAACTCGGCACGCTGCAGAGCGTGTTCATCGCCCAGCGCAAGCCGCGCATCGCCCGCACCCTGGCGACGCAGGGCCACCCCACCGCCTTCGACGTGGAGCTGCCTCACTCGGTGGGCGTGGTCCTCTCCCTCGCGGGCGACGCCGTCACCGCCGGGGCCGAGCTGCACGACATGCGCGTCAAGAACACCGTGGTACCCGAAATGGGCGCCGCCCGGCTCCTGTTGGACCACCACGGCGGAGTGCGCACCGAGATCTTCTCCGATCTGGCCTCGCCGATCCGCGAACGGGTCATCCAGCTGGGCTTCAGCCGCGGATGGGCGGTGGGCCACTACCCGGTCAGCGAGAACGACGACTACGCCCACCTGGACACCTCCGTCGACGGCCTGGTGCCCGAACCCGTGTTCCGCGACGACTCGCTCGCCCGCTTCCTGGTGCACGCCTACGAGGAGTTCACCTCGGACGCCGACCTCGAACCGGACTTCCTGCTCAACGCCCGTGTGACGACCGTCCTCGCGGAGGCCAAGGAGCGCGCGCGCCTGGCCCGCCTCGACGCGGAGATCGAGGCGGACGTCCGCCCCCAGGCGGTGCCCCATGCCCTGTGACACCGCCGCGCACGCGGGACGCACCCGCCGCGGCGAGGCCGCCCCCGGTGTCCTGTACGCCGGGATCGGCGACGAGGCGGGGCGCGGCCTCGGGCAGCAGATCGCCGCGCTGCACAGCCTGGGCTGGCAGCTGATCGAGCTGCGCACCGTGGACGGAACGGCCGTCGCGGACCTGGACGACGCCGCGTTCGACGACTGCGTGCAGCGCATCGGCGAGGCGGGCCTGACCACGGCCTGCGTGGACTCCCGGATCGCCGACTGGTCGCGCCCCATCAGCCAGGGCATCGAGGCGGACCTCACCGAACTCGACCGGCTCGGCAGCCGCTGCGCGGCCCTTCGCACCCGCTACGTCCGTGTCATGTCGTACCCCAACGACGGCTGGGACGAGGAGAGCTGGGGCGCCGAGGTGATCCGCAGGACCCGGCTGCTCGCCGCGCGGGCCGCGGAGTACGGCCTGGTGCTGCTGCACGAGAACTGCGCGGGCTGGGCGGGCCGCAGCGCCGAGCGGATGCTGCGCCTGCTCGCCGAGGTCGACAGCCCCGCCCTCCGCCTCCTGTTCGACACCGGCAACGGCGCCGCCTACCACTACGACGCCTACGACGTCCTGACAGAGCTGCTCCGGCAGTGCCCCGAGGCCGTGGCCCACGTCCATGTGAAGGACGCCGTGGGCAGCGGGGACTCAGCCGCCTACACGCTGCCCGGCCAGGGCACCAGCCGCGTCGCCTCCTGCCTGCGGCTGCTTCACGACAGCGGGTTCGCGGGGGTGTGGTCGATCGAACCGCACCTGGCGCTGCGGCCGCACGTCAGCCGCACCGAGCTCGGCGAGGACGGCCCCGCGCTGTTCGCCGAGTACGGCCGCCACCTCGAACGCCTCGTCGCCGAAGAGGTCCTCGAACCCCGCCACCACGACGCCCGGAAGGAGCGCCCCCGTGCCGGCTCTGACCGCTGAACGCGCTCTGCGCGCGCCCATGACCGCCGCCGACGACGACCTGCTGCTGAACCTGCTCGCGCTGCCCACCGCGGGCCCCCTGGAAGGGACACCGAGCCACGAGGTGCGGCTGTGGCAGGCGCAGCGCGCCTACGCGCGGGCCGCCCGCGCGCTCGGCTTCACCGTCGAGTGGCACGGCGTCACCGAGCCGGGCGCGCTGCGCGACGACCAGGTCCCGGCCGCGGTGCGCGACGCCGTCGCCGACGACCCCGGGTTCCTGCGCTGCCAGCCCAGCCTGCTCCTCCGGCTCGGGCCGCCCCTGCCGAAGCTGCGGACCGTGATGTTCAACGTGCACCTGGACACGGTCGCCGGAACGCAGCCCGTGTCCCTGAAGGACGGCCGGTTCCACGGCCGGGGCGCGATCGACGCCAAGGGGCCCGCCGTGGCCCTGCTCGCCGGGATCCGCGCGGCGCAGCGGGCCGAGCCGCGCATCGGCACCGAGGTGGGCGTCGTGATCCAGGCGGTCTCCGGTGAAGAGGGCGGGGCCATGGGGGTGTTCGGCACCCGGCCGCTGATCGACGCCGGCCACACGGGACGCCTGAACATCTTCTGCGAGCCCACCCGCGGCCGCCTGCTCACCCGCTCCACCGCCTCGATGACGGCGTGCCTGCGGGTGGAGGGCGACGACTCGATCGACGACGCGCCGGGCGCGGGAGACAACGCGACGGTCCTGCTCGGGCACCTCGCCACGCATCTGGCCGCCACCCTGCCCGAGTACACGGACGGCGGTCAGGTGTGCGTGGCGGGCCTGCAGACCGGGCCGCTGCACAACAAGGTGTACGGCAGCGGCCGGCTGCTGCTGAACCTGTCGTACGGCAGCGCCGCGGAGGGCATCGCCCTGGAGCGGGCCGCGGAGAAGGAGTTCGCCGCGGGCCTCGCCGACTTCGCCGCCCGGTTCGCCACGAACCCGCCGTTCGCTCTGACGGCCGCCGACGCCCCGCGCATCGCGAGCCTGCACTGGCTCAAGCGCGGGCTTCCCACACTCGACGCACACGACCCGTGGGCCGAGCACCTGCTCACCCACCGGGTGGGCCTGGCGCCCTGGCCCGCGCACGAGCCCGCCTTCACCTGCGACGCGATCTGGGCGGCCGGTCTGCCCGGCGCCTTCACCGCGGTGTTCGGCCCCGGCGACCTGGAGGCCAACAACGCCCACGCCGACGGCGAGTTCGCCGACCGGCACGACCTGGAGTCGTTCTCCGCGGACGTCGCCCGGCTGCTGCTCGCCTTCGGGGCCGCCGAGTCGACCACCCCAGCTATCGATCTGTTCTGAGAGGACGAGATGACCACCGCCACCACGGCCGAACGCGCCCAGGGCACCGTGCGCCTGGACTACGAACGGCTCGTCGACTTCACCACCGAGGTGTTCACCCGGCGCGGCCTGCCGCCCCAGAGGGCCGCGATCGCGGCCCGTGCCCTGGTCCACGGCGACCTGACCGGCGTGACCTCGCACGGCCTCGCCAATCTCACCCGCCTCTACCTGCCCCTGTTCGACGACGAACGGGCCGACCCCCGGGCCGAACTGGAGATCGTGTCCGACCGCGGCGCGGCGCTGCTGGTCGACTCGCACCGGGCGCTCGGCCTGTGGTCGGCGCACGCCGCCATGGACCTGGCCCTGGAGCGGGCCGCCACCCACGGCGTCGCCCTGGTCTCGCTCTACAACGGCACCCACTTCGGGTGCGCCGGGCACTTCACGGCGCACGCCGCCGAACAGGGCGCCATCGGCTTCCTCGCCGGCAACTGCGGCGGCCAGCGCATCATCCGGCCGCCGGGGGCCGCCGAGCCGCTGCTCGGCACCAACCCGTTCAGCATCGCCGTACCGGTCGGCGCCCACCCGGCGTACGTACTGGACATGTCCACCACGGTCGTGCCGACCGGCCGGATCCGGGCCGCCGCCCGCGCGGGCCGGGAGATACCCGAGGGCTGGCTCGCCGACGACGCGGGCAGGCCGGTCACCGACCCTCACGCGTTCGACCGCGGCGAGGCGCACCTGCAGTGGCTCGGCGGGCGTCCGCAGACCGGCTCCTTCAAGGGCTACGCGCTGAGCCTGATGGTGGAGACCCTGGCGGCCCTGCTGCCCGGGGCCGAGCTCGGCCCGGTGTCGACCGCGGGACGCGACGACAACATCGGCTTCTTCACCCTCGCCATCGCGCCGGGCAGGCTGCGCGCCCAGGCCGACTTCCTCAAGGAGTCCGAGGAACTGTTCGACGCCCTGCTCAACGCCCGCGCCGTGGACCCCGCGCAGCCCGTGCGCTACCCGGGCTGGCCCGAGGCGCAGCACGCCGACGAGGCCCGCGCCCATGGAGTGCCCCTGACCGCGGACCTGTTCGCGGAGCTGGAAGAGGTGGCACGCGATCTGTCCCTGACCGCACCCACACCCCTCGGAGGTACCCGATGAGCACGCCGCGCATCGGCATCATCGGCCTCGGCGTCATCTCCCGCTTCTACGTGGAGGCGCTGAACGGTGAGGTCGACGACATCGAACTCGCCGCGGTGTGCGACCTCAACGACGAGGTCCTCGCGCCGCACCGGGGCCGCATACCCACCTTCCGCGACCACCGTGAACTGCTCGCGGACACGGCCCTGGACGCGGTCGTCGTGAACGTGCCCAACGACGTGCACTTCGCCGTGTGCCGTGACGCCCTGGAGGCGGGCGTCTCCGTCTGCGTGGAAAAGCCCCTCGGCATCACGGTCGGGGAGGGCCGGGCCCTGCGTGAGCTCGCCGCCCGCAAGGGGGTCGCGCTGTTCACCGCCTACCACCGCCGCTACAACACCAACGTCCTCGACCTGCTCGCCGCGCTGCCTGCGGACGTGCCCGTCGAGGAGCTGACGGTGCGCTACTGGGAGAAGATCGAGGAGCATGTCGGCAAGGACCGCTGGTATCTGGACCCGGCGCGCTGCGGCGGCGGCTGCGTGGCCGACAACGGTCCCAACGCCATCGACGTGGTGCACCTGCTCCTCGGCGAAGTGGCCGTGACGGACGTGCGGATCACGCACGACCGGCACGGAGTCGACCGGCAGGCGGTCATCTCCCTGGCCACGCCGGACGGCGCCCGTGCCGTGGTGGACCTGGACTGGGCCTACGCCCACGGGGAACGCAAGGACGTCGAGGTACGCCTGGCGGACGGCCGGATCCTCAGCGCCGACATGCTCGCCGGGTACCCGCGCTTCAAGAGCTCCCTCGCCCACGAATACGTCGGCGTCCTGCGGGAGTTCGGCCAGGTGCTGCGCGGCGAGCTTGCGCACTGGCCCGACGGCCTCGAAACCCTCGAGATCGTCACCGCCGCCTACGCCGCCGAGCGCGCCCGGGCCGCGTAACCCCCCGCCCCTCGCCCGTACCGCCCGCCCGCACCGCAAGACCACGTCTCAGGTAGGAGAAAGCGTCATGGCACACCACGAGAACGGCCGCAAGAAGAGCGTCGACGGAACCGTCGTCAAGGTCCTCAAGCACCACCGTGACGACCGTGGCATGGTCCTTGAGCCGCACACCAGCCGGTGCGTGCAGCAGGGCGAGATCCACGAGCTGGTCACCACCGACCAGGTGGAGACGCCGCCCGGGGGCACCGTCGACCGCGTCGGTTTCCTCGGCTTCGTGGAGCTCGCCGGCGGCGGCGTCCTCGACCGGGGTGACGAGGTCTGGGTCGACCGTGAGCGGATCGGCACCGTGCTCGGCTGGGACGCCTGCCACTTCCCCAACCACTACAACGTCCTGATCGCCGCCGACCCGCCGCGCACCGGCCCGGAGATCGGTCTGGAGCCGGGCACCAGGATCCGCTTCCTGCCCGCCGAGGGCCACCGCGCCCGGGAGGAGGAGTTCGGCACGCTGCTCGCCGCGGTGCGCTCGCCCCGTGATCTGCGTGGCCTCAGCCACGCCCAACTGGCCGATCTGGCACGGGACATACGCGACACGCTGGTACGCAAGGTGTCCAAGACGGGCGGGCACCTCGGGCCCAACCTCGGCGTGGTGGAGCTGACCCTCGCCCTGCACCGGGTCTTCGACTCGCCGCGGGACCAGATCGTGTGGGACA
The DNA here is from genome assembly GCF_026274175.1 of Streptomyces beihaiensis. GTDB lineage: Bacteria > Actinomycetota > Actinomycetes > Streptomycetales > Streptomycetaceae > Streptomyces > Streptomyces beihaiensis. The sequence continues at coordinate 13,040 of NZ_JAPHNL010000051.1, forward strand.
CCGGCCACCAGACGTACGTCCACAAGATGCTGACCGGCCGCGTCGACCAGTTCGACGCGCTGCGTCAGGCGGGCGGTATCTCCGGCTACCCCTCGCGCGCCGAGTCGGAGCACGACCTGGTGGAGAACTCGCACGCGTCCACGGCCCTCAGCTACGCCGACGGGCTCGCCAAGGCCCACCAGCTCAACGGTGAGAAGGACCGCGCCGTGGTCGCGGTGATCGGTGACGGCGCGCTGACCGGCGGGATGTGCTGGGAGGCCATCAACAACATCGCGGCGGGCAAGGACCGCTCCGTGATCATCGTGGTGAACGACAACGGCCGCTCCTACGCGCCGACCGTCGGGGGCCTCGCCGAGCACTTCACCAAGCTGCGCACCTCGCACAAGTACGAGCGGTTCCTCGAGTGGAGCAAGCTGGTCGCCCAGCGCACCCCCGTCGTCGGCGCCTCGCTGTACGAGGGGCTGCACAGCACCAAGCACGGCATCAAGGACGTGGTCGCACCGCAGAACCTGTTCGACGGGCTCGGTCTGAAGTACATCGGCCCGGTCGACGGGCACGACACGCAGGCCCTGGAGAAGGCCCTGGGGCGGGCCAAGCACTTCGGCGGTCCCGTCCTGGTGCACACGATCACCACCAAGGGCCAGGGCTACGAGCCGGCCGAGAAGCACGAGCTGGACCGCTTCCACGCCACGGGCGTCTTCGACCCGCGCACCGGCCACGGCAAGGCGGCGGCCAAGCCGGCCCGCACCTGGACGTCGGTGTTCAGCGAGGAACTCGTCAAGGCCGGGCACGAACGCCCCGACGTGGTGGCGATCACCGCCGCGATGCTGGAGCCGACGGGCCTGAGCGCCTTCTCGCGCGCCTTCCCCGAGCGCACCTTCGACGTGGGCATCGCCGAGCAGCACGCGGTGACGTCCGCGGCCGGACTGGCCATGAACGGTCTGCACCCGGTGGTCGCGATGTACGCGACGTTCCTGAACCGGGCGTTCGACCAGACCCTGATGGACGTGGCCCTGCACCGGCAGCCCGTCACGTTCGTCCTGGACCGGGCCGGGGTCACGGGCGACGACGGGGCCAGCCACAACGGCATGTGGGACATGTCGATCCTGCAGGTCGTCCCGGGCCTGCGCATCGCCGCCCCGCGCGACGCGACGCGGCTCGCCGAGCTGTTCCAGGAGGCCGTGCGCGTCGACGACGGGCCGACGGCGGTGCGTTTCCCCAAGGGCCCCGTGCAGAGCGACATCGACACGGTCGACACCGTGGGCGGCATCGACGTGCTGCACCGGGGCGCGAGCGAGGACGTCCTGATCGTGGCGGTCGGGTCGATGGCGCAGGCCGCGCTCGACGCGGCGTCGCTGCTCGCCACGGACGGCGTCGGCTGCACGGTCGTCGACCCGCGCTGGGTCAAGCCAGTCGACCCGGCGCTCGCGCCGCTGGCCGCGCGGCACCGCCTGGTCGTCACCGTCGAGGACAACGGCCTGGCCGGCGGCGTCGGTTCGGCCATCTCGCAGGCCCTGCGGCAGGCCGGGGTGGACACGCCGCTGCGCGAGTTCGGCATAGCTCAGGAATTCCTCGACCACGCCAAGCGCGCCGACATCCTGCAGAACCTCGGTCTGACGTCGGGCGACATCGCCCTGCGCATCGAGGAGACGCTCAACCGGCGTGCGAGCCAGTCCGCCTCGTACGCGTGACACGCCGCCACCACCCCGGCACTTCCACCGCACCGAGCACCCACCAGCACGCACCAGCACCCGCAGGACATCCATCGCCCGCAGCACATCCGTCCCGAAGGGAACCCCTGTCATGTCCGTTCTTCTCGGCACCCCGTCCCTGCCCCCCAAGTCTGTCGCCCCGCGCCGCCGCTCGCGGCAGATCATGGTCGGCGACGTCCCGGTCGGCGGCGACGCGCCGGTCTCCGTCCAGTCCATGACCACCACGGTCACCTCCGACGTCAACGCCACGCTCCAGCAGATCGCGCAGCTCACCGCGGCGGGCTGCCAGATCGTGCGGGTGGCCTGTCCCTCGCAGGACGACGCGGAGGCGCTGCCGCAGATCGCGAAGCGGTCGGCGATCCCGGTGATCGCGGACATCCACTTCCAGCCCAAGTACGTGTTCGCGGCGATCGAGGCGGGCTGCGCCGCGGTGCGGGTGAACCCAGGCAACATCAAGCAGTTCGACGACAAGGTCAAGGAGATAGCCCGGGCCGCGTCGGACGCGGGAACGCCCATCCGCATCGGCGTGAACGCGGGCTCGCTCGACAAGCGCCTGTTGCAGAAGTACGGCAAGGCCACCCCCGAGGCCCTCGTCGAGTCCGCGCTCTGGGAGGCGTCGCTCTTCGAGGAGCACGGGTTCCGTGACATCAAGATCTCGGTCAAGCACAACGACCCGGTGGTGATGATCGAGGCATACCGGCAGCTGGCCGCGCAGTGCGACTACCCGCTGCACCTCGGCGTCACGGAGGCGGGCCCGGCCTTCCAGGGCACCATCAAGTCGGCGGTCGCCTTCGGAGCGCTGCTCTCCGAGGGCATCGGCGACACGCTCCGGGTGTCCCTGTCGACGCCTCCGGTGGAGGAGGTGAAGGTGGGGCTGCAGATCCTGGAGTCCCTCAACCTCAAAAAGCGCGGCCTGGAGATCGTCTCGTGCCCCGGGTGCGGGCGCGCCCAGGTCGACGTGTGGAGGCTCGCCGACGAGGTGACGGCGGGGCTGGACGGTCTGGACGCGCCGCTGCGGGTCGCCGTCATGGGCTGCATCGTGAACGGACCGGGCGAGGCCCGCGAGGCCGACCTCGGTGTCGCGTCCGGCAACGGAAAGGGGCAGATCTTCATCAAGGGCGAGCCGGTCAAGACGGTACCGGAGTCGAAGATCGTGGAGACGTTGATCGAGGAGGCGCTGAAGATAGTGGAGTCCATGCCGGAAGAGGAGCGTCAGGGCAGCCCCGCGGTGGCGGTTCTGTGAGCGGACACCCGGGCGACGCAGGACAGCCGGCCACCGGAGGAATCAGCAGGGTCACCGCCCCCGTACGGGAGATCTCGGCGCGCAAGGTGCGCTGCGCAGCGGCCCCGAGGAGCGCGCCTCGGACGCCGCCCCCGGCGGCCCGGCCCGGCAAGGCAGACCGGTTCGGGCCGCGGGCTCCACCAGCCCCGCGGCACACGTGACACCCGGTCCGCGCCCGCACCATCCGCGCCAGCAACGGATCCCGCGGATCGATCAGGTCATCACCCAACAGCACCGCGAACGGCTCGTTC
>NZ_JAPHNL010000052.1 GCF_026274175.1 Streptomyces beihaiensis
GGCTCCGGACGCGGCTCCCGCACCACGGGAGACAAACCACGCACCCGCTCCACCACCAGCCGCAGATGCTCCGGCGTGGAGCCGCAGCAACCACCGACCAGCGACAGCCCGTAGTTGTTGATGAAGTTCTCCTGCGCGTCCGCCATCTCCGGCGGCGTCAGCGGGAAGTGCGCGCCGTCCTTGGTGAGGATCGGCAGACCGGCGTTGGGCATGCACATCAGCGGAGTCCGCGAGTGCTGGGCCAGGTAGCGCAGGTGCTCGCTCATCTCGGCCGGGCCCGTGGAGCAGTTCAGGCCGATCAGATCGATGCCCAGCGGCTCCAGCGAGGTCAGGGCCGCGCCGATCTCCGAGCCCAGCAGCATCACGCCGGTGGTCTCGAAGGCGAGGGAGCAGATCAGGGGAACCGAGACGCCCAGGGCGTCCATCGCGCGGCGGGCGCCGATCAGGCTGGACTTGGTCTGGAGGAGGTCCTGCGTGGTCTCGACGATCAGCGCGTCGGCGCCACCGGCCAGGAGGCCCTCCGCGTTCCGCTGGTAGCCGTCCCGGATCGTGGCGTAGTCGATGTGGCCGAGGGAGGGCAGCTTCGTGCCGGGGCCGATCGAGCCGAGCACCCAGCGTCGGCGCCCGTCCTCGGCGGCGAACTCGTCGGCGACCTCACGGGCGATGCGGGCGCCCGCCTCGGACAGCTCCACGATCCGGTCGGCGATGTCGTACTCGCCGGCTGCCGTGTGGTTGGAACCGAACGTGTTCGTCTCGACACAGTCCACGCCCACCGCGAAGTACTCCTCGTGCACCGAGCGCACGATGTCGGGGCGGGTCACGTTCAGGATCTCGTTGCAGCCCTCGAGCTGCTGGAAGTCCTCAAGGGTCGGCTCCTGCGCCTGCAGCATGGTGCCCATCGCACCGTCGGCCACCACGACACGGGTGGCGAGGGCTTCACGGAGGGCGTCCACGCGGGCGCGGGGGTCGGATGCGGGCGTAGGCAACGAGGCCATGAGAGTGCTCCCTGAGGTGCGACGGCTGTCGGCTTTGCGGCCCCCCTGACAGGAGCCGCACGTCGTCAGCGTAACCGGGACCTTGGTCCCGGGGGGAAGGCGTCCACAGGCCGGAACGCCCCGCGAGGTCCTGCGTCAGACTGTCCGCGGTCGACTTCGGCGCCGCGCGCGCTCGAACTTGGCTTGTGTCGTACTCATCACCGGTCGGTGATGACCGATACTGTTCAGCATTGTCGAACGATGTGCTGCACGCCCCGATCAGCGGCACAATCCTGGGGCGATCAGAGGGGCGACCGAAGGTGAGGGAAGGACGGCGATGGCACGCAACATCCAGTCGCTCGAGCGGGCCGCGGCGATGCTGCGGCTCCTCGCGGGCGGCGAGCGGCGGCTCGGCCTCTCGGACATCGCCGCCGCGCTCGGCCTCGCCAAGGGCACGGCCCACGGGATCCTGCGCACCCTGCAGGCGGAGGGCTTCGTCGAGCAGGACGCGGCGTCGGGGCGCTATCAGCTCGGCGCCGAGCTGCTGCGCCTGGGCAACAGCTACCTGGACGTCCACGAGCTGCGGGCGCGCGCCCTGGTGTGGACGGACGACCTGGCGCGTTCCAGCGGCGAGGCGGTCTACCTGGGCGTCCTGCACCAGCAGGGCGTGCTGATCGTCCACCACGTCTTCCGGCCCGACGACAGCCGCCAGGTCCTGGAGGTCGGGGCGATGCAGCCGCTGCACTCGACGGCGCTCGGCAAGGTGCTCTCCGCGTACGACCCGGTCGCGCACAGCGAGGTGACGGAGGGCGAACGCAAGGAGTTCACGGCGCGCACGGTGTGCGACACGGAGGACTTCGAGTCGCTGCTGGCACTGACCCGCGCGCGCGGTTACGCCGCCGACGTCGAGGAGACCTGGGAGGGCGTCGCCTCGGTCGCGGCGCCGATCCACGACCGGCACCGGATGCCGGTGGGCGCGGTCGGTATCACGGGCGCGGTGGAGCGGGTGTGCCGCAAGCAGGAACCGGGCGAGCCGGGAGACCCGGGCGAGCTGCGTCCCGAGCTGATCGCGGCCGTGCGGGACTGCGCGCGCGCCGTCTCCCGCGATCTGGGCGCCAGCCGCTTCTGAGCCCCGGGCGCGGCGCCCGCGCGCCGCGTCAGGACGGTCCCCGGAGGGGGCTCCCCGGCACCCCAAGCCCCGTGTTCGCACGGGGCTTTCGTGCGTTCAAGGTGCAGAGCGCATCTTTCCGAGCGACCATCGAGAAACGCTCACCGACCCCTACCAGGGCCGTCGGCACCCGTCGGCCCTCGACCTCGACCTCGACCTCGACCGATAGCGGAAAGCGATCAGTAACGATCGTGCTTTCGATTACAGAGCCCTTGACGATCCGGTAAGACCACAGCAAGACTCGCGCCCATCGGTCGGCATTGTCGAACACCTACCGGCAATACGCGTTAGAGTGTGCGGCAGGCCAGGCCTGAACCCGCCCCCCGAACGGGGGCTCGGACCACCGGAAAGGGACCCGGGGGTTCGTTACTCGGGTATCCCCTGGACGAAGGACAAAGGAGTCGCGGGTGTCCAGCCACGACATCTTCCTCGGCGAGACCATCGGTACCGCCATGCTCATCCTGCTGGGCGGTGGCGTCGTCGCCGCCGTCACGCTCAAGCGCTCCAAGGCGCAGAACGCCGGCTGGCTCGCGATCACCTTCGGGTGGGGCTTCGCGGTGCTGACCGGCGCCTACACGGCGGGCGGCGTCTCCGGCGCCCACCTCAACCCTGCGGTCACCATAGGTCTGGCCATCGAGGGCGGGACCAAGTGGAGCGACGTTCCGCTCTACCTCGGCTCTCAGATGCTCGGCGCCATGATCGGTGCCGCGCTCGTGTGGGTGACCTACTACGGTCAGTTCCACGCGCACCTGACCGACCAGGCCGTCCTCGAGGCGCACCAGCACAACGGTGAAGAGGGCCTGGTCGACCCCAAGGCCGCCCCGAAGGCCGGCCCCGTGCTCGGCATCTTCTCCACCGGCCCGGAGATCCGGAACCCGGTGCAGAACCTCCTCACGGAGATCATCGCCACGGTCGTGCTGGTCCTGGCCATCCTCACGCAGGGCCTCAACGACAACGGCAACGGCATCGGCGTCCTCGGCGCCCTGATCACCGCCCTGGTCGTCGTCGGCATCGGCCTCTCGCTCGGTGGCCCGACCGGTTACGCCATCAACCCGGCGCGCGACCTCGGTCCGCGCATCGTGCACGCCCTGCTCCCGCTCCCCAACAAGGGTGGTTCCGACTGGTCGTACGCGTGGATCCCGGTCGTCGGCCCGCTCATCGGCGGCGCTCTGGCCGGCCTGATCTACAAGCTGTTCTGAGCGAGAACAGCGACAGACAGCGACGACCGGACGACAGTGAAGTCTTCGCACCGACCACCCACGCGACCGAGGAGCACACCGTGACCGACGCACACACCGCAGGCCCGTTCATCGCCGCCATCGACCAGGGCACCACCTCCAGCCGCTGCATCGTCTTCGACAAGGACGGCCGGATCGTGGCGGTCGACCAGAAGGAGCACGAGCAGATCTTCCCGAAGCCGGGCTGGGTCGAGCACGACGCCAACGAGATCTGGCGCAATGTGCAGGACGTCGTCGCGGGCGCCGTCAGCAAGGCGGGCATCACGCGCGACGACATCAAGGCCATCGGCATCACCAACCAGCGTGAGACCACGCTGCTGTGGGACAAGAACACCGGCGAGCCGGTCCACAACGCCATCGTCTGGCAGGACACGCGCACCGACGCCCTGTGCAAGGAACTGGGCCGCAACGTCGGCCAGGACCGCTTCCGCCGCGAGACCGGCCTGCCGCTGGCCTCGTACTTCGCCGGGCCGAAGGCCCGCTGGCTGCTCGACAACGTCGAGGGGCTGCGTGAGCGCGCCGAGCGCGGCGACATCCTCTTCGGCACCATGGACACCTGGGTCATCTGGAACCTGACCGGCGGTGTCAACGGCGGCAAGCACGTCACCGACGTCACCAATGCCTCCCGCACCCTGCTGATGAACCTGCACGAGATGCGCTGGGACGAGCGCATCTGCAACTCCATCGGCGTGCCCATGCAGATGCTGCCGGAGATCCGTTCCTCCGCCGAGGTCTACGGCGAGGTCACCGGCGGCAAGCTGGGCGACGTGCTCGGCGGCATCCCCGTCGCCTCCGCACTCGGCGACCAGCAGGCGGCCCTGTTCGGCCAGACCTGCTTCGCCAAGGGCGAGGCCAAGTCCACGTACGGCACCGGCACCTTCATGCTGATGAACACCGGCGGCGAGGCCATCAACTCCTACTCGGGCCTGCTGACCACGGTCGGCTACCAGATCGGCGACCAGAAGCCGGTCTACGCCCTGGAGGGTTCCATCGCCGTCACCGGTTCGCTGGTGCAGTGGATGCGTGACCAGATGGGCCTGATCAACTCGGCGGCCGAGATCGAGACGCTCGCCTCGTCGGTCGAGGACAACGGCGGCGCGTACTTCGTGCCCGCCTTCTCCGGCCTGTTCGCCCCCTACTGGCGCTCGGACGCGCGCGGGGTCATCGCGGGCCTGACCCGCTATGTCACCAAGGCGCACATCGCGCGTGCCGTACTGGAGGCCACCGCCTGGCAGACCCGCGAGATCACCGACGCCATGACGAAGGACTCCGGCGTCGAGCTGACCGCGCTCAAGGTCGACGGCGGCATGACCTCCAACAATCTGCTGATGCAGACCCTCTCGGACGTCCTGGACGCACCCGTGGTGCGCCCGATGGTCGCCGAGACGACCTGCCTCGGCGCCGCTTACGCCGCCGGTCTCGCCGTCGGCTTCTGGACCAGCACCGACGACCTGCGCGCCAACTGGCGGCGGGCCGCCGAGTGGACGCCCCGCATGGACGCGGAGACCCGCGACCGTGAGTACAAGAACTGGCTCAAGGCCGTCGAGCGGTCCATGGGCTGGCTCGACGACACCAACGCCGAGGAGTAACACCCCACCATGAGCACCCAGTCCACCCTGCAGACCGTGCCTGCCCTCGGAACGCATCCGGTCGCGGGCTCCAACCCGAGTCGCGCCGAGACCCGCGAGCAGCTGTCCAAGGCGACGTACGACCTCCTGGTCATCGGCGGCGGCATCCTGGGCATCTCCACTGCCTGGCACGCCGCGCAGTCCGGTCTCAGGGTGGCCCTGGTGGACGCCGGTGACTTCGCCGGCGCCACCTCCTCCGCCTCCTCGAAGCTGCTGCACGGCGGCCTGCGCTACCTGCAGACCGGCGCGGTGAAGCTGGTCGCGGAGAACCACTTCGAGCGGCGTGCGGTCTCCCGCCAGGTGGCGCCGCACCTGGCCAACCCGCTGACCTTCTACCTGCCCGTGTACAAGGGCGGCCCGCACGGCGCGGCGAAGCTGGGCGCCGGCGTGTTCGCGTACAGCGCGCTGTCCGCGTTCGGTGACGGTGTCGGGCACCTGCTCTCGCCGTCCAAGGCGCAGCAGGACGTGCCGGAGCTGCGGACCGAGAACCTCAAGGCCGTCGCCGTGTACGGCGACGACCAGATGAACGACGCGCGCATGGCCCTGATGACGGTGCGCGCGGCCGTGGACGCCGGCGCGGTGGTGCTCAACCACGCCGAGGTGACCGGGCTGCGCTTCACCAAGGGCAAGGTGACCGGCGCGGACCTCAAGGACCGTACGGACGGCACCGAGTTCGGTGTCGACGCCCGTCTGGTGCTGAACGCGACCGGGCCGTGGGTCGACCACCTGCGGAAGTTGGAGGACCCGGGCGCGGCCCCCTCCATCCGCCTGTCCAAGGGCGCGCACCTGGTCATGAAGCGCACGTCCCCGTGGAAGGCGGCCCTCGCCACGCCGATCGACAAGTACCGCATCACGTTCGCCCTGCCGTGGGAGGACATGCTGCTGCTCGGCACGACCGACGAGGAGTACGAGGGCGACCCGGCGGACGTCTCGGTCACCGAGAAGGACATCGAGCAGATCCTCGACGAGGCGGCCTTCTCGGTCCGTGACCAGCAGCTCAAGCGGGAGCTGATGACGTACGCGTTCGCCGGTCTGCGGGTGCTGCCCGGCGGCCCCGGCGACACCTCGCAGGCCAAGCGCGAGACCGTGGTGACCGAGGGCAAGGGCGGCATGCTGTCCGTGTCGGGCGGCAAGTGGACGACGTTCCGGCACATCGGCCGCACGGTGATGAAGAAGCTGGAGTCGCTGCCGGGCCGCCCGCTGGGCGCCTCCGAGTCGGACTTCGTGCCGATCGACGAGTTGCCGAAGAAGCTGCCGCTGCCGGGTGTCGCCAACCCGCGCGCGGTCGCGCACCGGCTCCTGGTGGACAACCCGACGCCGGGTGCGCAGATGTCCGCGGACACCGCCAAGCACCTGGCGACGCACTACGGTTCGCTGGCTTTCGACATCGCGCGGCTGGCCAACGAGAACCCGGAGCTGGCCGAGCGGGTCCACCCGGACGCCCCGGAGATCTGGGCGCAGGTCGTGTACGCGCGTGACCACGAGTGGGCCCGGACGCCGGACGACGTGCTGCGCCGCCGCACGACGCTGACGATCCGGGGCCTGGCCACGGACGAGGTGCGCGGCCGGGTGCAGGACGTGCTCGACAAGAAGTAGTCCCCCGGTCGAGGGGTGAGGGGGCGGCTCCCACGGGGGGAGCCGCCCCTTCGCCGTGGTCCGGGAGTGGGCGGGCGGCCGGCGGGGCAGTGATCCGAGCAGTTCCCGGCTTCCCGGGGACTGCGGGGACGGCCCGCCGACCCCGTAAGGTGGGCGGGTACGCGAGACAACGTCGGAAGGAGCGCTGGGTGATCGAGCTCGAGGGGGTTCCCGAGCTGGTCGACCCGGTCATGGTGGCCGCGTTCGAGGGCTGGAACGATGCCGGTGACGCCGCCTCCACCGCGGTCGCCCATCTCGACAAGGAGTTCAAGGGCGAAGTCTTCGCGGCGCTGGACGCCGAGGACTACTACGACTTCCAGGTCAACAGGCCCACGGTGTTCATGGAGGGCGGCGTACGGAAGATCACGTGGCCGACGACCCGCCTCTCGGTGGTGCGGATCGGCGGCGACAAGCCGCGCGACCTGGTGCTCGTGCGGGGCATCGAGCCGTCGATGCGCTGGCGCTCGTTCTGCAACGAACTGCTGGGGTTCGCCCATGAGTTGGGCGTCGAGATGGTCGTCATCCTGGGCGCGCTGCTCGGCGACACCCCGCACACCCGGCCGGTCCCCGTGAGCGGTGTCACGTCCGACCCGGACCTGGCCACGCGGATGGACCTGGAGGAGACCAAGTACGAGGGTCCGACGGGCATCGTCGGCATCCTCCAGGAGGCGTGCACCCACGCGGGTGTTCCGGCGGTCTCCCTGTGGGCGGCGGTTCCGCACTATGTGTCGCAGCCGCCGAACCCGAAGGCGACGCTGGCTCTCCTCAACCGTCTGGAGGACCTGATCGACCTGCGGATCCCGCTGGGCGAGCTGCCGGAGGACGCCCGCGCCTGGCAGCTGGGCGTGGACCAGTTGGCAGCGGACGACAGCGAGGTCGCGGAGTACGTGCAGAGCCTTGAGGAGGCCCGTGACACCGCGGAGCTGCCGGAGGCGTCGGGCGAGGCCATCGCCCGCGAGTTCGAGCGCTATCTGCGGCGCCGCGATCCCGGGTCGGGTCCGGGCGGTCACGCCACGGACGGCCGGAACCGCCCGCCGAAGCCGCCGCGCCCGGAGGGCGAGGACGGGCCCGAGCAGTAGCCGAGCAAGCGGCGAGAGGCCGGGCGGGGTGGCGCATCACCCCGCCCGGCCTCTTCTGTCATCAGGGCCCTACGGCGCTCAGAGCGCGACGCCGAGCAGCGCGTCGACGGCGCGGGAGACGACGCCGGGCGCGCCTTCGTCGGTGCCGCCTGCGGCCTCCTGTGCGGCGGCCCAGCGGTCCACCGCGGCGAGCGCGGCGGGGGCGTCCAGGTCGTCGGAGAGGGCCTCGCGGATCTCCTCGACGAGGGTGTCGGCGGGCGGACCGTCGGGGCGGGAGACGGCGGCGCGCCAGCGGCCGAGCCGGGCGACGGCGTCCGTGAGCACCTGGTCCGTCCACTCCCAGTCGGACCGGTAGTGGTGGGCGAGGAGCGCGAGGCGGATGGCGGCCGGGTCGACGCCGTCACGGCGCAGCTTGGAGACGAAGACCAGGTTGCCCTTGGACTTGGACATCTTCTCGCCGTCGAGAGCGACCATGCCGGCGTGGACGTATGCCTTGGCCATCGGGAACTCGCCGGTCAGCGCCTGCGCGTGGGACGCGCCCATCTCGTGGTGCGGGAAGGCCAGGTCGGACCCGCCGCCCTGGACGTCGAAGCCCATGCCGAAGTACTCCAGGGCGATGGCCACGCACTCGATGTGCCAGCCGGGGCGGCCGGGACCGAGCGAGCCGCCGTCCCAGCTGGGCTCGCCCTCACGGGCGGCCATCCACAGCATCGGGTCGAGGGGGTTCTTCTTTCCGGGGCGGTCCGGGTCGCCGCCGCGCTCGGCGGACAGCAGCCGCATGGCTTCGGCGTCGAGGCCCGAGACGGACCCGAAGTGCGGGTCGGCGTCGACGGAGAAGTAGACGTCGCCGTCGAGTTCGTAGGCGGCGCCCGCGTCCCGGAGCCGCTCGACGAGCGGGACGATGCGCGGTATCGCCTCGACGGCGCCTATGTAGTGCTGGGGCGGGAGCATCCGCAGGGCGGTCATGTCCTCACGGAACAGCGTGGTCTGCTGCTCGGCGAGGCCCTCCCAGTCGACGCCGTCGCGCACGGCCCGTTCGAGCAGCGGGTCGTCGACGTCCGTGACGTTCTGGACGTAGTGGACCTGCCGCTTCGTGTCGAGCCACACGCGCTGCACGAGGTCGAACGCGTTGTAGGTCGCCGCGTGCCCCATGTGGGTGGCGTCGTACGGCGTGATGCCGCAGACGTAGATGCGGGCGACGGGACCCGGGCTCAGGGTGACGAGCCCTCCGGTCGCGGTGTCGTGGATCCTGAGGTCGCGGCCCTTGCCGGGCAGGGCGGGGACCTCGGAAGCGGGCCAGGCATGCATGTCATGAGCGTAACCGGACGGTGCTTCCGGATACGAACCGGACCGACGTGATGGCCGAGAAGGCCCTCTTGCCGGAACCGGTGGTTGCCGCTATGGGACCTCCCCGGACAGAACACCTAGACGGGCGGCCAGGGAATCGCCGGCCACTCGCCGCTGGGCCGCGGATGGCGGCCGGTCTTCAGGAGGGCCGCGACGCGTTCCCGTACGGCGGTCAGCTCGGCCTCTGTGATGAGCTCCGCCATACGGGCGGCCAGCGGTTCGCCGTCGGCGAGGGCGTCCCGCAGCGCCTCAAGGGCCCCGGTGGCCTCTTCGGTGAGCGGTTCTCCGGCCCAGCCCCACAGGAGCGTGCGCAGCTTGTCGTCGGTGTGGAAGCAGACGCCGTGGTCGATGCCGTAGAGGCGTCCCTCGGCGTCGACCAGGAGGTGGCCGCCCTTGCGGTCGCCGTTGTTGATCACGGCGTCGAGCACGGCGAGACGGCGCAGTCGCGCGTCGTCGGCGTGCACGAGCAGCGCGGTGCGCCCCTCCCCGACCTCGGCGAATCCGACGGCCTTCCAGCCCTCGCCGGGCTCGTCGCCGTCGACGAGGGCGAGCAGCCGGCCGGCACCCCCCTGCTCGGCGGCCTCACCACTTGCGCCGTCTTCGCTGTGTTCACCGTCCTGGCCCTCCTGACCGTCCTGACCGTTCACGTCCGGCCCGTCGATCCACAGCTGGCACATGCCCTGGCCGTACGGCCCGTCGCGCAGCACGGTCGGCGGTACGAGGGGCCAGCCGAGCGCCTCGGCGATCTCGTACGCGGCGACCTCGCGCTGGGCGAGGGTGCCGTCGGGGAAGTCCCACAGGGGCCGCTCGCCGCGCACCGGCTTGTAGACACACGTGGCCGTGTGTCCGTCCAGCGTGACGGTGCACAGCAGGACGGCGTTGGAGGCGTCGCGGATCTGCCCCTCCACCTTCAGCTCGCCCCTGGCCAGCAGGTCGAGGGCGGCACGGTCGCGGGCGCTCACGCGTCGCGCCGGTATCCGTTCTGGCGCGGACATACGTGTCCCTCCGGGTCGAGCGGCAGGCTGCACAGCGGGCACGGCGGGCGACCCGCGTTGACGACGTCGAGGGCGCGTTTGGCGAAGGCGCGGGCCTGGGCGCCGGTGAGCCTGACGCGGAGCATGGGCGGCCCGTTCTCCTCGTCCTGCAGGAGCCGCTCCTCCGCCTCGGCCAGGTCCTCGTCGGAGTCGGCCTCCAGCTCCACGAGGGCCTGCGCCTCGACGATCATGCGTTCCTCGTCGCCGTCCCAGGCGAGAGCCATCGTGCCGACGCGGAACTCCTCCTCGACCGGGGTGTCCAGCGGCGCGGTGTCGGCGATCTCCGTGGGCGCCATGGCGGGCACCGGGGCATTGCCGCCGCTGCGCCGCACGACCTCGTCGAGCAGTTCGTCCATGCGCTCGGCGAGCGCGGCCACCTGGGTCTTCTCCAGCGCCACGCTGGTGACCCGGGCTCCTGCCGTGGCCTGCAGGAAGAAGGTGCGGCGCCCGGGGAGCCCGACCGTGCCGGCCACGAAACGCTCCGGAGGGTCGTAGAGGAACACCTGACGGGACACGTCCTGTCTCCATGGGAATCGGGATCGGCTGTTGTTGCGGGAGCTTCACCCTACTGCGGGCGACGATCACGGCGCGCCGGTGCTGCCTCCCACGGGTGCGTCCGCCGCCTCGGCCCGCTCGCGGGTGTCCTCGCGCGGCGCCAGGGACGCCAAGTCACCGGTGTCGCCGAGCCGGAGGAGGAACGGGCGTGTTCGCGTGTAGCGGATCGCGGTGATCGAGCAGGGTTCCACGGAGATGCGCTGGAAGAGGTCGAGGTGGAGGCCGAGGGCGTCGGCCACGAGGGACTTGATGATGTCGCCGTGCGAGCACATGAGGTACACGGCGTCGGGCCCGTGGTCGCGCTCCACGCGCGCGTTCCACTCACGTACGGCCTCGGCGGCCCTGTGCTGCATGTGCCGCATGGACTCGCCGCCGGGGAACGCGGCGGCGGTCGGGTGCCGCTGCACGACCTCCATGAGCGGTTCGTCGCCGAGTTCGGCGAGTTCGCGGCCCGACCAGTCGCCGTAGTCGCACTCGGTGACGCGGTCGTCGGTGTGCGCGCCGAGGCCGGGGCGGGCGGCGAGCAGGGGTTCGAGCGTCTCCTGGCAGCGCTGCAGCGGGCTGGTGACCACCTCGGACAGCGGCAGGGCCGCGAGCCGCCGCGGCAGTGTCGCGGCCTGCTCCCTGCCGCGGTCGTCGAGTGCGACACCGGGGGTTCTCCCGGCCAGCAGGCCGGCGGTGTTGGCGGTGGAGCGTCCGTGCCTGACGAGGATCAGCGTGGGCATACGGGCCAGAGTAGGCGCACGCGCGCGTGCGCCCCCATGCCGCCGTGGAAAGAATGCCGTCATGATCGTCGATTGCGCCGTCTACCGCGGGGGGCGCCGCACCGAGGGACCCGCGGACCTCTCGGAGGCCCTCGGCCAGGCGCGGGCGGCCGAGGCCGGTGACGCGTTCGTGTGGATCGGCCTGTACGAGCCGACGCAGACGGAGTTCGACCGGGTGAGTCACGAGTTCGGGCTGCATCCGCTGGCCGTCGAGGACGCGCTCAACGCGCATCAGCGACCGAAGCTGGAGGTCTACGACGACTCGCTCTTCGTCGTCCTCAAGCCGGTCCTGTACGAGCCGCACAGCGACGTCGTCTCCTCGGGCGAGCTGATGCTGTTCCTCGGCGACTCGTTCGTGGTGACGGTGCGGCACGGCGAGGGTGCGCCGCTCGCGGCCGTACGGCGGCGTCTGGAGGCCGAGCCGGAGGTGCTGCGGCACGGCCCGACGGCGGTCCTGTACTCGGTCGCGGACGCGGTGGTCGACCACTACCTGGATGTCGCGGGCGAGCTGCAGACCGACCTGGAGGAGCTGGAGGCGGAGGTCTTCTCGCCGGTCAGCGGCGGTTCGCGGGACACGGCGTCGCGGATCTACGCGTTCAAGCGGCAGATCGTGGAGTTCCGGCGGGCGACCGGGCCGCTCGCGTTGCCGATGGCGCGGCTCGCGGGCGTTGGCCCGTTCGGCGTGGCGGTGCCGTTCGTGGACGGGGAGGCGCAGCCGTTCTTCCGTGACGTGAGCGACCACCTGACACGGGTCAACGAGTCGGTGGACGGCCTGGACCGCCTGGTGTCGGACATCCTGTCCGCGCATCTGGCGCAGATGAGCGTGCGGCAGAACGACGACATGCGGAAGATCTCCGCGTGGGCGGCGATGGCCGCGGTGCCCACGATGATCGCGGGCGTCTACGGCATGAACTTCGACCACATGCCGGAACTGCACTGGGTGGCGGCGTATCCGGCGGTGATCGTGCTGATGGCTCTGCTGGAGCTGGGCCTGTTCCGGCTGTTCAAGCGGCGCGGATGGCTGTAGCGGGGGCTCCGGGTCCGCTGCCTGGCTAGGCGAACTCGGGGGCGGAGGTGGCGGGGCCGCCCAGGGCGTCGCGGCGCTCGGGCATCTCCAGGCAGACCATGCGGCGCCAGCCGGTCAGCCGCTCGTAGGCGTACACGGCGTGGATTCCGGCCTTGAGGGCTGCCGCCTTGGGCTTGGGCCAGTGCAGGATGCGGCCCATGCGGTCCATGACGGCGAGGCTGACGTCGCGGTAGATGCCGATCTCGGCGTGGGCGCACGTGTGCAGGGTCGCCTGGATGGCGCGGCCGTGGCCCGCGCGCGCGAGGCGCAGCAGTTCCTCGTGGCAGTAGGCGAGGTGGTTGTCCTCGTCGTTCGAGATCATCTTGACGGCCTTGCCGACCTCAGGATCGTCGGCGAAGAACTTGCGGAGCATCACCATCTGGTCGGCGGCGCGCTGCTCGGTCACCCTGCTGTGCGACAGGTACGTGATGATGTCGTGTTCGGTGAGCGGCCGGTCCGCGCGGAGCTTGGCGTGGGCGAGGCCGATACCGCGCCGCTCCAGGAGCATCGTGTAGTCGGTCTCCGGCGGGACCGGACAGGGTTCGAGGCCGCGCTTCTTCAGCAGGGCGTTGAAGATGCGGCCGTGCTTGTCCTCGTCGGCGCCGTGCCGGGCGATCTTGGGGGCGAGGTCGCGCCGGCTGTCGGGGACGAGCGCGGCGATCCGCCCGTTCTCCCAGCCGCCCTGGGCCTCGCCGCTGGCGGCGATCGAACAGAACAGCCGGAACGCCTCGTCGTCGTCCAGGATCTCCTGGAACAGGCTCTTGGCCGACAGCATCGTGGTCACCTCCGCGTCATGGACCCGCAGAAACGAGTCAAATGCGAGATAGCGGGTGAGGCAACACTTATGTGGGCAAATCGGCCGAAGGGAGGACGGCGGACGGAACCCCGGGGCAGGACGCGTAACCGCGTGCGCGGTGGCGCGTTGTTCTCCGTGACGGCCGTGGCGGGGAAGACCCCCGAGCCCCCACCACGGCCGCAGAGACGCCTCCCTCCGGCCCGCCGCGCGGGGTTCAGGCCAGTCCGGCCCGCTCCAGGGCCTCGGTGCCCGCCCGCAGCGCCGTGAGCCGCTCGTCGAGCGTGAAGCCCGCGGGGGCGAGGGTCAGGGTGGTGACCCCGGCCTCGGCATAGGCCCGCATCCGGTCGGCGATCCGGTCGACCGAGCCGAGCAGGGTGGTGGAGTCGATGAGCTGCTGCGGGATCGCGGCGGCCGCGCCCTGCTTGTCGCCGTCGAGGTACTTGTCCTGGATCTCGACGGCCTCCTTCTCGTAACCCATGCGCCGCGCGAGCCGGTTGTAGAAGTTCTGCTTGCGGCTGCCCATTCCGCCGACGTACAGGGCGGTGTAGGGGCGGAACGTGTCGGCGAGTGTGCTGATGTCCTTGTCGTCACCGACGGCCAGCGGGAGCGTGGGACAGACGTCGAAGCCGTCCATGGTCCTGCCCGCCTTCTCGCGGCCCGCGCGCAGGTGCGCGATGGCCGTGTCCTGAAGGTGCTCGGCGGCGGGGAAGATCAGCAGGGCGCCGTCGGCGATCTCGCCGGTCTGCTCCAGGTTCTTCGGGCCGATCGCGGCGATGTAGAGGGGGATGTGCGGGCGCTCGGGGTGGACGGTGAGCTTGAGTGCCTTGCCGGGCCCGTCCGGCAGCGGCAGCGTCCAGTGCTCCCCCTCGTACGTCACCCGCTCGCGGCTCATCGCCTTGCGCACGATGTCGACGTACTCGCGCGTGCGGGCCAGCGGCTTGTCGAACTTCACGCCGTACCAGCCCTCGGACACCTGCGGCCCGGAGACACCGAGGCCGAGCCGGAACCGGCCGCCGGACAGCGAGTCGAGGGTCGCCGCCGTCATCGCGGTCATCGTGGGCCGACGGGCCGGGATCTGGAAGATGGCCGAACCGACATCGATCCGCTCGGTCTGCGCGGCCACGTACGCGAGGACCGTGGCGGCGTCGGAGCCGTATGCCTCGGCGGCCCAGCAGACCGCGTAGCCGAGCCGGTCCGCCTCCTTCGCGACGGCCAGGTTGTCCGCGTCCATGCCCGCGCCCCAGTACCCGAGATTGATGCCGAGCTTCATTGACCACATCCCCTTCACACCGTGCCGGACCCGCTGGATTACCCATCGGTAATGTCTACTGCGGGGCACCCTAGCGCGCCGCCCGGCGCGACAGTTGTCCACAGGGGGCCCCACGCTGACCTTCGGCCAGTAATCTCAGCGCCCATGGAGCAGAGGCATCTCGGCCGTACCGGCCTGCGCGTGTCCCGGATCGGGCTCGGCACCCTCACGTGGGGCAGGGACACCGAAGAGCACGAAGCCGCCGACCTGTTGAAGGCGTTCTGGGAGGCGGGCGGCACTCTCGTGGACACCGCCGACGTGTACGGCGACGGCGAGTCGGAGTACCTTCTGGGCCGCCTCATCGAGGGTCTCGTGCCCCGCCGCGACCTCGTCATCGCCACGAAGGCGGGCAGCGTACCCGACCCGGAGCGGCGCTTCGACGGCTCGCGCGGCCATCTGCTCTCCGCGCTCGACGCCTCACTCACCCGGCTCGGCACCGACCATGTCGACCTGTGGCAGGTGCACGCGTACGATCCCGCCACCCCGCTCGACGAGACACTGCAGGCCCTGGACATCGCCGTCAGCAGCGGCCGCGCGCGGTACGCCGGGGTGTCGAACTTCTGCGGCTGGCAGTTGGCCAAGGCCGGGACGTGGCAGCTGGCGGCGCCCGGCGCGCGCACCCGGCTCGCCAGCACGCAGATGGAGTACTCGCTGCTGCAGCGCGGCGTGGAGCGGGAGGTGCTGCCCGCCGCCCTCGACCTGGGCATCGGGCTGCTGCCGTCGTCGCCGCTGGGCCGGGGCGTGCTCACCGGCAAGTACCGCTCGGGCACGCCGACGGACTCGCGGGGCGGCTCCGAGCACATGGCGCCGTTCGTCGAGCCGTACCTGGACGACACGGCGGCGCACATCGTGGACGCGGTGGCGATAGCGGCGGACGGTCTCGCCGTGACACCGCTGCAGGTGGCCCTCGCATGGGTCAGGGACCGGCCCGGGGTGGCGGCGCCGATCGTCGGCGCGCGCACGGCGCAGCAGCTCACGGCGGCGTTGTCAGTGGAGACGCTTAGTCTTCCTGACGAGATCTGCCAGGCGCTCGACGACGTGTCGGCGCCCCTGCACCGCTACCCCGACCAGGACTGGAGCACGTTGTGAGTACGGAGCCCTCCGCCGAGGTGCCCGAGCCGGGAGCCGAGCCCGAGCAGACGGCTGCCCCGGACGCAGACGCCGAGGCCACAGACGGCGCGGACGGCCCGAACGGCGGGGACGGCCCGGACGGCGGGGACGGCGCGGACAGCGCGGACAGCGCGGACAGCGCGGACAGCGCGGAGCAGCTGTCCGAGGCCGAGGCCGAGTTGGCCGCGCAGCGGGAGTTGCGGGAGCGGATCGCGCGGCGCAAGGCGACGCGGGGCGGTCCGGTCGAGGCCGGGGGCAAGCTGACCGGGAAGGCGGCCGACCTGCTGGCCGCGGTGCGCGCCGTGGAGAGCGGCGACAAGCCCCCCGCCACGGCGTTCCCCGAGCCTGAGCCGCGCGTTTGAGCGGAGCCAGGTGGGCGGAGGCCTGACGGTGGTCGGGCACCGTGCCGGGCGGACACAC
>NZ_JAPHNL010000053.1 GCF_026274175.1 Streptomyces beihaiensis
CACCTCGGGGATGGCTCCGCCGGTCGTGGCGACGAGCGGGGTGCCGGTGGCCATGGCCTCGGCGGCGGGCAGCGAGAACCCTTCGTAGAGGGAGGGCACGCAGGCGATCTCGGCGGAGCGTACGAGGTCGACGAGTTCGCGGTCGCTGATGCCCTTGACGAACTCGACCGCGCCCTCCAGGCCGTACCGTTCGATGGCCTGGGCGACCGGGCCCTCCTCGGCGCGCTTGCCGACGACGACGAGGTGCGCGTCGGGGTGTTCGGCGCGGGCCTTGGCGAGCGCCTCGACGAGGAAGACGAGGCCCTTGAGCGGCACGTCGGCGCTTGAGGTGGTGACGATACGGCCGGGGATCCGGGCGACGGACGGGTCGGGTGAGAAGAGGTCGGTGTCGGCGCCGATGTGCACGACGCGGATGCGGTCGGGGCGCACGCCGAGGTGGTCGACGATCTCGTCGCGCGAGGTGCCGGAGACGGTGAGCACGGACGGCAGGCGGCGGGCGACGCGCTTCTGCATGCGCGTGAACGCGTACCAGCGCCGCACCGAAGCCCTCCGCTTCCAGCCGTCGGCGGCGTCGAGCTCCAGCTGCCGGTCGACGGTGATGGGGTGGTGGACGGTGGTGACGAGCGGCGCGCCGAGGGCGGCGGGGCCGCCGAGCAGCCCGTAGCCGAGGGTCTGGTTGTCGTGGACGACGTCGAACTCGCCGCGCCTGGCACGCAGGTGGCGGCGGGCGCGCAGGGAGAACGTCAGTGGCTCGGGGAACCCGCCGGTCCACATGGTGCCGACTTCGAGGGCGTCCACCCAGTCGCGGTACTCGTCGCGCTTCGGGGTGCGGAACGGGTCGGGGCTGCGGTACAGGTCGAGGCTGGGCAGTTCGGTGAGCGTGAGCCTGTCGAGGCCCGGCCCCTCGTCGAGGACGGGGTACGGCTGGGCGCCGATCACCTCCACCCGGTGCCCGAGCCGGGCCAGCTCGCGCGAGAGGTGCCGTACGTACACTCCTTGGCCACCGCAGAACGGGTTGCCCTTGTACGTGAGGAGAGCGATGCGCAACGACTCCGCGGTCACTCCAGGCCACCCTTCTCCCTGCTTGCCCGTGGACACTACGTGGGGACGCTAATCTAGAACAAGTTTCAGACTTGATCGTTCAAGGAGCACCGAATCTACCGGCAGGTAGCCAAGCTGTGACAGGCGCGGCAGGTGATTCACGCCACGGCAACGGAAGCGAAACGATGACAGTTCCCGACGCGAGACCGGCCGCGAGGAGCGGCGCTCCGGCGCTCACCGAGCGGCAGGAGGCGCGCCGCCGCCGGATCCTGCACACCAGCGCCCGGCTCGCGGCGCGCGGCGGCTTCGACGCCGTGCAGATGCGGGAGGTCGCAGAGTCCTCACAGGTGGCCCTCGGCACGCTGTACCGGTACTTCCCCAGCAAGGTGCATCTGCTGGTCGCCACCATGCAGGACCAGCTGGAGCGCATGCACGGCACCCTGCGCAAGCGCCCGCCGTCGTCGGACCGGCCCGCCGAGCGGGTCGCCCAGACGCTGATGCGCGCCTTCCGGGCCCTTCAGCGCGAGCCGCACCTGGCCGACGCGATGGTGCGTGCCCTGACGTTCGCCGACCGCAGCGTCAGCCCCGAGGTCGACCAGGTCTCGCGCCAGACGACGGCGATCATCCTGGACGCGATGGGGCTCGACGCCCCGACCCCCGAGCAGCTCTCGGCGGTCCGGGTCATCGAGCACACCTGGCACTCGGCGCTGATCACGTGGCTCTCGGGCCGCGCGTCGATCGCCCAGGTGAAGATCGACATCGAGACGGTGTGCCGTCTGATCGAGGTGACCGCCCCCGGCGCCGAGCACGCCGAGCACGCCGAGCACCAAGAGCGCGACACCGTGTAGCCGTACGGCTGTCCGGTGACCGCGTCTCGTCACTTCCGCGCCGTCATGCTCCGCCGTCACTCCTCCGGAGGGAAGACCGCCTCGCCGCTCCCGGCCAGGGTCACCGCGATCGCCTCGACGGGGCAGCCTTCCGCCGCCGCGAGAACCGGCTCCTTGGCGTCCACGTCCGCTTCCACGGGGCGTGACTGGCGCGCCGAGTCGAGCCGGAACGCGGCGGGCGCGGTGTTGACGCACATGCCGGAGCCGATGCACACGCCCCGGTCGACCTCCACATGCCAGCGGTCGCCCATGCTCAGCCCTCCCAACCGGCGGGCAGGTGGATCATCTTGTGCTCGAAGTACTCGCCGTACCCCTCGGGGCCGAACTCCCGCCCCAGACCGGAGTTCTTGTAGCCGCCGAAGGGGCCGAGCATGTCGAGGCTGAAGGTGTTCACGCTGTACGTGCCCGTGCGCACCTGCCGCGCGATGCCGATGCCGCGCTCGGTGTCGGCGGTCCAGACGCTGCCGCTGAGCCCGTACTCGGAGTCGTTGGCGATCCGCACGGCCTCGGCATCGTCGCCGTACGGGAGCAGGCAGATGACCGGGCCGAAGATCTCCTCGCGCGCGATGCGCATCGAGTTGTCGACGTCGCCGAAGAGGGTCGGCTCGACGTACCAGCCACGCTCGAAGCCCTTCGGGACGCCGCCGCCGGTGAGGAGCTTGGCGCCCTCCTGCTGACCGACGCGGATGTAGTCGAGGGAGCGCCGCTGCTGCCGCTCGGCGACCAGCGGGCCGAGTTCGGTGGCCGGGTCGAGCGGGTCGCCGATCTTGAGGGCGCTCGCGGCCGCCGCGAAGGCGTCGGCGAACTCGTCGTAGCGCGAGCGCGGTACGAGGATGCGGGTCTGCGCGACGCACGCCTGGCCGTTGATCATCCAGGCGAAGGGGGCGATCCCCGCGACCGCCGCGGCGGCGTCCGCGTCCTCCAGGACGATCGCGGCCGACTTGCCGCCGAGTTCGAGGGTGACGCGGGTGAGGTTGCGCGCGGCGACCTCCATGACGCGCTTGCCCGCGCCGACCGAACCGGTGAAGGAGACCTTGTCGACGCCGGGGTGGGCGACCAGGTACTCGCTGACCTCGCGGTCGGCCGGTATGACGGAGAGCACCCCCTGGGGCAGTCCGGCCTCGGCGGCGATCTCGGCGAGCAGATAGGCGTCCAGCGGGGTCTCGGGCGAGGTCTTGAGGATCACCGGGTTCCCGGCGAGCAACGCGGGCGCGAGCTTGGCCGCGGCGGTGAACTGCGGGACGTTCCACGGGACGACGGCCGCGACCACGCCGACGGGCTCGCGCCGCACCAGCAGCGGGCCGAGCGCGCCGCCCCTGGTCTCCTCGTACGTGAAGCCGCGGGCGACGGTGATCGCGCAGTCCCAGACCATCATCGCGGCGAGGGCCTGCACCATGACGCCCGCGGTGTACGGGGTGCCGTTCTCGCTGCTGATGACGCGGGCGATCTCCTCGTGCCGGAGTGCGAACGCGTCCTTGATCCTCGTGACGACCTCGATGCGCTCGTCCAGGGTCATGCGTGGCCAGGGCCCCTCGTCGAAGGCGCGGCGCGCGGCGGCGACGGCGCGGTCGACGTCGGCGGGCGCGGCGTGCGGGACCCGGCCGAAGACCTCGCCGGTGTGCGGGGAGACCACCTCGATGACGTCCTTGCCGAGGGGATCGGTCAGTTCCCCGCCGATGAACAGCTGTCGGTGTTCCACGAGCTCGGTCATGGCGACTTCCGCTTCCGTGACGGTTCCGATGTCTTCCGAATGCCTTACGAAATGGCTTGCGCCGTATCTGACGGTGTTTCAGAACTGATACCAGTTCCACTCGGCATACGGAAGACGGAGGGGCGAGGCGCGCGGCCGGGACCGGTCGTCCCGGGCAACCAATGAAACCAGTTCTACAAGTTCCCTTACAGTGGCTGGAGTTCGATGTGGCGGACGGCGAGAGGCGGGGCTCATGGCGGCGCGCACGACGCGGGTGACCGATCACGGTTCGGGCGTGTGGAGCATCCCCGTCCCGATCCCGGACAACCCGCTGGGCCACACCCTCGTCTACGTCCTGGACACCGACGCCGGACCGGTTCTCGTGGACACCGGCTGGGACGACCCGGGCTCCTGGTCCGCCCTCACCACCGGCCTGACCGCGTGCGGTACGTCGGTGGGCGAGCTGACCGGGGTGCTCGTCACCCACCACCACCCCGACCACCACGGCCTGTCGGCGCGGGTGCGGGAGGCGTCCGGCGCGTGGATCGCCATGCACGAGGCCGACATCGCGGTGGTGCGCAGGACCCGCGAGCAGGACCCGTCGCGCTGGTACGCGTACCTGGCGGCCAAGCTCACCGCGGCCGGGGCGCCCGAGGCGCATGTGGCACCGCTGATCGCCGCCCGCGACTCGGGCCGCCCGCGCGGCCTGCCCGGCCTGGCCCCCGCGCTGCCCGACCGGCCCATCGTCCCCGGCGACCTGCTCGACCTGCCGGGGCGGCGGCTGCGCGCGGTGTGGACGCCGGGCCACACCCCGGGCCACGTCTGCCTGCATCTGGACGAGGCGCATCCGGCCGGGCTCGCGGGCCGCGGGCGGCTCTTCTCCGGCGACCACGTGCTGCCGGGGATCTCCCCGCACATCGGCCTGTACGAGGACCCGTCGGCCCAGGACGCGGGGGCCACCGACCCCCTCGGCGACTACCTCGACTCGCTGGAGCGGATCGCCCGCCTGGCCCCCGCCGAAGTACTCCCCGCCCACCAGCACGCCTTCACCGACGCCCCCGGCCGCGTACGGGAACTGCTCGACCACCACGAGGCGCGGCTGACCGGCCTGCTCGGCCTCCTGGCCGTCCCGCTCACACCCTGGGAGCTGGCCGAGCGGATGGAGTGGAACCGGCCCTGGGACGAGATCCCGTACGGCTCCCGGACCATCGCCGTGTCGGAGGCCGAGGCGCACCTGAGGCGCCTGGTGAAGCTGGGCCGGGCCGAGGCGGTGGCCGGGCTCGATCCCGTGACCTATGTGGCGGCCGGGTGAGCGGGGGCGCGTGAGAGGGATCTTTGCCGCACCCGCCTTGGTGCGGATGCCCTGGCAGGCGTATCTTCTGGCCATCAAGAGCTCGCTGAGCTGGACCGACAAGGGGGCGGCCGCCGATGACGCCGGACGAGGCTGTGGTCGGCTGCACGGGGAAACTGACGATCGGCACCCGCGGGGCCGGTGGTCCGGGTGAAGTGCTGGTGCGGGTGAGAGGCGGGACCGAGACCTTCCTCGCGTACTCCGACGAACCTCTCGCGCGCGGCGAGACCGTCCTGGTCATCGAGTCGCGCGGCAGCCGACAGGTGGCCGTCATGGCCTGGCACGACCCACTGCTGGACCCGCCGGAAGGCGGCGACGGCGGCTTTGCCCACTGAGGAGACGTACAAGGATGTTCGGATATCGCGTTCCCGCACCCGACGAGGCGATGCTGATCTCGGGCGGCAGGCGGGGACTTGGGGGAGCGCCGTTCCGCGTCGTCACCGGACACGGGAAGTTCGTGCTTCCCGTCTTCCGCAAGACCCGCTTCCTGTCGCTCGCGATGAGCGAGGCGGAAGTCGTCGAGAAGTGCGTGACCAGGCAGGGCATCGCCCTGACCGTGCGCGCCGTCATCGCGTTCAAGGTCGGCAACGACCACGAGTCGATCGTCAACGCCGGGCAGCGGTTCCTCTCCGACCAGGAGCAGATGTCGGTGCTGACCGGGCGGATCTTCGCCGGTCACCTGCGGTCCATCATCGGCTCGATGACCGTCGAGGAGATCGTCACCGAGCGGCAGAAGCTGGCCACCGAGGTGCTCGACACGTCGAAGGCCGAGATGGCGAAGATCGGCCTGCACGTCGACTCGCTGCAGATCCAGTCGATCGACGACGGTGACACCGGCTACATCGAGGCGATGTCGCGGCCGCACAAGGCCAATATCCAGCGGGCCGCGCAGGTCGCGCAGGCCGCGGCCACGCAGGCATCCGCGGAGGCCGAGCAGGCGGCGGCCCGCAAGCAGGCCGAGTTCGCGCGGCAGACCGCGATCGTGCAGGCCGAGTACGACGCCGAGGTCGACCGGGCCAAGGCCCAGGCCGACCAGGCGGGGCCGCTGGCGCTCGCCCACGCCCAGCAGGAAGTGCTCATCGCGCAGACCGAGCTGGCGATCAAGCAGAGCGAGCTGCGCGAACAGGAGCTGGCGTCCGAGGTCGTCAAGCCGGCCCAGGCCGAGGCCGAGCGGATCCGGGTCCTCGCGCTCGCCGAGGCCGAGCGGATGAAGATCCAGGCCGAGGCGGCCGCCTCGCACGACCGGGTGGCGCTGGAGCGCATGCTCATCGATCAGCTGCCGCAGATCGTGAAGGAGGCGGCGGGCGGCCTCGCCGGGGCCAACGTGAACGTGCTCAACGGGGCGGACGGCCTCGGCGAGATCGCGGCCGGGCTCGTCGGGCAGGGGCTGACGATTCTCGACTCGGTCAGGAAGAACCTCGGCGGCGAAGGGGCCGGGGACGGCGGCGCCACGGGCAAGAGCGGTGGGGCGGAGGTCGAGCGGTACGAGGTGCGGTAGGCGGGGTGGTGGTCGCGGCCTCGGTTCCGGTTTCGGTTCCGGTTCCGCGCCTTCGCCGTGAGGGCCGAGTCTCGTTCCGCACCTTCGCCGTGAGGGCCGAGTCTCGTTCCGCGCCTTCGCCGTAAGGGCTGAGTCTCGTCGGCGGGCGCGGGTGACCTGTGGCTTGTCGCGCGGTTCCCCGCGCCCCTGGTGATGTCGGCCGACCGGTACAGTGGGCTCGTCGTCAGTACGTACGTACGAGGGGAAGCCGGTGCGAATCCGGCGCTGACCCGCAGCCGTACAGCCGGAATGCCTCGTGCGTACTTGCTCGGCTCAGGACCGTCGAGGCTTACGGAGCCGGAGCCGCCCGGTGCCCACGTGTGCCGTGCCGTCCGGCTCCCCCGCAGGGAGAGGCACCCGCCGCACCATGACCATTCGCCGCAGCGCCGCGCTCGTCGCCGCGACCGTCGTGATCGGTGCCGTCGCGGCGCCCGTCGCGGCCGCGGACTCCGCCTCCCCGTCCCCCAAGACCGTCCTGCCGTCCGGTCTGTACGGCACGGCCGACCCCACCTACGACGGGGTGTGGCGGCAGTCGCTGGCGCTCGTCGCGCAGGAGACGGTCGGCGTCACGCCCGCGGCGAAGGCCGTGGACTGGCTCGCCGGACAGCAGTGCGCGAACGGCGGCTTCGCGCCGTTTCGCACCGATCCGGGCACGGAGTGCACCGCGAAGACGCTGGAGGACCAGGACAGCAACAGCACCGCCGCTGCTGTCCAGGCCCTCGCCGCCGCGGGCGGCCGGAGCGGCGAGGTCGCCCGGGGCGTCGACTGGCTGCGCAAGAAGCAGAACGCCGACGGCGGCTGGGGTTTCAAGCCGGGCGGGGCCAGCGACGCCAACTCGACGTCCGTGGTGGTCGGCGCGCTCGTCGCCGCCGGTCAGAAGCCGGACGCCGTGAAGTCGGATCTCGGCAAGTCGGCGTACGACGCGCTCCGCGCGCTCGCGCTGCCCTGCTCCGGCACCGAGGGAGGCGGCTTCGCCTACCAGCCCGACAAGAGCGGCAAGCTCACCGCCAACGACGACGCCACGGCCGCCGCCGTGCTCGGCACGCTCGGCACCGGCTTCGCGCCCGGCAAGGGCAAGGCCCCCGACACGTACACCTGCCAGGGGGTGAAGGGCGACGCCGAGAAGAGCGGCGCGGCGCCCGGCACGCTCGCGCACAACGGCGCCGTCCGCCTGCGGAACCAGCTGGCCGCCCACCTGTACCTGAAGTCGCAGCTCGCCGGGGCCACGGACAAGCCCGACTACGGCAACACCGCCGACGCGGTCACCGCCGTCGCGGCCGCCGAGGGGACCAAGTACACCAAGGATCCGTACAGCTGGCTGGAGGACAACGCCAAGGACTGGGCCGCTCAGTCCGGCCCCGCCGCCTACGCCCAGCTGATCTTCGCCGCGCACGCGACGGGCAACGACCCCCGCGACTTCGGCGGCACCGACCTGGTGAGCGCCCTGGACAAGACGGGGCCCGCTCCGGAGAAGACCTCCGGCGCCAAGAGCGGCGACGCGCGGAACAAGAAGGACGACAGCAAGGACAAGAGCAGCGGCGGCGGGCTCGGGAACTGGTGGATCTTCGGCGTCGTGTTCGTCGCGGCGGCCGGCGCCGGGGTGCTGCTCAGCGGCCGCAGGAAGAACCAGCTGTGAAGCTCTCCCACGGCGGGCCGCGACGGCTCGGCCTCGGTCTCCTCGGCGTGCTCGTCCTCCTGCTCGGCGGCGCCGCGGTCGCGCCCGCGCAGGCCGCCACCGGCTACCGGTACTGGTCGTTCTGGGAGCGCGACGGCGGCTCGTGGTCGTACGCGACGCAGGGCCCGTCCACCGCGCGGCCGTCCGACGGCGACGTGCAGGGCTTCCGGTTCGCGGTGAGCGAGGACTCCAAGGACGCCACGCGCCCGCGCGGCACCGCGGACTTCGACCGGATCTGCGCCGCCACGCCCGCCCGGGACGGCACGAAACGCGTCGCGCTCGTCATCGACTTCGGCACCGCGCAGGACGCGCCGGGCGGCGAACGCCCGCCGAAACCGCGCACCGCGTGCGCGCGGGTGGCCGACGACGCGACCAGCGCCGAGGCGCTCGCCGCCGTCGCCAAGCCGCTGCGCTACAACAGCGCCGCACTGCTGTGCGCCATCGCCGACTATCCGCGCGCGGGCTGCGGCGAGCAGGTGAGCGCTCACGCCGTCCCGACCACCGACGCCACCAGCACCCCCGCCACCTCCGCCTCCCGGTCGCACTCGTCCGGGCCTTCCGTCGGTGTGCTCGCCGGTGTCGCACTCGTGGCGGCGCTCGGCGTGGCGGCGATCTGGCAGGCCCGGCGGCGCCGCGGCTGATGCGCACCGGCCGTACCTGGCGGGCCCCCGTGGCCCACCGCTCCAACTCCCTGCACCCGGGCGCCTGGTGGACATGGGCTCTCGGCCTCGCCGCGGCCGCGTCCCGGACCACGAACCCGCTGCTGCTCGCGCTGCTCGTCGGGGTGGCCGGGTACGTGGTGGCGGCCCGGCGGACCGAGGCGCCGTGGGCGCGTTCCTACGGGGCGTTCGTCAAGCTCGGTCTGGCGGTGGTCGGCATCCGGCTCTTCTTCGCGGTCGCCCTCGGTTCGCCGATCCCGGGTACGCACGTCCTGGTCACGCTGCCCCAGGTACCGCTTCCCGCGTGGGCGCAAGGGGTGCGGATCGGCGGCCGGGTGACGGCGGAGGGACTGCTGTTCGCGCTGTACGACGGCCTCAGACTCGCCACGCTGCTGATCTGCGTCGGCGCCGCGAACGCCCTCGCCTCCCCGTCGCGGCTGCTCAAGTCACTGCCGGGAGCACTGTACGAGGCCGGGGTCGCGGTCGTCGTCGCGATGACGTTCGCGCCGAACCTGGTCGCCGATGTGCGCAGGCTGCGCGCGGCACGTCGGCTGCGGGGCCGCCCCGACCGGGGGCTGCGGGGCCTGTTGCAGGTGGGCCTCCCGGTCCTGGAGGGGGCGTTGGAACGCTCGGTGGCGCTGGCCGCCGCGATGGACGCACGCGGCTACGGCCGCACCGCCCAGGTGCCGCCCGCCGTCCGCCGTGCCACGGCCGCGCTGACGCTGGGCGGCCTGGTCGGCATGTGCGCGGGAACGTACGGGCTGCTCGCCGCGTCGGGCGCGGGCTACGGCCTTCCGGTGCTGCTCGCCGGGGTGGTGGCGGCGCTGGCCGGGCTGTGGCTCGGAGGCCGGCGCACGGTGCGGACCCGGTACCGGCCCGACGTGTGGGGGGTGCGGGCCTGGCTCGTCGCGGCGTCGGGCGCGGC
Source organism: Streptomyces beihaiensis (assembly GCF_026274175.1). Lineage (GTDB taxonomy): Bacteria > Actinomycetota > Actinomycetes > Streptomycetales > Streptomycetaceae > Streptomyces > Streptomyces beihaiensis. Next base: position 9,766 of record NZ_JAPHNL010000053.1, read on the forward strand.
GGCCGCGGCCGTGGTGATCGTCGGCGCGGCCCGTGACCCGGCCGCGCTCCAGCCGTCCGTGGTGCCGCCGGTCGCGCCCGCGCTGCCGGTGTGGCCCGCGGCCGGGGTGCTGCTCGGGCTGCTCCCCGCGATCGTGGCGCCGGTGCCGGAACCGACGGCCGGACGGGAGAGCGAGGAGGGACTGTCGGCGTGATCCGTTTCGAGGACGTCTGTGTGACATACCAGGACGCCGAGGGACGTCCGACCCTCAACGGCATAGAACTGACCGTGCCCGAGGGTGAGTTGATGCTGCTCGCCGGGCCGTCGGGGGTCGGCAAGTCGACCCTGCTCGCCGCCGTGAGCGGCCTGGTGCCGCACTTCACCGGCGGCACGCTCACCGGCAGGGTCACGGTGGCGGGCCGCGACACGCGTACGCACCGGCCCCGCGAACTGGCCGACGTCGTCGGCACGGTCGGGCAGGACCCGCTGGCCCACTTCGTCACCGACACGGTGGAGGACGAACTCGCGTACGGCATGGAGTCCCTCGGCCTGCCCGCGACCGTGATGCGCCGCCGCGTCGAGGAGACCCTCGACCTGCTCGGCCTGGCCGCCCTGCGTGACCGCCCCATAGCCACGCTCTCCGGCGGCCAGCGCCAGCGTGTCGCGATCGGTTCCGTCCTGACCCCGCACCCCCGGGTCCTGGTCCTGGACGAGCCGACCTCGGCCCTGGACCCGGCGGCGGCGGAAGAGGTCCTCTCGGTGCTGCAACGCCTCGTCCACGACCTGGGCACGACGGTCCTCATGGCGGAACACCGCCTTGAGCGGGTGATCCAGTACGCGGACCGGGTGGCGCTGCTGCCGGGCGCCGGACAGCCGCTGGTGGTCGGCTCGCCGGCGGAGGTGATGGCGATGTCCCCGGTGTACCCGCCGGTGGTGGGCCTGGGCCGGTTGGCGGGCTGGAGCCCGTTGCCGCTGACGGTGCGCGACGCGCGGCGTGCGGCGGCCGACCTGCGAGACCGGCTGGGCGACAAGAGGCGCGGGGCTGTGTCGACCAGCGGCTCCGCCGCGGCGCGCGATCAACCACGACGGAGCCGCACCCGGCGACGGCGGGAAGCCCCCGAGCCGGTTTCCGTCCCACCCCTGGCCGAGACCGACAACCTGGCCGTACGCCGAGGCCGCAGGGAAGCCGTCCGCCGGATATCCACGACGTTCCGCCCCGGCGAGGTCGTCGCCCTGATGGGCCGCAACGGCGCCGGAAAGTCCACGCTCCTCGCCACCCTCGTGGGCACCCTCAGACCCCACACCGGCACGGTGACCGTGGGCGGAGCCGCGCCCCACCGCCTCTCCCCGCGGGACGCGCTGCGCAAGGTCGGCCTGGTCCCGCAGGACCCGCGCGACCTGCTGTGCGCGGACACGGTGGGAGCGGAGTGCACCGCGGCGGACCGGGACGCGGCCGCCCCGTCCGGCACCTGCCGCGCCCTGCTCGCCGCCCTCCTCCCCGGCATCGCCGACGACACGCACCCCAGGGACCTGTCGGAGGGCCAGCGCCTCACGCTGGTCCTCGCGATCGTCCTCACCGCGGCCCCGCCGCTGCTCCTGCTCGACGAACCGACCCGCGGCCTCGACTACGCGGCCAAGGCCCGCCTGGTCACGGTCCTGCGCGACCTGGCGGACCGCGGCCACGCCATCGTGATGGCCACGCACGACGTGGAGCTGGCGGCCGAGCTGACCCACCGCGTGGTGATCCTGGCGGACGGCGAGATCGTCGCGGACGGCCCGACCCCGGAGATCGTCACGGCGTCGCCGTCCTTCGCCCCGCAGGTGGCCAAGGTGCTCGCCCCGCAGCAGTGGCTCACAGTGTCGCAGGTGCGGGAGGCCCTGGCATGACGGCACCGACGGGCACGGGCCACGTACGACAGGCCCGCGCCGTCCGGCTCGGCCCCCGCTCGACGGCGGCCCTGACCCTGGTCAGCGCCATCGGCGTCGCCGCCTTCTGCTGGCCGCTGATCACGGGCCCCGGCTCCCAGGTCAGCGCCCACGCCCAGGACGCGCCCTGGCTGTTCGCGGCGCTGCTCGTCCTCCTGGTCGCCGTGGTCGCGGCCACGATCTCGGAGTCGGGCCTGGGCCCGAAGGCCGTGGCGATGCTCGGTGTGCTGGCCGCTGCGGGCGCGGCGCTGCGCCCGATCGGCGCGGGCACGGCCGGGATCGAGCCGATGTTCTTCCTGATGGTGCTGAGCGGCCGGGTTCTCGGGCCGGGCTTCGGCTTCGTACTCGGCTCTCTGAGCATGTTCGCGTCCGCCCTGCTCACCGGCGGGGTGGGCCCGTGGATGCCGTTCCAGATGCTCGCCATGGGGTGGTTCTCGATGGGGGCGGGGCTGCTGCCGGGCGCGGAGAGGCTGCGCGGGCGGGCCGAGCTGGGGCTGCTCGCCGTGTATGGGTTCTGCGCCGCGTTCGCGTACGGCACGGTCATGAATCTGTCGGGCTGGCCGTTCCTGAACGCGCTGGCCTCGTCCGTCGCGTATCAGCCGGGCGCCTCGCTCCACGACAACCTGGCCCGTTTCCTCGCGTACTGCCTGGCCACGTCGCTCGGCTGGGACCTGGGCCGGGCCGCGCTGACCGTGGTGCTGACACTGTCCGTCGGCGGGGCGGTGCTCAGGGCGCTGCGGCGGGCGACGCGACGGGCCGCGTTCGAGGCCCAGGTCACATTCGAGGGCCCGCGCTCGTGAGGCGCCCCACATGACCAAGGTCACTTACTAAACACCATCGTAGTATACGAATTCGGACATAAGGGTTATCGCACCCCTTCTGACCTGCGGATTGAGACCCACGACACAAAAGGGACATTAGCCGCAGGTGCGACTTCCACTAGTAAAGGCGCTTATTGCATTCACCCATCGGTGTTGTTTCTCTGGAGCAGTCGCACGGCGCCGAGAGCCCCGCAAGGGCCCGGCGCCGACGCACGCCCCGCGTCCCCCACGGAAGGTCCCTCGTTTTGTCCGCCACGCTCCTCCGCCGGATCGCCACCCCCAAGAAGCTCGTCGCCGGTGCCGTCGCCACCGCCGCCGCGGCCACCTTGGCCGTCACCGTCGCTCCGGCCCAGGCCGCGCCCACCTCCGCCAAGGCGATCGCCCAGCAGAAGATCGGGAACTCCAAGCAGTTCCAGTGCTTCGACAACATCGTCTCCCGCGAGAGCGGCTGGAACCCGAGCGCGACCAACGCGTCCACCGGCGCCTACGGCCTGGTGCAGGCGCTGCCCGCCAACAAGATGGCGTCCGCCGGTTCCGACTGGAAGACGAACCCCGCCACGCAGATCAAGTGGGGCATCAACTACATGAACGAGCGCTACGGCAGCGCCTGCGGCGCCTGGGCGCACTGGCAGGCCAACGGCTGGTACTGACCGGTCCGGCACGGGGCGGCACCACGACGGTGCCGCCCCTTCGCGCTCACAGGCGCTGAATGATCGTGCCGGTCGCCAGCGCGCCGCCCGCGCACATCGTGATCAGGGCGAACTCCTTGTCCCCGCGTTCCAGCTCGTGCAGGGCCGTCGTGATCAGACGGGTGCCCGTCGCGCCCACCGGGTGGCCGAGGGCGATCGCGCCACCGTTGACGTTCACCTTCTCCAGGTCCTGCTCGAAGACCTTCGCCCAGCTGAGCACCACCGACGCGAACGCCTCGTTGATCTCCACGATGTCGATGTCGCCGAGCGACATCCCGGCCTTGCCGAGCACCGCGCGCGTCGCGTCGACCGGCCCGTCCAGGTGGTAGTGCGGGTCGGCCCCGACCAGCGCCTGGGCGACGATCCGGGCGCGCGGCCTGAGCCGCAGCGCCCGTGCCATCCGCTTCGACGCCCACATGACGGCCGCCGCCCCGTCCGATATCTGCGAGGAGTTGCCGGCCGTGTGGACGGCGGTGGGCATGACGGGCTTGAGCCCCGCCAGGGCCTCCATCGTCGTGTCGCGCAGGCCCTCGTCCCGGTCGACCAGGCGCCACATGCCCTGCCCGGCCGCCTGCTCCTCCTCGGTCGTCGGCACCTGCACGGCGAACGTCTCACGCTTGAAGCGCTCCTCGGCCCAGGCGATCGCCGCCCGCTCCTGGGAGATGAGGCCGAGCGAGTCGACGTTCTCGCGGGTCAGCTCACGGCGGCGCGCGATGCGCTCGGCCGCCTCGAACTGGTTGGGCAGGTCCACGTTCCACTCGTCCGGGAACGGCTTGCCGGGGCCGTGCCTGGAGCCCGAGCCGAGCGGCACCCTGGACATGGCCTCCACACCGCAGCTGATGCCGACGTCGATGACGCCCGCCGCGATCATGTTGGCGGTCATGTGGGAGGCCTGCTGCGAGGAGCCGCACTGGCAGTCGACCGTCGTGGCGGCCGTCTCGTAGGGCAGCCCCATGGTCAGCCAGGCGGTGCGCGCCGGGTTCATGGACTGCTCGCCCGCGTGCGTGACGGTGCCGCCGACGATCTGCTCGACGCAGTCCGCCTGGATGCCGGTGCGACCGAGGAGCTCGCGGTAGGTCTCGCCCAGGAGATACGCGGGATGGAGATTGGCCAGCGCGCCGCCGCGCTTGCCGATCGGCGTACGGACGGCTTCGACGATGACGGGCTCCGCTGCCATACCAACCTCGCCTCTCACACGGAAACCGGGCAGAAAGCAGAAACTAGAACGCGTACCAGTTCTACGTGCAGTCTCCGTGCGCTTACCCCGGGTACGCAAGGGTCGTGCACGCACGGGCCTTGCCACTTCCAGAACCTGTTACTACCTTTCGAGCCAGAACTGACGGTACGTCAGAACGGGCGTCAGACCACAACGGGAGTGACCTCATGCCGTGCCCCGCACTGCCCGACGGGTTCGACTTCACCGACCCCGACCTGCTCCAGGACCGCGTCCCCTACCCGGAGTTCGCCCAGCTGCGCCAGGCCGAGCCGGTCCGCTGGATCGCGCAGGAGCGCGGCGTCTCCGGCTTCGACGACGCCGGCTACTGGGCCGTGACCCGGCACGCTGACGTCAAATACGTGTCCACCCACCCGGAGCTGTACTCCTCCAACGTGAACACCGCCGTCATCCGCTTCAACTCCTCGATCCAGCGCGACCAGATCGAGATCCAGAAGCTGATCATGCTGAACATGGACCCGCCCGAGCACACCCGTGTCCGCCAGATCGTGCAGCGCGGCTTCACACCCCGCGCCATCCGCTCCCTGGAGGACGCGCTGCGCCGCCGGGCCACCGCCATCGTCGCCGAGGCGCGCGAGAAGGCGGCCGCCGAGGGGTCGTTCGACTTCGTCACCGACGTCGCCGTCGAACTGCCGCTCCAGGCCATCGCCGAACTCATCGGCATCGCGCAGGGCGACCGCGCCCGCGTCTTCGACTGGTCCAACAAGATGGTGGCCTACGACGACCCGGAGTACGCGATCACCGAGGAGGTCGGCGCCGAGGCGGCCATGGAGATCATCGGCTACGCGATGAACCTCGCCGCCGAGCGCAAGCGGTGCCCGGCCCAGGACATCGTCAGCAGGCTGGTCGCCGCCGAGGACGAGGGCAACCTCTCCTCCGACGAGTTCGGCTTCTTCGTGATCCTGCTCGCGGTCGCAGGCAACGAGACGACCCGTAACGCCATCACCCACGGCATGCACGCCTTCCTGACCCACCCGGACCAGTGGGAGCTCTACAAACGGGAGCGGCCCGGCACCACCGCCGAGGAGATCGTCCGCTGGGCCACGCCCGTCGTCTCCTTCCAGCGCACCGCCACGCAGGACACGGAACTCGGCGGGCAGAAGATCAGGGCGGGCGACCGCGTCGGCCTGTTCTACTCCTCCGCCAACCACGACCCGGAGGTCTTCGCCGACCCCGACACCTTCGACATCACCCGCGACCCCAACCCGCACCTCGGCTTCGGCGGCGGCGGCCCGCACTACTGCCTCGGCAAGTCCCTCGCCGTCCTGGAGATCGACCTGATGTTCAACGCCCTCGCCGACGCACTGCCCGACCTGCGGCTCGCCGGAGACCCCAGGCGGCTGCGCGCGGCCTGGCTCAACGGCATCAAGGAGCTCCAGGTGAGCCCGGTGACCCCGTGACCCCGTGACCCGGTGACCCGGTGACCCGGTGACCCGGTGACGGGGTGACCGGGTGGGCGCCCGGCCGGATTCGCGCGCCCGGCGTCTACCGCGTCGGGTCGGGCTGGGGCGCGTCGCCCACGCCGTCCCGGGCGTCCGGCACCGGTTGCCCCGCGCGATGAGGCGGCCCTCCCCCTGAGGGCGCGCGGTCCAGCGCCGCTCCCAGATCGGAAGAGCGTCG